>JBCBPQ010000208.1:0-13444 GCA_039820645.1 Cyanobacteria bacterium J06633_8 | reverse complement strand
TGGTTAAGGTTACCTGTACCCCAGGAATCCCCGTATCGCCTTCATCTTGGACGTTATTGTTATTATTATCCCGATAAACTGTATCACCAATACTACCGGTTGGCGCTGGCGAAAAACCAAAGTCAGCAGTATCAAAATTTTGACCTGCTCCTACAACAATAGTTTGCGGTGGTGTTTGAGTCGGGGTTAAACCACCGGGAGGATTGTCAACAGTCACTCGGTAATTACCAGCAGGTACGGGGAAACTATAATTACCGTTGTTATCAGTAGTAGTAGTTTGTGTAGTGTCGTCACCGGTGCCAAATTGACCGTCGGGGCCTGGATTTATCAAAGTTAAATTAATTCCAGGAATTCCTGCTTCCCCAGGATTTTGCGTACCATCACCATTGGTGTCTTGATAAACCGTATCACCAATGGTACCTGCATTCCCTGGGGCACAAATAGTAAATGGTGCTAAACCGATAGTTTGGTCTTGTCCTCTTGCTTGAGAAGTATCTGGTGTATAAACAATGTTGATTTGGTCAACAGCACCTTGGGGCGTTACAGAAACGTTACCTTCACCTTGGTCGGGGAATGAGTTCTCTGTTACACCAGAAGCTATATTACCAGAAACTTGGGTGAAGGAACCAAGGGCTTGCAGAGTAACAGGAACATTGGCATTATTACTAGCCGCACTGACGGTAGCTATATCTCGGAAAAATCTACCGCTATCTCGCTCCCCTTGTTGGTCAACATCCAATAAAGTTAAAGGAGATGCTAAAGTGACGGGTTGAGCAAAAGTAATAGTAAGAGTTGCACTTCCGGGTGATAGATTACCCGTTTCTGGAGGTTTACCAGGACCAATATTTAAACGTAGGTTTGGTCCAGCCAGCCCACCATAAACACCACCATCAATTCTTGATTCAGTTCTATCAATAACTTGACCCGGAACTTCTTCAGTGAAAGACAAGACGGTACGTATTCCGGCGATATTATAGATTTGTGTTAAATCTTGCAGGCTATCGCTAGCATTGAACTGTATTGTTTCTGGTGTAGTACCCGCAGGACAACTGGCATTTTGTGCTATAGCCTTGCCGCTGCCCATTATTGGTACTTGGGGTACCCCTAACAAAACCGCTAATAAAGTCGTAGACACAAAGGGACTGGAAATATTTCTTGATGACGACCTAGTATGATTCGCCACCGAACCCGGTTCCCCTTGAGTAATTGCCGATAAATGCTTAAATAAAGCTTTCATTTTTTGCTTCCTAAACAACGAAAAATATTCAGTTAGTTGTTAGTTGTTAGTGGTTAGTGGTTAGTTGTTAGTTGTTAGTTGTTAGTGGTTAGTGGTTAGTTGTTAGTTGTTAGTGGGGGGAATAATTTTTTCTTCCTCACTCACTCCCTCACTCCCTCACTCACTCCCTCCCTCACTCACTTACTCCCTCACTCCTCACTCCTCACTCCTAACTCCTAACTCCTCTTACCTTCCTTCGATTTGTAAATCTTGCTCTTGGTCAATGATTTCGAGGTCTATACCTCTGATATCCTTGAAGATAATTTCAGTACGTCTATCCCGTGCGTAGTCCACAATGTCGGTACTACCAGGAACCTTGAGTTGAGTTTCACCGAAGGAGCGTATGGTCATCCTTTCTGGTGCTATTCCCTTCCGCAACAGATAATTTCTCGTAGACAAGGCTCGTCGTTTACCCAGTGCTTGGTTATAAGCATTGCTGGCTCTGGGGTCGGTATGACCTTGTAGTTCTATAACAATGAAAGAATATTGTTTGAGAACTTCTGCAACTTTGTCTAGTATTTGGGCACTTTCGTCACTAATGAAAGATTTATCTAAGGCAAAGTGAATGTTGCGCGGGACTTCTATCTTGATTGGGCGCGGTGGTGTTTCGTCCGGTGTAAGTGGTGGTGGTGTTTCTATTACCGGTGGTGGTTGAATCGGCGGTTTAGAAACGCACTCGGGTGGATTAACCGGTTCGATCCGGGGAGTAACGTTAACGTTGGGTGGAGTATCAATCTCACCAATCTTTGTAGCTACTGCTGGTTCTGAGGTTCCGTACTTTGGATCGGTAGCGATCGCGCTAATCATGTCCCCTGGTTGCACGTTTTCTACTTGAGCGCTAAATTCCCCATCTTCGCCGACGCTAACTATAGTCAGTGGTTCTGTCAGGGCACCGTAACCCGGTTGGTATATAGATTCCAACCCTCGTTGATAATCAGAAAGCCGATAAATTGCAACTTCGCTGCCTTTATCGGCTTTCCCCGTAATAGTGGCACTGCTGCCGTTGGGTGCAAAGGCTTTGGCGCTAAATCGCGGGGCATTGATGGCTGCATTCCCCGTATCTTTACGCCGATTACCAGAGTTGCGTTTGGGGTTGGGACCATCTCCGCGCTGAAAGTCAATTACTCCCAAGTTTCTCTGGCTGTTGAGGTCGATGCTCAATCCTTCTAATGCGGCAAATTTATTGTTGCGAATCTCGTTCTTTTTCGCTACTCCTCTTCTACCAACATCGTTGTGAGGAAATGCCGTAACAACTACTCCCGGTCCAGCTTGATTGTCAATTTCGTTACCAAGCACCTGATGCTCGCTGCCCATGACGAAAACAGCAGCCCTTCTTAATCTTCTGCCGTTATAGGTAATTTTATTATTCTGTACTAATATCTTTCCTTGAGGTTTGAATAAATACACCCCCGCGCCGTCGTTTGCACAAATTAAGTTACCCAAAATCTGGGAATTATCAACTACACCTTCAAACCGCAAAGCATCGGGCATTCCATCAATACCGTTACCAATAATGATGTTTTGCACCACTTGGGTATCTTCTGCTCTCACCGAAGTAATAATTGCACTACCGGCATGGTAAGAAATTCGATTTTTACGAATTTTTGCACCCTTGCTGTTAAACGCATAAACACCAAAAGCGGAAAGTTTGTCTGGTACTGTTTCGTCTTGGGTAATTCCCAACCAGTTATTTTCAATTACCACATTTTGGGGAGGAACATCTCGTTCCCGAAACGGAAAGTTGCTTGCAGGTGGTTTTTGCTGACTAATATCCGGAGGTGGTAAACGGTGAGCAATGACAATATCCCCCGGTGGAGTTGTCAGAGTTGCCGGTTCGGGTTTACCGTCATAAATTAATCCGCTTCCCAACTGTTGCTTAATCGGTTTGGCATTAAAACCGTACATATTCAAGCCGCGAATCGTAATATTATCCGCAACCACCGTTAAACCGCGAAATACTTCTTGTCCGGTTGCCGGTTTGATTGTCACCAGGGGAATCGGAATCGCAATTTCCGCAGTTGCCGAACTATTGGGGTCATATCCCGGTTGAGTAGTTCCGTCAACCGTTAAACCAGGTGCAGCCAAATCCGGTAACACCGTTTGCAGTTCAATAGTTGTCGCCCCTGACGGTAAATTAAACTCAATACTGCTTCCACCAGCAGTTGCAGGAGCAATTTGAGCTTGTTCGGCACTGCTGAGTCGTTCCGGAGTTAAAGTACCGTTAACAACTTCAATTGCTTCTCGCAAAGTTAATTGACTATCAGCCGTCACCGCACCATCTGCATTACTATTTACCACTACCCTTACCCCAGGCACCTCCGGAGCAGTCGGATTAGCAAAATCCTGCTCTTGTGCCAATACAGCAGAAGGAAAAAATAATATCGAAGTAGGGATTACACAAAATATTTTTTTATTAGGTAAAAGCCAACGAACCATAGGTAAAAGTAAATTCTTCACCTCTAACCTTTGACCTCTAACCGTATTACTTTTTGACCTTTTTTTGGGCATTGCTCGCTCCTATAACACCACATTTTCAGTTATCAGTTACCAGTCATCAGTTAACAATTATTTCTGTTCACTGTTCACTGTTCACTGCTCACTGTTCCCTGCTCACTGCTCACTGTTCACTGTTCACCGCTCACTGCTCACTGTTCACTGTTCACTGCTCACTGTTCCTTGTGGCTTCTTCAAACGGTTAACTAGTTTGCTTTCTGAATTTTTCTGCAAACGTTCGGTTAATTTGGTTTGAGGTTTCTGAGACTGTCGTTGAGAACCATCTCTTACCAAAGGTGAAACTTCCGACTCCTGTTCCTGCTTTGGTACTGGTTTCTGCAAGCCAAATCCGCCAAACAATTCGTTAAGCTTCAAGCTGACATTCATATATAGTCCACCTTCCGAGCGATATCCAGTAAAGTCGCGGTCATCTACACTACCAAAGGCATAACCTACTCCCAAACGCAAATCTGGAGTCAGGTAATATCCCCCTTCTAATGCAATTCCAAATTCGTCAAAGTCAGAAGTATTATTGGAATCTTGACCAATCCAGCGCCCTTCTACTGCTAAATCGGTACGGTAACCCAACTTATAGGTAGCTCTGGCTTGTGCTAAATTCACCGTACCTTCGTAGCGATCGCCGTCAAAATAAGTTACGCCATTACGCAGGGCATATTTACCATAAAATTCCCATCTCCAGGAAGGTGCATAAATACCTTCTGCTGAAAATACATGTCCTGTGGCTGTTGAATTTCCTCTAAAGTCTTGGTTGGGTACGGAGTCAAAGTTTTGTCGCCATTCGTATTTAAGTAAACCGTTAAATTTATCGTTGGTTGGATCGCGATAAGCTAAACCAATTTTTAAATTCGCAGTGTCTCCCAACTCCTCAAATCTTACTCCCTGGGCATTAGCAAAGCTATCGACGGTGCTTGGTAAAAATGCATTTGCTTCACCTGCTTGTTGAAAGCGTGCTAATGCTGTTAATGCTGGGGAGATTTTACCGGCTGCCCCCAGGGAAATAAACGTACTATTCCCTTCATTACCGTTACCATCGCGCAATTCAAATCGCCCGCTGGCTTTAAAGTCTGGATTGTCGGTATATTCCAAGCCAAAGCTGTAGACTGAACCAGAAAATAAACCCAAAGAAGACGCTGTTTGTCCTACAGCGTAAGGAACAGCAAATCTATCTCCTCGGGCAGTTGCGTTGGTTGTATCTCCGGTCGTTGAATTGAAAATATTTCTAAATACGTATTGATAACCCAAACTCAACCGCAATCCCGGCGCGATGGGCATTCCATGATTGACTCCCATTGCACCCTGCCCCTGCAAGCCATTGAAGCCAGACAATACCGAATAGCGTCCGTTAAAAGTAGTATCTTTAGCTAGGTTGTAATCAACCAAAGTATCTAAAGTAGTTAGAGAATTCCCTTCCAACAAAGCAGTATCGTCATACCATTGATGGGCTAATCTAAAAGTCACGCCTTCAAACGCCTGCCAATCCAACCCTAAAGTAGTTCTGTTGGGGTAAAGTGGGTCGGAACCGTCGATATTAGCCTCATTCTGGGCTTGGAAAGTCAAAGATTGAGTTAAAGGAACTTTTAGTTTAGAGACAATTTGCTCGGCATCGCCATCAAGAGTATCATCTACCCTATCTTCCCGCGAACGGTTGACATATTCCACACTGGCATCCGCAAAACCAAACTTTTGTAAAATACCCGCTCGGAAAGTCTTTAGTTCGTTATCTAAAACTTGACCGAGAACTGGTTGTGGCTGAGGATCGAATAAATCAAAGAAATTGACTAAACCTGTAGAAGCCCTACCAAAATTTTCTTCCACATCGTAGGAAACGCCCAAAGTCGTAGTACTGGTTAACTTACCCAACAACCCAGCACCATAACGGGTTTGTCCCGGAGCAAAACTAAAAGTTGCGTTGTTATTAAAATTCTCCTCCACCGAACGGTAATAAGCATTTAAATTAACGCGATCGCTTAAATTACCAATTGCTTCGATACGGTAAGCATTTCCAGTGACTGCATCTCCAACACCGATATCGCTTTCGGACCTCGCATATTCACCAAGAATCTTACCAAAACGACCAAAAGACAGCAGAAAATCCGCTCCATACAGTTCAAAATCTCTATCCCCTTGGTCTTCCCTCAAATAGGAACCAGCGATAAAAGACTTATTATCGTAATTCTGGGAAATATTAAACTGAACTCGTCCACCGTAGATATCGCCATCTTCGTTATCTTCCGGTTGATAGGTAACAACAACCTGTCTTTGCAAAGTTACCCCAAAAGGATTAAGTTCTGTTGCCAAAATTGGACTTAAGAACCGAATTGTGCCTCGGTCGTAATCGATATCATAATCTCGGCCGCGATATAATTGCTGTCGCTTGACAATAGTACCCGGACGATTGATTTCCTCAGCTTCCAAATAAACGCTTTCACTTCCAGGAACCAACAACCGTCGCGACAAAAAGTAATTACCGCTGATACCTTGGGGAGTGAAAGTATCCCGCTGGAAACCCTCCACATTATTGGCATATAAACCAGTTATCTGCAAAGGACCCAAACTGTAATTACCCTTAAAACCGTGCAGTGCCCGAGAAGTGCCACCATATAGCTGAGAAGGGCGAGAAAATTCCTCAGTTCTGTAATCCCCCCACATAGCATAATCCGGGTCACCACCAGGCACCTGAGAACTGCGCTCAAAGCGGGCATAAAAACTATCTATCGAAGGAGTTGTCGGAGTCACCGTAGAACTATCGCCATATACGGGATAGTTTTGTTCGCAAAACTGAATGCCACCAAATAACCGATTTCGACCTTCACAATCCTGGTTAATTGGTCGCTCGCTGTTAAAAGCACCAGTAAACAGCCACTCACCAACCTTACCCGTCGCAAACACCTGAGAATCTAAATCGAATTCGGTTCCGTCATCGAGATCTCCATCGTCATTCGGTCTTAAAAACTCTCTCCGACTGCCCCAGAAATTTGTACCTCTAGCACCAACACGGAGATTGATAATACCCGTGACTAGGGAAGGACGCAAGTAGGTGGTAAATTGTACTTGAGTATAGGCTTCTATTGGCTGGCTTATTAATTCGTTATTGAATAATCTTGTATCTCTACCGCTCTCTAAGATTTCTTCTCCATCAATTGCCCTCTCTCTCTGTCTTAGGGTAGATGCAGGCTTTTTTATTTTATGGACTGCAGCCCGAACGCGAACAGATTGAGCTTTTAATCCAGACTGCAAAGTGGCAATAAATTCCCCATCGATAGCACGTGTCTGGAATCCCGGCGCATCCTTGTCTTGGTCCGAACCAATAAATTTACCCGCACTGCTCGTTAGAGTTACCAACACATCGCGAGGAATTACTTCCCCTTCTTTGTTGATAATCTGTCCTCGTATCTGAATCGTCGAACGTCCATCAGCCTGTACTGTCCGGTTGCCTACAGGAGTAATTTCCAGTTGCACCCCACTGCGGCTTCTTCTGCTTGGAGGAGTCGCATTTTCTTGAAGCCGATTTTGGGGTTCTGCTTGAGTTTGTTGTTGGTTTTGGGAAGGGCTTTGCGGTTGCTGCTGTCGTTCAAACAACGACCCCCCTTGGTCAAACATGGAGCCAGAACCAGAGCTTCCTGGAGACATCGGAGCAACTGGACCATCTCCTATTTCTGCTAACTTCACCGACTCCTCTAGAGATGGCGAAATATTAGAAGGCTCTGAGATTAAATTCGGTTCAATATATTCACCTTCGATTTCTTTTGCCCTATCAACAGGCAAGGCAGTCTCCGACTCTTTGGAGATTGGAAAGACTTCGGGGTCTTGTTTTTTAAGCTTTTTCCTTATCTTTTCAGTTTTGGAACCTTCAGAATAATTTAAGATTGAAGAGGATTTAGCATCTTGACCTTTAACCTCTTTTGCTGTATTTTTATACTCTTTCAATCTAGAGCCTATAGACAATGGAACCTTTTCATCTGAATCCGCAGCTAAAGCTGAAGCAGAGCAAATTGTAGAAAACCCTAAAACTGCTATAGCTACCGAAAAACCTGTACTACCTATTTTCAGTAGTACAGATAACATAGTATGGTTATTATCACCATTACAAAATTCCACGCGAGATTGTTTCTTATTCATTCTTACCCTCCGAAAACGCAGGTGTAACGCCAAAATTCACCCGCACCATACTTCCAGGCGCTAATTTCACCAAACGTGACGGGCTATTTGTCTCAATAAAGTATTTATTCGGAGCCAGGGCGTAGCCTGGTAAACTGGTTAAATCCAGTGCCGCAGAGCGATATCCAGAGATCACATTTGCTAAAGAATACAAACCATTAGCATCGGTAACAATGCGATTACCATCGTCCATGTAAATTACTGCATTCGGCACTCCAGGTTCATTTGGTTGTTGTTCGCCATCAAAGTTTTTATCGACAAACACCCTTCCAATTAAAGTACCGCAGTCAGACAATATCCCTTGACGAATCCGCAATGTGTGGCTGGATGGCAGACTCCGCAATTCTCCGGCTCGTGCTACCGCTGTGTTTATTCCGTCCCCACGGATGGAATCTGGAGTTATCTGAGCAGCATAAGTAACAATTAAATTTTGTCCCGGTTGCAAGGTCGCATTCGTGGTACCATCTACCCTTCTTTCCGAGTTTGAAGTATTGCTTAAATTAACAGTCACTTCGTTACCGTCAACGGTAGCTTTCACCGAGTTATTTATGAATCGCAACCCTACAGGTAAAGTATCAGTAAAGCCTACATTCGTAGCTGGTACTTGAGCATTATTGGCATTTTGAATCCGTAACGTATAAATTACCGTGTCTCCAGGTTCTGCCGCAGCGCGATCGCCAGTTTTAACTAACTGTAAAGCTGCCTGAGAAGCTTCGAGAGTTACTGTATTGGAATCAACAACTCTTGGTTGGTTGGAATCATCATTTAAATTATCTGCACCGCTATTAGCGGTATTGTTTATCTGAGTATTCTGTCTCACTGTTTGGGCAACAGTAGGTATAATTCCATAAGTAATAACACTCAAGGAACTAATTGTTAATAACAGGCTTTTACGCCTTAGCCATGAAATTAAAAATGTCATTGGAAGGCATCAATGCAATAAATAGCAAAAGTTTTCTAGGGTATAGGTTTTAACTAAAAAACCTATTTGTTTCTAATTTTCAAATTCTTAACTAGTAGCAAAGAATAGTATCACTAATCTCCACTAAGTTATAGGTAGTATCTAGGAATTTTTATTTAAATTTCTCCTGCCATGCAAAATGTATATTTTTTTGCAATCAGAGCATATTATTAACAGCTTGTCAAGATTAAAACCAGGTGGATGTATCTATAAATTCCTGTATTCAATTCATCAGCGTTCTTAAGGAATCCAAGATGAATCGATTAGTTTTATCCTTATTTTCAGATAAAAATAGTAGGACAAATATTTCCACACAAATGTATGCATGAAAATTATTTATTACAGCTTTTAGCCGAGTTTATCTCAGTAAATGCACGCCATTGATTAAGGAAATTAAGTCTTAATCGTTGCCCTCCCAGGAATTGAGAGCAGAGAAATATACGCTTCGCCAATAAGGAACTAACACTAATGCCTGGTTTACATGCAATTACAGCCCGAAATTAGCTCCTAGATACAACATGTAACTTTCTTGTTAACAATATTCGTCTAAATTTCTGTTAATTGAAATGGCTTTAATTGTGCGGGTATGCGATACCAACTACCATCACCCGAGAAAAATAATATACGTCGCTTTTTCTTGAGTATTAAATAAAAAATATTCATGCTCATCTCCATGACCTTCACACCACTAACATAAAATCGCTTAAAACTGAGTATCCCACGTATGGGTTCTTTTGAGTCAGCAATTACGTTCAGATAAATATTAAAAGTTTCCACGTTAATTATTTATTACCGTGTTACTAAACTTTCTAACACCTGTCGCAATATATATTTAGAAAACTCAACCGTAGTATCCATTTGTATTTCAGAGAATCTTTATTTAGTTACTTACTATATTCAAGCTTCTCCTTAACTCAGCATTCTAAAACTGTCCTACAGACTGCTTGTCTCCAATTTACAGTCTAGACAACTACTTAAAACCTGACTTTGCCGAATCTTTATCTAATAGTCACACTTAAGTAATTTTACCCAGAAAATCATTTTAATAAATCAGGGTTTATTCATTTGCATAAGTATATTTATACTCTAATATTCTATAAGCAAAAACACTGTAAGTGCAAATACTCTGAACAATATATACTAGTATTCTTTAATACATAAGTAAATCATTAGCTAATTTTGACGGATGAAAGAAATTATTCAATTTTCAAACAAAAATTAAATTATCCCGAAACTACGATATACAGCTTGAATAGGTAAGTAGAATTAGTAATCAATCAAAATATAGCCGTTTAATATTGATTTTCAATAATACCCTTAACTCATAATTTTGATAAAATTTAAAATATACGGCTAAATGTAATCAATATAACATTTATACTATCTTAATTAATATTCGGATAATCTTTACGTAAGTCTACTTTCACTATTGTTATTATACTCATCGCAAGAATATATACTTAGACTTAAGTATAGTTTAGTATACAGACAGTTTATGAAGTGTCTACTTAAAATTAAGATTTTAGTGTATTTAGTAATTCTTTTTTTTAGTTATCACTGAAGACAATCTTGAATTTAAAGGTTAATAAACTTTACATATGCAAATTTGTTAAAAAAGTAAAAAGTATCAATAAGTGTTTATTTCTGTATCACCAGAAAGCTGTTGCTAGCTTTAGGGAGATCCAAAAAATAAATTATCCCACCGTTTAACAAATATTCCGGACAAAACCCAGACGTATAATGGTGTTGCCCTATCGGGCAACACCGACGGTGGGATAATTTATTACTTGCAAGTGCCTTAACAAGCAATCTTTGAGATTAACAGTCATTTATTCAACACGATTATGAATAAAAAATAAAGTTTTGCGTAAATTTATTGCTTTAGTCTCTTTATTAGTTTACGATAAAATACTATTTATTTACTTTAGATTGAAAGTCATGGGAAAATCCTATCAGCAGAGCAACAGCTTTCCTGCTAGGATGACAATAATATTTTTTATTCTCGGAAGGAAAAAGACGAAATTTAGTTTAACATTTAACTATAAAAATTAGTCAACTAAAATATATTTTCCTAAAGAATAGCTTGCGCTGCATCTGTTAGGATTGCAGCGCTATTGATTAATAAGTATCGTCGTATTCAGTTGCTTCCATACGTCTTTCCGAACGAGGAGGTAAGAATTCAGCACGACGTACTGGAGTAGATATGGTATTTCCCGAACCATTATAAGGATGAATAACCTGTACTGTTCGAGTAGGGCGCTGTTTCTGGGAAAATAAAGCAGAAACTCCGGCTACCACAATACCGCCGCCTACTGTAAGTGCCATACCTCCTACAGCCCAAAGTATCCCAGATGACCACCAAGGTTCTTGAGGCTGTTGCAAAGCAGCTTGTTGAGCCGAATTTTGGTTTTGTTGGGCACTTAATTGCGACTGATAGTACGCTTGAACTTGAGATTGAAACTGCTGATTTTGATTCTTTAACTGGTCATTTTCCCGTTGAAGCACATCAAGTTGATTTTTTTGACGCTCCAACTGTGTGCGTAATTCCGACATATCGGAATTTGGAGGAACCTGATTGGGGTATACTGGCAAGCCTCCAGGATAAGTACCCGGTTGAGGCATATAAGGTTGTGCTACTACAGGGGATTGCACTTGCGGGGTATTAAAATTTGGTGTTAAGGAGTTACCAGAACCCTTCAACAACAAAAGAGCTGCTAGTCCAGCTACTGCAACTCCACCAATAAATGCCATACTTTCACTCATAACATTTGCCCCTATAACGCGACAAAATTAAAATCATTGATAATTTACACTCTCTCACACTCATTATTTATACCTTAATCGACTTGACTTGTGTAGCAAAAATATAATAATTCTGGGCCAGTTAATTTGATATCGCTGGCAATAGCTTTATATATTCAAGATCATATCGGTGAAATTGTCTACTACAGACAGTTGAATCAAACATTATTGTTATGCATCTTTTATATAGTTTTTTATTGCTATCAACATTAGTAATAAAAGTATATTTAATTCATAACAACCCGAAATTATGCTTTAGAATTACAGGCTTTGATAAATATTAAGCAATCGCTTCATTGTATAGCTGTTTTGCAGAAATTATATTTTGCTAGCAATAAAAATACCTGTATAAATAATAATCAGCTTTATATCATAAATTAGACTTATATCGATGAGATAATCTTAATAATCATCTTATTGGCTTAATAATTGTTCAATTTTCATGAAAATCCTTTAGTAGCCTCACAGAAGAATAAGAGCAAATATTTTGATTTGAATCAAGTTAATTTTGCGAAACATTCCCGCATTATTACACCAAATCTATTTGCCTTCTACAAGAAAAAAAGCTCAACCCTAACTCAATATGCAAAAGCTAAAAATAATTTAACTATAAGGAATACTGATATATTTATTATTAGATATATTTATTATTAGATGTATTTATTATTAGATATATTTATTAAAGCAACTGTAGAAATTTATAGAATCCGGCAAGTTTCGGTTTTGAGCAGAAGTTGAGTTCGATTAGCTTTTTCTTGATATATAACGCTGTTCGGTTAGAAAACGAATTCAACTTTTAATCTATTTCAAATCATTCCTCTAATCTCCTTCCTAATCTTTCCATACTGTAGAAAATTTTTTTTGAGATAGAAAATAGAACGATTATGATTAACCGAACAGTCGCAAACAGTACAAACTAGCTTTTTACTTGAATTATTGAATTGATTGGCTCAAAGCCGTTTCAATCCCTAATTTCCTTCTTCTTGCTCCATTTCAGCTAGAAGTTTATCTCTTTGTTCTGGGGAAAGTCGATCTAATTGGTTTTGCAAGAATGCTTTTTCGTATTCTTCTCGCTGCTGATGGTAAGTCATTTTGTTTCCTACTGCACGGAAAATATAGCTAAACAACCAGCCAATTAAACCTGTTACCAACAATACTTGGCTCCAGATGCCAGCGCTTAAGTCATTCAATCCAGCAATTTGAAGAACCACATAAGCCAAACCACCCAAAACAAAAACGCCAAATACAATTCCGATAGCGTCAATGCGTCGCATTTATTAATATGCCCATGCCCTTACAATTAAAAACTGATTAAACTCCAATTTGTCTTCGTCTAGGTCTGAAATTAAGAAACGGGGATAATAGTAATAAGCCTGGAAAGAACAAGAATACTAGAAAATACATAAAGCCTCGTTCAAAAGAACTAACTGAATACCAGCGAAACTTCATATAGGTCAATACAATAACCGGAATTACTAGTAAATAGGAAACTGCTAAGCCTAAGTAAGTCAAAGGTACAATCACAGTCTCGATCTGTAAGTTCTGCAAATAATCAAGTAGATTTTGTAGCATCTGTTAGGAGTGAGTCGCTATTTGGGTTGAATCTTTGACATACCTACACTAATTCAAATCGCTTCATTAGTTTAGGTTTCTCAGCGACACCTCTATAAGGACATTCGCTGAGCTTTTAAGCCGTGTGCCTCACGGACTGTTTGTGAATAAAAATATTCTTC
>JBCBPQ010000207.1:0-13463 GCA_039820645.1 Cyanobacteria bacterium J06633_8 | reverse complement strand
GATAAAATTTATCGTACACAAAAAAATAGAGCTTGGTGCAAAGAAAGAGGTATTAGAATCAGTGGACCGCCTTTAGGAAGACCACCTGCTAACATTAGCAAGGAAAAAAAGAAACAAGCTGCTTCGGATGAAAAGATTCGTAGTTCCATTGAAGGTAAATTTGGACAAGGTAAAAGAAGATTTAGTCTCAATTGTGTGATGACTAAACTTTCTCATACTTCTAAAACTGCCATTGCAATCACTTTTTTAGTTATGAATCTTTCCACTTATCTCTCACGTTTACTGAGAGCTTTTTTATGTCTAATTTTCAGAAATCTACCTCTTTTACGGTCTAGTATTAGCAGATATTATAGCTTAATTGTATTTGACGAACAAAAGCTTATCTTTTACTCATCCTTGAATAATTAGTAAATCTCCATCTCACTTTTTTATTACTTTTTCAGCAAACCCTAATTATTAACAGGATGTTGCCCATAAAAAGGTAAAACTTCCGTCCAATCTGGGCGTGTCCCTTGCTGATAATCGAAATGTGCTAATTGCAGCATACTCGCAACTGTGGCGGCTAAACCAGAATCTGCTTTCAAAAGCCGATAACTATCCTTCAAATCCGCTAACTTTTCTTCCCATAATTCTGGAGTTAGAACCACATCAGCCATGACGCTAGACAGTCCGCTAGTATCTGGCATTACTTGATAAATTGCACAGAACAACATACCCCCACGAGCAGGCATTTGTACAGCTATCAAACTATCATCATCAACTCGGTTGTCCCATGCAAATGCAGCCAAAGTAGAAACAGCAAAAACCGGAATTTTTAACTGTTGTCCTAAAGTACGGGCAGCCACAACCCCGATACGAGTTCCAGTAAAACCTCCAGGTCCCTTGGCTACAGCAATCAAATTCATATCAGCCCAAGTTTGAGGTTTAACAAAATCTATCATGTATTGATGCATCAAATTAGAAACATTACGGTCTAATTTCCATACATCATAACGATTTTCATCAGCAAAATTACTTATAGCTAAACCTAATTCGGGAGTTGTGGTGTGTAATGCGAAGCCATATTCTTTCATGTAAGAGAGGGGGGAGAGGTGGTAGAAGGGGTAGAGTGAAATTTCAATTTCTAATTCCTTGCTCTAACCCTCAAAAGATTCTAAATCCAAAATCTAAAATCCCTTAACTCCTAACTGATAACTGTTCACTGTTCACTGATAACTGTTAAGTTGGCACCAATTCACCGGGACGTAATTTTGACCATTTACCTTTCTCTTCTTTAAAACTCAAACATCCTACAACGTCCCATTCCATTTCAATCACTTCGCCTTCAGTGCGGATATTTACGTTTATACTGGGTTCGTTGGGATCAAAGGTTGGTGTCTCAGTTAGATGAGGTTGTTGGTGCTGTGTTTCTACTGCATTGTAGGTAATACAGCGGTCTACATAATGACAATTTACGCAAATACACATATTAAAATTAACGATTAAGTTTTGCTTATTTCGCCTTTTTTTTAATCTAGCTCAAGCCACACTAATGTTGCCTAGTCTAATGGTTTATTTTTATTACAATGTACGGTTCAATTCTGTCTAAATTTACACCAGATTATTTACCTTTTAATCTAGAATTATTACCACAACCGGCTTATTTAGTAGGTGGTGCGGTGCGGGATGCTCTTTTGGAAAGAAGTCGAGATTATTTAGATTTAGATTTTATTTTACCTTCGCAAGCGGTAAATGTAGCCCGGAAGATGGCGAAATATCATCAAGCCGGTTTTGTTTTACTTGATGAGCAGAGGCAAATTGCTCGCGTGGTATTTCCCGATGCTACCGTTGATATTGCCCAACAGGAAGGGGATTCTGTAGAAGCTGATTTACATCGGCGAGATTTTACAATCAATGCGATCGCCTACAATATTCATACTCAAGAAATCATCGATCCGTTACAAGGTAATCTAGATTTAGAGAAGGGTATTTTACGGATGATATCACCCGCGAATCTGGAAGATGACCCTTTACGTTTGATGCGGGGATATCGTCAAGCTGCACAGTTGGGTTTTAGTATAGAAGCAGAAACCCATTCTACAATTCGGGGTTTAGCTTCTGATTTAGAAAAAGTTGCCTATGAACGAATCCGAGTAGAATTAGGCTATATGCTAGCCTTACCTCAAGGAACACCTTGGTTAATCAAAGCTTACGAAGATGGCTTACTAAAATCTTCTTTTGAATACGCTACATCACAAAGTTGTACTTTAATTGCAGAAGTTGACAAAGTAGCTTTGCAGTTTACAGAAGAATTTCCCAGCCTGAAGGAAATACTGCAACAAAATATTAGAGATACCGTTAAAACAACTTGGTTGGGTATCGCGAAACTAGCTTGTTTAGTTAATTCCAAGCCAGAAATAGCACAAGCAGAGTTAGAAAAACTTACCTATAGTAAAGCGGAAATTCAAAGCGTCACCACAGCCTTGAGATTATTTCCCAGACTCGACACCCAATTATCTTTGAGAGAGCAATATTTCTTATTTCAAGAAGCGGGTAGCGTATTCCCGACTACAGCCATTTTTGCAACAGCTTATGGTAATGTAGTCAGGGATATGTCCGAAGACAAGCCACTAACAACATACGCATCTTTACTATCCCGCTACTTAAACCCTGACGATCCGGTTGCACATCCCACTCAATTGATAAGTGGGACACATATTATATCATCATTAAACATACCTTCGTCACCACTTGTAGGCAAATTACTGACAGAAATTGCAGTGGCACAAGTCGAAGGTAAAATTTCCACATCTTATGAAGCGATTGAGTTTGCAAAGAAGATGGTTGAAGAGAATGGGTGATGGGGTATTGGGGATTGGGCATTGGGCATTGGGCATTGCGAGAAACCCGGTTTCTTTACGATTTCACAACGAGATATTCATGCTTTAACAAATTATTCCGGGTTTCTTTGAGCGAAATTGAGCAAGGTGCAAGATATGTGTAATGGGTAATTGGGGATTGGGCATTGGGCATTGGGGATGAGGAATTATAAAATACAAAGGGAGCTTTAGGGCTCCCACTACAGATATTTCTATAATTCTTACCTATTACCTATTACCTATTTTTTACGCTGTTTCTACCAATTTCTTAAAGTGTAAATAGGCTTCTTCAGGTGTTAGGGCTTCGGATTTGTCATCATGAGCAATAAAGTATTCTCTGCTGTCAGCAAAGAAGCGTACTGTAAAGCTTGGTATTAAACCTAGTTTCAAAGCCTGTTTACCGAGTTCGTCAGTTACGTCAGCTAAAGAATTTCCGTCGTGAAATTTGGAAGTAGACATTGTTCCCCTTGTTTATTTATTTATTAATTATTCATCAATCAATCAATCTATTTATTAAAAGTTTTTGATGTCATAATTAAGACACCAAAAACTTAATTGTTACATTTCTTGTTGATATTTTTCTAAGATATCTAGCAAACTGACTTGACACTGTGACGGAACCAAATTTAATAAAGGTATTTCACCTTTACCACCACCAACCTTGATGGGGATAGATTGCAAAACATGAATGACATCATCTTCATTCACGGATTTATCGGAACTGATTAAAGGATAAACTTGTTCTGCAACGACGGTATGCAGTTTGGCATCGGACAAATAAAGGTGCCACTTGGCGATATCTATGTAGACATTCTCGCCAATTTCAGCGGCTAGGGCTTCCATGAATTCTGCGTTGTTACTCATAGCCTCAAAATAGTCCTGTAGAATTAACGAAAAAATTGGTAGTTTATGTAATAATTATGCTGAAATTCTCAAATTAACTCTACCACCGCAAGTCGCGATCGCCTTAATGTTGATAATCCATCTTCAGGTAGATTTTGTTGGAATATAGTTTCCCTGCACCCAATAATTCGGTTCTGGTTTGGCATCAATTTTGGTGGGAAATATACTGTAGGGTTTTTCGCGTAAATCTTTACCGTTGTGAAAGTTCCGTTAGCGGTGAAGTACAAATACACATATTTTGCACCTTGCTCAATTTCGCTCAAAGAAACCCGGTTTCTATTTGTGAAAGCATGAATATCCGTTTGTGGGTAATGTTTTAACAATAACCATTAATTCTCATATAGCTTAGTAACCAATTTGCAGCAGTTGCTCTACGTGTTTCCCTAGGACCAAATTCGCCTATTTTGTAACCAGTAAAACCCAAAAATTGTTTGAGCATCTGTTTGTTTTCCTTGGGGATTGAACGGGTTAACTTAACTGTTGGCGGACGATTAGCGATAAAATCTGGTGGCTCGGGATATTCACTACGCCATTCTTCAGAGGCATTATTTGCATCCCACTTACCCGTAGATTCATCGTAACTATAACCCAAGCAATGCCATACCAACTGGTTAACAGTAGTATCGTCAATTTCTTTGTTAATAATTGCCCAAATTGTATCGGTAGTGAGGGGAGGTAATTCCATTTTGGATTTTAGATTGTAGATTTTGGATTTTTAATTATATATTGTTAAGTTTATAGGTATTGAGTATCAAATAACAGTGAACAGTGAACAGTGAACAGTGAACAGTGAACAGTTATCAGTTATCAGTGAGCAGCTTTAATAATTATCTATTAGCCATTACCGATTACCAATGCCCAATGCCCCATGCCCAATCCCCAATTACCTATTCGTTCATTTCTTTAAATGTAGCCAATGCGGAAGGTGAGATACGACTTAAATAACGAAATATCCAGTATTTACAAATAGTATCTAGGATGACGGGGAATGTGGCGATGAATAGAAATATTACATCTCTTGTGGGTGCAATACCTAAATGTTTGGCGAATCCTTCAAGGAGTACTTCCCATCCGTGGGGTGAATGGAAACCGACGAACATGTCTGTTAATAAAATAATTAAAAATGCTTTGGCGCTGTCGCTAAGTCCATAGACTGTATCATCAATAAATAATTGCAGTATTGCTATTTCTCTTTTACTAGTAGCAATTATGAATGCAAAGACGATTAATGAGATGATATCGGCGAATACGTTGCTGATAGCGCTGTTATTTTTGTGATGAAATTCTTCTGCTATTTTTATTGCTCTTTCTTTTTGTTTTTGCTGTATTTCTGACGATAATAATGGAGCTTGTAGGATTAGTTTTTCAAATTTAAGTTCTTGCTGATAAAATTTAAATTCTTGCAAAACTTGCTCTTCAATATGAGTATTCAGAAAAGCATCGGTAGCTGCATCGGTTCTGACTCGCTCTACTATTGGATAAATTACTAATTGTTTTAAAAATAAATATGTTAAAAAAGGTACTATTATTAAGGTGGCTAAAAATTTTAGAGCTATTCTCGTTCTTTTGCTGGCAATTCTGAAATCTCTCACAGTTTTTTCTTCTGCCCGTGGAGATAATTCTTTAATAATTTTTTTGAAACTTCTTGTAATTGAACCCGGAAATAAGCCCGTTTTTACAGTAACGGGTTTAACTTTCATTTGATTTATATCTGTATCGCCATAATCTAATTCATGATTTTCTTTCAGTTCTTGAGGTAAGGATTCAGTAGTAACTATTGTTTTTTTAGTAGCAAACTCTTTGTAAACTGCATATTTTGCGGTGACTTCATCAATAAACTTGAGTTTATCTAAAAATGTTTCATCAGTTACAGTGAATAGTAAACGGCTTCGTTGAAATTCTGCTAACCTGAAATTAATTATTTTCAGATTTTTTTCAAGCTCTGCTTGCCAATAAGATAAAACGTTAGCTGTATATATATTTGATTCTTCAGATATTTTGTTTCCTGAAAAATGTTTGTCTTCAATATCCCGAATCTTTAGCGCTGCTTCATAAGCTAATAAAATTGCCCTTTTGGGTGTATTCAAAAACCATTTGTTTATAAAACGCCAATTCTGTTGAAGTGTCTGAAAAAGTGATTTTTTAGGTTTATGCATAAATGATTAATCTCTTTCTCTGCAATTGCATAAATTAAACCAAGTTGGATAACTTTTATTCTCCAATAAGTGATGTTTTTTTTCAGCAGCAATATAGTCTTGACTTAACATTTTTTTACAAATTATGCCTTATATCTTACGGCTTCTATTTTACTTGTTCCTTGGCTCTGCCGAGGAATACAAAGTATAAGGCTCTGCCTTATTCTGAGACGAAGCAGAGCCTGGTAACAAGAAATCTGACTTGAAAAGTTAACTTTGTGCATTCAACCCATATTTAGAGGTTAAAACCGTTGCAAAATTTCCTTATAATTACCATTAGATAAGGTTGCTTCTACTTGCTTTCGTTCTTGAGGAGAGATATTTGCTACTTTCTGAGAATTATAAACATTGAATTTTGAACTTATCTTACCGTTGCTGTCAAAAGTATAGGAGTCTCCGCTGGAATAATAACGCATTGCAACAACTCTACTATCGGGAGAAAACCAATAGATTAAACCAGCATCTGCTTCAGTTGCATATTCGCTAGCGCTGACAATGGTATTGCCTTTTTTACAAATTTCGTAATTGATATTTTTTTCGGTTTTCTTGATTTTTTGACAACCTTTGGTAATTGAATTCAAAGAATTTGACATAGTTTGGAAGGAAGTTTCATCAATAATTCCGTTTTTAGATGCTGTTGTTTTTGCGGATGATTTGCGATTAAAAACTTCAAATATGTAATCGTAACCGTTGTACAAGCGTTCAGCTTCTTGAGTATCTTGATTGCTGATATTTGTGACTTTGTTAGGGTAATTGAATTTGGATTTGAGCTTACCGTTTTGATGGTAAAGGAAAAGTTCCTGAGTATGAAATTGTTGAACTGCAATTACTCGATTATCAACAAACCAATACTCATTACCAGCCCCTGCCACAGGAGAATATGCCCCAGCCTTGACAATTTTGCCACCAAGTTTACAAATATAGTAGTCAGTACCTTGTGGAGTTTTTTTAGTTTCTTGACAACCTTTGGTAATAGAATTCAAAGATTTTAATGCGGTGTCGTAAGAAGTTTCATCAATAACCGATTTGGCTTTTTCATCACTTTCAATACAGTCATCGGGTATTCCATCACCATCGTAATCCATCCGCGCACCATTCGATATTCCATCACCATTACAGTCAAATCTTGGTCCTATTTGTTTTCCAGTTTTATTATTTTTATTATTTTTATTATTGGTTTTTGCGGCAGCGATTTGAGAAGAAGAGTTGCTTGGTTTACTCGTCTGATTAGTGGTTATCTCGGTTGCGGAATTAGAATTTTGCTGTTGAGATATAGTTGGTTGAGTTTGTTCGGTTGATTCTGTTACATTATTACTTGCGACAGTAGTTTGATTGCAGCCGAATAATGCAAACGCTACCAAACCCAAAGACAAAAGTTTTGCGAATTTCATGTTGTTAGTTATTCTATATAGTGTAAATTGATTGACTCGATTCAGATAATTTTTTACTTACGCAACGCCGCATATTTGTTTGTAGAATGCATGACACTTTAAGCAATTATTTAAGTAAAAATAAAACTTTTAGTGTCATGCACCAACTTGGTATTATAATTGCCGCAAGAATTATTATTGATGCAGGGCAATTTCCTGATATTTAATTAATCTGCACCAAAAACATTAAAAATTTCCTTATAACCATTAATTAAGCTTCTAGCTTCTTGAAGTTGTTGGTTATTAAATTCTAGTATTGTTCTGGAGTTATTCATTTCAGGACCAAAAAGTTCAATAATTGAACTGAGTTCGCCATTTTGGTAATAGATGAAATATTTGTTAGTCACAGAATTGTTTCTGCGAACAACTTGAAAAGCCGCAATTGGTTTCCCATTGTAAAACCAATAATCAACTGAGTTAATAGCATTTTTTTCAGATTTTATAGCCTTGACAATTTTGCCATTTTTTCTCCAAAGATAATAATTATAATTACCTTCTTCTCTTGAAGTTGTTTGAGAACCTTTTTCAAGATAATTCAGAAAACTGCTAACACCATCAAGAGTTTCTTCTGAAAATAATGGATGTATTTTCAGATTGGCGGTAACGCATTCATCTGGCATTCCATCGCCATCAAAATCAACCCGAACATCATTTTCTAATCCATCATCATCACAGGTTGCCGAGCCAATAATTCGTCCGTTACGTTTTTTGATTTTTGCGTTTAATTCTTCTAAAGTTCCGTATTTGGAAGAATTATTTTTTTGTGCAACTTTTTTTGGAGAGGAATTCTGTTTTGGAGTTGTTTCTATTCTTGTTGCTCTTTGAGAAGACGAATTCTGTGTTTGAGTATTTGTTTCTATTGTCGCAACTTTTTGAGAAGAAGTATTTCTTGTTTGAGATACTTTTGGAGTTTGATTTTTTGTCGCAATTGGAGGAGTTGAATTTTCTTCCTGAGGTGTAATTTCTGCTTCTGTAGGATTAATTACTTGGTTTGCTGATGGTGGTTTATTACATCCTAATAATGGAATAAATACTAAACTGAAAGACAATAGTTTTGTGATTTTCATACTAATAAAAATTTCCATAAGTGCTTACTTTATTAATTCATCTTCAGTCCAGTATTTTCAAGATAAAATCTAAACAATAGTCAAAGAATTTCGTCAATACTTAAGAAATCTGAATAAACCTGAAAAAACGATAAAAACCTCACCCTCAATCCCTCTCCTTTTTAAGGAGAGGGAAGTCGGAACTTATTTGATATTTAATAAAATACAGATTTATCTACTTATGTTAACTAGACGATTTCTCAAACATAAGCGCAACATTACTGAAACTTCACAAAATGCGTTTTTTACTTAAATCAATCTAATGCTTACGGTTTATAAATGTAGCGATACATTCTTCTGATGAAACAAATTTGGTAATATCAGGACTTACGCAATTGTCACACAACCCCGGATGGTGCGTGACACAAAAACCTCATTATTTCCTTAAAAAGTGAGCATAGTGTCACAGCACCCTACAAAGAAAATATGCCAGTTGCGGGCATTCCTTATTACCTAATTACCATTCCCGTACTTCTTTCTCAATTCTTCCAATTCATCGTCTATTTTGCTATTTTTAGCTGACTGCTGTGTATTTGGAGATGAGGAATTTGAGTTTTGATTTTTATTTTGATTTTTATTTGAAGATTTTTTACCATTCATAAACATAGTTTTCATCTCCTCCAATTCCTTATCTATTTGACTGGGAGAAGAAGAAACAATCGGGGGTGGAGTTGTATTTGATGGTGTGGCAACTGGTTTTACAGTATTTCCAGTTTGGGAAATCACAGTAGGTAAAGTATTCAAATCTGCTAATACTTCATCGACAGTTTGATAGCGACGTGCGGGGGTACTCGCCAGCATTTTATCTAAAATATTGCCCAAATTATTATTAATGCTAGTTTGGAGATAATTTCGCCACAGCCAAACGTCATTATTAATATCATATAAATCAAAAGGTGATCGCCCAGTTAACAAATGAATGCAAGTGACTCCCAAACTATAGATATCGCTGGAAAATAACGCTTTACCTCTCATTTGCTCCGGTGCAACATATTCCGGGCTGCCAATACTGGTACCAGTTTGATTCATGGAAGCTTGAGTTACAACTTTAGAAGCACCAAAATCAACTAATACAATTTGTCCTTTAAGTTTGGCAGGATTTTGACGACGAATGATATTTTCGGGTTTAATATCGCGGTGAATAATTTGTTTTTGGTGACAAAATTGCAATATTCTCAGCAACTCGTTTAAAAAGTGCTGAATTTGATTTTCATTGTAAACACCGTTTTGCTGTAATTCCTGCCCTAAATTCAAGCCATCAATAAATTCTTGCAGCAAATATTGTCTATCATCCTGAGTAAAATACGCCAAAAGTTCGGGTATTTGTCGATGCTTCCCCAACTCTTCCAGACGCATCGCTTCGTGGTTGAATAATTCTACCGCCTTAGCTAAAGTACCAGTACCTTGAGCTTGGGGATAAAATTGTTTAATTACACAAAGAGGTAGAGACGGTTTATCTTCATCCCGAGCCAAAAAAGTCCTGCTAAAACCACCTTGCCCTATAGGTTTCATCGCACGATAACGTTGTTTGAGCAGCAACTTAGAGCCACAACTCAAACAAAACTTTTCACTATTCGTATTTTGTGGATTTGGACAAGTAGGATTAAGGCAGTAACTCATTGCAAGCGGGCATTTTATACTCTTTTATATCTCTATTGTGCCGTCTTTCAGATATATTGTGTTTTCTTAAGGGTTGTCAAGGATATTTTGATTTTGGGTTGTTAAAATTGTTTGAGACGTAGCAATGCTACGTCTCTACATTGGTTTCGTGTTTATTTAGATAATGTTGCTTGCTGTTCATTATTTATCAGACAGCAGTCGTAAATTCTCAAGCTGTTTCGCAACAGTTTCTGGTATATTAGCTTGTTGTTTTTTAGCTAAATAGCAATCTCGCAATGCTAAGAGAAAACCTTGAATAGATTCTGGTGCGTCTTCGATATCTGCGGCTTGTTGTAAGAATTGCTGCCATAATTGCTGTTGATTTCCGAAGAATTCTAGTAAGTGTAAACCGGCGAGATATTCGGCTAAGGGGTCAAGTACGAATCGAATTTCGTCTTTCGCTGCGCCGATGGTTTGGATAAGATGCAAGCGATTTTCAAGGTAGTTGAGACGGTTTTCTGCATCGTTATAACCCAAGGCTTTTAAAGCATTTTCTCTAGTAATTGGTATTGGTCTAAAAGTTTGCTCAAGGCATTGCCAAGCTAGGATTTTTGCATCTTTATGAACGCTTCTATCATCAAGTTTATGTTCAACAACATCTCGGTTGATTTGGTTGAGATATTCCAGCATTAACTCGGGAATATTATTGGGTAAATCTTGGCTGTTGGTACTAGAAATTAACTGCTCTGCAAACAACTTTGCGAGTAAAACGGTGATGTTACGAGTACCCACCATCTTAGAAAGTTGGATACAAGCATTAAAAAACTCAATGTCTGTGAAATTATCTCGTTTACCGCGATGGGAAAGATAATCATCCATAAAAGACGAAAGGCGATCGCCCTGTATTCGATGTGGATGAAGCGTAGTTTTGGTAATCCTTCCCAGCTTTTCATCTAAACGAGAAGTGACAACCAAAGCATTAATGCAGAAATTCGGAGAATCCGGGTGAATCATCTTACGAGTAGCTTCACTCATCTCTGAAAAATGGTCTACTATTACCAACACTCGTCGTTGTCTAAGTAATTGCTCTAATAATTCTTGGGGAATCGGTTTCGCAGAATCAATTAAATCCTGAAGTTGTCCCTGTATCGCTTCGAGTAAAGGAGTTTCTTCCTTACGAAACTTCTTCAACCTTAATTCTTCCTCAATCAACACTGCTAACATGAAGTGTTGAGAAGGACGTTTTTCCCCATCATCCGACATCACCCACCTACCAACCTGACAAGCCAAACTAGTTTTTCCCGCACCACCTTCACCATAGATAAGCAGACGAGCTAGTTTTCTGTTGAAAGTCGGTTTTAAATCCTTTCCCGTGACGACTAAAGAATCTTGATTATTTAAAGTAGCAGCGACGGGGATATGAATCGAACGCTCTTGTACAGTTTTCTTTAATTCAAACCTTTCTCTAGCACTAGGGATATTTTTTTCAACCCAAGCATCTAATACTCGGGGACGGAATTTGAAAAAGCTGAATAGAAGTAAATCGCGAGTTCGTATTGGTGCTCCACCTAATTCGTTGGGAAGACAGAATTCGTAGGGTTTGAGGATTTCGTTGATTTGTATGAGTGAAATTGGTTTGAGTCGGAGGAGGAGAAACCAGAGGGAAGGTAAGAAGATTAGGTAAGCTGATGGGATGATTATGAAAGGGTTTTTGAAGAGGGAATTCCAGAAGAGGGCTTTTCTTTTGTCTTTGATAACTAGTAGAGAGCGACGTAATTTTTTTGCAGTTTGTTCCGAATTATAAAAGTTTGTAGTTTGTTCCGAATTATAAATGGAGCTTTCTATAATTTTTAAAGCTTTTTCTAACCTTGGAATATATTTATCAAATTCTGAGAGAGAAAGTTGATTTGCTTGGGCTTTGTCTTGAATACTGAGAGCTATATTCTCTAAAGCAGAAGCAGCACTCCTACGTACAGAATCATCTTTGTCATTCAAAATATTAGTTAATGCTTTTATAACTTCATCCGTAGCAGCTTTTTCACCAATGTATCTTAAAGCCAAAGCAGCATTCCTACGTACTAAATCATCTTTATCATTCAAAAGCTTAGTTAATGCTTGTATTACCTCATCAGTAACAGCTTTTTCACCAATGTATCTTAAAGCAAAAGCAGTATTGCTACGTAGCAAATCATCTTTGTCATTCAAAAGCTTAGTTAATGCTTGTATTACCTCATCAGTAACAGCTTTTTCACCCATGTCTCCTAAAGCAAAAGCAACACGCATATGTACCGAATAATTTTTGTCATTCAAAAGCTTAATTAATGCTTTTATTACTTCATCATTAGCAGCTTTTTCACCCATGCTTCCTAAAGCATAAACAGCAGTTCTACGTACTAAATAATTTTTATCATTCAAAACCTTAGTTAATGCTTTTATTGCCTCATCAGTAGCAGCTTTTTCACCCATGCTTCCTAAAGTAGAAGCGGCATTCCTACGTATCGAGCTTTCTTCGTCGTTTAAAAATTCTATTAATTTAGGTACAAAATTTGAATCTTTTGGTTTTACTTCAAAATTTATTACAGCCAACCATTCAATAGCTCTACGACGGATTTTTGTATCCTTTGAATCTAAAGCAGTGATTAATTCATTCGGTACTATCTCGTAGTCTGAGTTTCTTAAAATTCTCTTAACACCAGTTCGCACCAAGAAACTTTCATGTTCTAAAGCTACTTTTACCAATTTGGGAATTGCGTCCTCTCTAATTTCTATTTTCTTCGATTCATTCTCAATCTCTTCAAATTCCCATTCTTCACTAATTGAATCCAACTTCTCAATCAAATTCTGAATCTCTTCCTGAGTCGGCTTTTTTCCCCAACTAATATCACTAATTACTAAAGACGACGAAACACACAGCAAAACAATCGCTAAACGAGCAGCGATTTTGAAACGAATTGATGGGAAAAAGCTAGTGTTTTTACTCATGAGTAACCTTTAACTCAGGTATTATAAAACTAGCTAATATAAACACGTAAAATCAAGGTTTTATCGATACCTTTATGTAATTAAAAATTCCAAATATTGAAGCTGTTTCTAATAGGTAAATTTATTTAGTAAAATTGGTGCGTGACGGCAATTTCAAATTATTTCGTAATGATTTATAAATTGTTTTAGCCGTCACACACCCTACTTTTTCCCTCTCCTTAACAAGGAGAGGGATGTCCGGAGGACAGGGTGAGGTTTTAATTGTATTCAACTCAACGGATATTTTTTATATTCAAATTGGTGCGTGACGGCTAAAATAATTTATCGAGCATAACGAACTAATTTGAAATTGCCGTCACGCACCAATTTGAATATAAAAAATATCCGATG
>JBCBPQ010000206.1:0-13526 GCA_039820645.1 Cyanobacteria bacterium J06633_8 | reverse complement strand
TTTCTCCGACACCACTACTTTAAAAGTAGAAACTCAAAGCGATGAAGAATTTTCTTTGAGTTGGAATGACGCTAATGGTAGCAGCAACTTCAATGATTTGGTAGTAAATATTCAACCTACCTCAGAAGAATTACCTCTAGGTACTTTTCTACAAAATTCTTCTCAAGCTGAATTAATTGATTTAACTAATTTGAGTCAACCTCTAGTAACCGCAAACTTTTCTGTATTCCGAGAAGCTGCATTCAACAACGAAGTTTACTTCTATCAAGTTGATGCTGAAGGTAAAGTTGACGGGTTAACACCTAATACCAGCACCTACCTAGAAGCTGCTCTCAATAATCTTGTTAAAGATGCGGTTACAGGTGAATTCGTAAAATTTGAAGCAGCAAACCAAGGTGTAACAACCGGAACTGCTCAAATTGAAACGGGTTCAATTATTGCTCCTTTAATTGTGATTAACGGTACCCTTAGTCAGCTTACCGATGATGATATTAGCAACGATCCCACCGTCTACTTCCCATACTTAGGAGCTAACCCAGACGGAATCGATCATATTCGTTTACTTGGCGATAACACCTTTGGTTTTGAAGATTTACCCAACGGTGGAGACTTAGACTATAACGACATGATTGTCAAGATAAATTTTAGCAGTTAAAAATTTACAATCTGTTCCCCCAACCCGGTTTCTTCATGATTTAGCAACGAGAAAATCATGCTTTTAAGAAAAGAAACCGGGTTTCTTGGGGCTTTTTTAGAATGATACAAGATATAAAAGTAACTCAATAATCGTAAATCAGAACAAACGTATTACAAATAATGACTATCACCACTATTTATTTTCACTAAATTATATTACTAATTTCTTAATAACCCGACTATTTACTTTACATATATCAGGATAAATACTGAAAACTTAAACTGTTTAAAGGCGACTCAAAGCCATTACAGGAATATAACCAAAAAACTAGCTCACAGTGACTATAATAACTATCAAGTCCGTTATGTCAAGGTAAAATTTACGTTTTTATTATTTTAATTCATTGTTTAATTGATCCTGAAGGCAGGTTGTTAGACCTGCTTTTATTTGTAATAAAGTAAAAAAACGTATATCGATTTTTTTACAACGGTTAAACTATTAAATATATTAACTTAAACACAATTATCGTCAAAATACTCACTTGTGTATTATTTTTACCCTTGGCAAACATAGGATTTTTTAACTACTATATTTTTCAGTAATTACCCGAATGGCATATGTTTCTAAATCTAGGTATTAATAACATTCAGCAGTCACGAGTCAAATTAAGTAAATGTTGTCTTTTATCCTTTATTAACCTTAATGTAACCTGTTAATAACTTTATGGGCATACTTTGATTGAAACAATTTATAACAGGGGTAACCCTAATGATACTGATATTATGACCGCACTTTTACAAATCGGCGATCGCGCTATTAATGTAGATGAGATTCTTCCACTGCTCAAGCAGTACGGAATGCTGCCTCAGCTACTAAGAGAAATAGTAATTGATGAGGCGACTGCTTCTATTTCGCTCTCAGAAGAAGAAGTAACAGAAGCGTATAAACAATTTTATCAGCAACAGCAGCTAGGGAATGAGGAACAATTACAAGCTTGGTTACAATCCCGTGGCTTGGAACGAAAACAACTAGACTACTTGGTAACTCGTACTCTTAAATTAGAAAAATTTAAGCAAGATACTTGGGGAGCAAAAGTAGAACCATATTTTCTTCAACGCAAGGAAAAGTTAGACAAAGTAATTTATTCGTTGATTCGGGTAAATGATATTGCTGTCGCTCAAGAATTATACTTCCGCGTTCAAGAAAATGAGCAGCCCTTTGCAGAACTCGCCCAGGAATATTCAAAAGGTCCAGAAGCTCAAACAGGCGGACTGATTGGTCCGGTAGAGTTAGGAGTGCCCCATCCGGTTTTAGCAAAAATGTTGCTTAAATCTCAACCGGGGCAAGCATTACCCCCGACTCGTCTGGGAGATTGGATTTTAATCGTCCGCTTGGAACAATTCCTTCCCGCTCAGTTAGACGCAGCCACACATAAGCGACTGCTAAACGAGCAATTTGAAACCTGGCTACAAGGAGAAATATCTTCTGCAATCCAAAACGGGCAGCTATCGGCAGAAAAAGATGATTCTACCGAAGGGTAATTCTATTTTAGATTTGAAATTTTGGATTTTGGATTGGAATTTAAACAGTTTCCTTACAGCGAAATGTTCAACTATGTTTATTTTTCATTCCATTGAAAAAATAACAAGCAACCCATGCCATGTTTTATTGCCTGCATTTTTACGTAAGCTCTTATACATTACCACAGAAAATAATCCAAAACCCCAAAAAGTTGCTCCCCAATATCGTAATGTCCTCAAAATTCAAAATCCAAAATTCAAATGACTTATACAGCAACTAATATCCAAGAATTTTTAGCAGGGACTGCTCCCTTTAACCAGCTACAACCGGGGGTGATGGCAAAGCTTTTAGAAAAAGCACAGCTGTACCGCTACCGGATGGGACAGGTTATTTTGGCACGGGAAAAAATGCCCGCTCAAATATCAATTCTTTTTTCCGGACAAGTACGTTTACTCGGTTACGAACCTCAAACCCAAATACCAGTAACTTTGGAAAGACTCCAACCCGGAGGAATTATGGGTTGGCTCGAAACAGTACGGGGAGTACCTGGTTCTACTGCTATAGCTTCAACGGAAGTTATATGTATTAACTTTGATGCTGCTGAGTTCCTGGCTTTATTAGGTCAAGATGAAAATTTTAGTACATATTTTTATAATCGTGCGGGAATAGTTGAAGTATTTGAATTACTGTCGCAAGAACTGAGACAGCAAGCAAATAACCAATTAATTTTACAAGCATCGAATTGTGCTAATACCAAAGAATTAGCGCTAAAGATTTTTGATGACACACAAATTGTTAACTTAACTACTCGCGATGGAGCTAACGAATTAAGTCCCGATTATCATTGGTTAGTCAGTGGAGGAAGCGTTTCCCCCGAATTAGTCGGCAATCGTTTTGATGTAGATGAATCTTTACCAAAAGGAAGTCGGGTTCGTTTGTTGGGAATAAAAGCAAACGTATTTTCAGCATCAGAAACTTTATTACAAGATACTACCGAAGACGTACAGCAAGCGGACATCGCCGAAGTTATTCCCCCTGGTGGTTCTTCAACAACATACGAGGATATTCCCTACGCACCTGCGGAGCCTCCCGAAGCTGAATATGATAACCCATACACTAAGTCTTCTGCTGCCGCCAATAAGTACCCCCACGTGCGCGGTAGCGGTTCAATAAATGCGATTCTGGCTTGCTTCCACATGTTGAGTAAGCATCTAAATATGCCCTTCCGTAAGGAAGTTATCCGTAAAGTATTAGTTAACCAGGAGAAACGCACCGGTTCCCTATCGTTACAACAATGTGGGGCTGTAGCCCAGTTAGTTGGTTTGAGACCCCAATTAATAGGCGTACCCACAAGCGCATTAGGAAGAATTGAACCTCCTGCAATTGTGCAATGGCAAGATAGTTTTGCTGTACTTTACGAAATCAGCCCTAAAACAATAGTAGTTGGCGTACCGGAATCGGGAATCCTAACTCAGAAAACTTCAGATGTCGCCCAGGTACTGCTTCAATCTCAACCTCAAAGCCAAGAAGAACAACAAGAAGCTATTCCCGTATTGCTGCTGCAAGCCACCGAAGAAACACCACAGCAAAAATTTGGGTTAAGTTGGTTTTTACCTTCGTTAAATAAATATAAAGGCGTACTCGTAGAAGTATTTATTGCCTCCTTCTTCTTCCAACTGTTCGGTTTGGCGAACCCCCTGGTAACTCAAGTCATTATTGATAAAGTAATCAACCAGAACAGTCCGGATACTTTGCAAGTTCTTGGTGTATTTCTATTAGTGATTGCAGTTTTTGAAGCAGTACTTGGTACTATTCGGACTTACTTGTTTGTGGATACGACAAACCGTATCGATTTAACTCTAGGTTCGGAAATTATCGACCACTTGCTACGTTTACCGTTACGTTACTTTGAAAAGCGACCCGTAGGTGAACTTTCCACCAGGGTTAACGAATTAGAAAAAATTCGTAGCTTTTTAACGGGAACTGCTTTAACAGTGGTTTTAGATGCGGTTTTCTCCATTATCTACATCGTAGTAATGTTTATTTATAGCTGGATATTGGCCTTAGTAGCTTTAGGTACCCTGCCATTATTCGCTATCCTTACCTTTGTCGTTTCTCCCATTGTCCGCCGACAGCTACGGCATAAAGCAGAGCGCAATGCTCATGCACAATCACACCTAGTGGAAATTTTATCCGGTATCCAGACAGTTAAAGCGCAAAACATTGAATTACGTTCCCGCTGGGAATGGCAAGAACGTTACGCTCGTTATGTCAGTGCTGGTTTCAAAAACGTACAGACTTCTACTGCTGCTGGTTCCACCAGTGGTTTTCTCAACAAGCTTTCTGGCTTACTCGTACTCTGGGTAGGAGCTTATTTAGTATTAGAAGGGACGTTAACTTTAGGACAGCTAATCGCTTTTCGCATCATAGCCGGTTATGTAACTTCTCCCTTATTACGTCTGACTCAGTTGTGGCAGAACTTCCAAGAAACTGCTTTATCTTTAGAACGCTTGAGTGACATTATTGACTCACCCCAAGAAGCCACTGAAGAAGACAAAGGTAACATTCCCATGCCGATGATTGAAGGAGCCGTCAAATACGACAACGTTTCCTTCCGCTTCAAACCTACAGGACCAATGCAGCTAAATAACATTAGCTTGGAATTTCCCGCCGGGGTATTTATCGGTGTCGTCGGACAAAGTGGTTCCGGTAAAAGTACATTAATGAAACTGCTACCGCGTCTTTACCCCTTAGAATCCGGGCGCATTCTCATCGACGGCTACGATATCAACAAAGTAGAACTTTACTCACTACGGCAGCAAGTAGGGATTGTGCCACAAGATACCTTACTTTTTGAAGGTTCCGTACAGGAAAATATCGCCCTAAACTATCCCGATGCTACTCCAGAGGAGATTATCGAAGCAGCCAAAATTGCAGTAGCCCATGAATTTATCATGGATCTACCAAATGGTTACAATAGTAGAGTAGGCGAACGAGGTAGCGCTTTATCCGGTGGACAGCGTCAAAGAGTTGCAATTGCCCGTACAATTTTACAAAATCCCCGCTTATTAATTCTTGATGAAGCTACCAGTGCTCTCGACTATGAGTCCGAACGTCAGGTATGCTTGAATCTAGCAGAAGCCTTTAAAGGAAGAACTGTTTTCTTTATTACACATAGACTAAGTACAATCCGTAATGCTGACATTATTTTGATGTTAGATAAAGGTTATGTTGTAGAACAGGGAACCCATCAAGAATTAATGTCCCTTAAAGGGCGCTACTATTGCCTGTATCAACAGCAAGAAGCACAAATCTAAAGAATTGGGAATTGGGAATTGGGCATAGGGCATTGCTCGTAAAATTAAAGGTTTTATTTGAAACTCTCAACTCCCGTTCTCCTAATTCCCAACTCCCGTCCTCCTAACTCCTAAATTCCCATGACTCAACTCAACGGTAATCTTAACGGTAAGAACTCTTCCCAATCTGTACTTCCTGGATTAGCAAAAACTCCCCAAGATTCGATTCACCAAAAAAATGGTAAATCGAATATTCCCGAATTTGACCAACCCGTGGTTTTACGGCGATCGCCAATGTTATCGCGGGCAGCCTTATGGAGCATTCTGGGCGTAACTGTATTTACCATTTCCTGGGCGTACTTTTCCAAAATCGACCAAGCGATCCCCGCTCAAGGACAATTAGAACCCCAGGGAGCCGTCAGAGAAGTACAGGTTCCCCTCAACGGTATGGTAGAAAAGGTTTTTGTCAAAGATGGGCAACGAGTTAAGAAGGGAGACGTACTCTTAAATCTCGACCATGCAGGTGCTGAAGCCGAGCTTGTAACAGCCCGAAAAGTTCGCGAAGCTTTGAAGCTAGAAAATCAGTTTTATCGCAGCTTGTTCAACGGTTCTGGTTCCCCTTCTGCCGTAACTTCAGCTAAAGTCCCTCAAGAAATGGCAAGGTTGGCACAAAGCCGAAGTGCTTTATTACAAGAAAATCAATTTTATCGAGTACTGTTGAGCGGAAATACTAATGGTGCAAATTTAACCGGAGAACAGCAACTACGTTTATTTTCCAGCCAACAAGAACTAAGAACCCAAGCCGCTCAAATAAGGTTAGAACAAGCTCAATTACAACAACAATTAGCACAAACTAAAGAAAGACTTGATAATTCTAGAAACGTTCTATCTATCAATCAAGGTATTCTTAACGATTTAGAACCTTTGTTTAGAGAAGGCGCAATTGCTCGTTTGCAATATCTACAGCAAAAGCAAGAAGTTAGCAACCGCAAGAGTGAAGTTGCTCAATTAGGTCAAGAAATACAGCGTTTAAGATTTGCGATTACTCAAACAGGTCAGCAATTACAAAATGCTTTATCAACTTCTGCAAAAGATACATTAACTCAAATTGCAGATAACGAAAAACGTATCGCTGAAATCGACAGTCAAATTAATAAATCAATTGTCGAAAACGAAAAGAGAATTGCCGAATTAGACGGTCAAATCAAACAAGCAAAATTAACTAGAAAGTATCAAGTTGTTAGAGCTCCAGTAGATGGAATTATATTCGATTTAAAAGCCAGCAATCCTGGATATGTAGCTAACACCACCGAACCCGTCCTCAAAGTAGTACCCGAACAATCACTGATGGCTGAGATATTTATAACTAACAAAGATATCGGGTTTGTTAAGGAAGGAATGCCCGTTGATGTTAGATTTGAAAGTTATAACTTCAGTGAATTCGGCGATATAAAAGGTACTCTTGTATCCGTTGGTAAAGATGCCTTGCCCCCAGATGAAATTTATCCTTACTATCGTTTCCCCGCTCAAGTTGAGCTGAATAGACAAACTTTATCAGCGAACGGAAGACAATTACCACTTCAATCTGGTATGTCCGTTACAGCTAATATAAAGACGCGAGACAGAAGCATATTGAGTATATTTACCGACAAGTTCACCAAAACAGTCGAAAGTGTCAAATTTGTGAGATAATTAGCGAAAATTTAACTTTTTTTTAAGAAACAACGATTAAATTCCATCTCCTATATTGCTAGGAGGTGGATTTTAACTATAATTGTAAGAAAACAATAAACTTTCTATAAAGAAATAAAATATATGTGTTATTTTACTTACTATCTAATATTTTAGATTATTGTGTATAAGTAAGTTTACTAGGCTAGTGTTCCCCTCTTGTGCTGTCAGCAGAAAGAGTTAGATTCATCTGTCGTAAAAAAATAGATAAGCGTAAGGGTAAAAAATTAAAATAAGATAATTTCTACCCAAAAAGCAAAATTATATGCTCTACTTCTAATACGTGTTGTCTTAATAGTTATTTTATAGCGAATGAATACAACATTTCCGGAGGATATAGCAAACAGATTGTATTGCTCTATTGCAGCTAGCTGAAACTCAAGAAAATTCAAATGCCATCAAAATCTTCCATCTAGGTGTTGGTTATTGATGCATAACATTAGGTTAGTTGCTGGCTAATTAATACTTTTTAAAACGATAGTTGGCAATTTACTCTCAAGGAAAATACTTGCATTTTTAACCATTCTGTGCTGCTAGCAGAATATTAATTTCTGACATGAAGTATAGAGGTAAACTGTCCAAACTGTTGCGGTATAAGGCTACTAAAAATCCGGATAGTTTTTATAAACAAGGGAACATCTTTAAAATAATATCTTCAGAAAGTAAAAAGAATACATTCTTGAAGAAAGTCAATTTACCGTAAATTTAATTTTCTAAATGTAGCATAACACAGCAATATTATTTTTAAGTGCATCTGTCTCAAGTCGCAATTTTTTAATAAAAACGAAAAAAAAGGAAGATGAAAATGCTTGATTCGGAAAACATGAGCCAACACTCCCAGACCCAATTTAACTACGCTTATTTAATTGATGTATCGAATAGTTTCGGTGAAGATGCGTTAGAAAACACCAAAGATGCTTATATCGGTTCGATTCAATCTTTGATAGATAGAGGCATAGCAGATGATAGCAACTTTGCAGTGATTCCTTTTGGTTCTGATGCACCTCTTCATGGGCCGTTAAATGCCACCGAGGCAATTTCAAAAATTAAAAGTTTGTCTGGAAAAAATGGTTTTACTAATTTCAAGGCAGCACTTGACACAGCAAATGAATTTTACTCTATGGTACCTAGTGGAGGGGAAAATATAACCTATTTTACCTCTGATGGATTTTCAACCATAGGAGGAAATTTTAAAGAATCAGCAGAGGCTTTACACAAAGTTGCTAATGTTCGAGCTTATGGTTTTGGAGCCGCAAACATCCAAGATTTGGCAATTATAGATTCAGATCAACCAGTGATAGTCAATGAAGCATCACAATTAGCTACTCGGTTTATTGATGATATGGGTGGTTTAGTTGCCGATAAATCTCAAAATACTGATTCACAAGTCGATGGAAATGACGAAATTGAAGTTGCTTCACCTCCTGGAAATGAAGCTGTACAAGATAACTCTTTAGATACTGGAAGCGAACAAAATTTAAAAACAGAGGAAGAAAATCTAGTTGATGATTCCGTTTCCCCAACCCCACCAACCTCTATTGAACCCGAGGACGAAATTGAAGAAGTTGTTTCACCTCCTGGAAATGAAGCTGTACAAGATAACTCATTAGATACCGGAAACAAACAAAATTTGAAAACAGAGGAAGAAAATCTGGTTGATGATTCCGTTTCCCCAACCCCACCAACCCCTATCGAACCAGGGGACGAAATTGAAGTTGTTTCACCTCCTGGAAATGAAGTTGTACAAGATAACTCTTTAGATACTGGAAGCGAACAAAATTTAAAAACAGGGGAAGAAAATCTGGTTGATGATTCCATTTCCCCAACCCCACCAACCTCTATCCAACCAGGTATTGACAATGGAGACGATTTAGGGTTAGGTAGCAAAATCGATGGATTGACTGATGTTGGATTTCCGATCCTAAATGTCGAGGATGTTTCCATCAAAGAAGGGAATATCGGAAGCAGTATAGCTCAATTTGTGTTTAATTTATCTGCACCTGCTACCGAGGAGATCCAGTTTTCTTACCAAACTGTCGATGGAAGCGCGATTTCTGGTTCTGATTACAATCAAGCATCTGGACAAATTACAATCCCCACTGGTGAAACTAGTGCAGCAATTAACATCATAGTTAATGGCGATCCCGAGATTGAATTAGATGAAGAATTTACCCTGAATCTGAATAATTTATCTTCAGCAACCTTTGCCAACAATGAAACAGAATATAACAAGGTTGCTGTTATAGAAAACGATGATGTTGCCCAAAGTTCAGCAATCATCCCCCAAAATGAAGTTCAAACTCCACAACTACAAGACGATGGAAGTCTTTTTGAAGGGAATCTACTGGATTTACAATCTTTTACAGATGAGGTGGCAATAAAATTCACCTTAGATAGAGAAGCAATATATGACAGTGTTGTTGGATTTTACAAAGTCAAAGACATACAAGGAACTATTACAGATCCCGTAACCGGAGAGGAGTTGAAACCAAGCGATGGCGAAGCTTATGCAAAATTAGCAATCGGGCTTCGGGAACCAGAACTCGAATTGAGTGTAGAAGAGAATCAAAGTTCCGTCACTATCGAAGATAGTCTCTTCGGAGGGCATTTTTATGCCCCATTTATAGTTGCTGACGGTGATTTCAGTCAGTTTTACTTATCGTTTGCCCAAGGCAACTCCGATAAAGCCGAGCATGTTCGCTCTTTAGGCAACAATACTTTGGCTTTTGAAGATATGTGGAATGGTGGCGATAAAGACTTCAACGATATCGTTATCCAAACTGAGGTTAAAACAATTTAAATAGTTTCCTGATTTCCCTGTGATTGGCTATGCTGCTAGAGTTTGACACCCTAATTTCAAATTTTGGTAACAGGTTTGATTTTAGAAGTCTGATTTTGACAACACACTCTAACCCTTCCCATTGAAAAGGAAAGGACTAAATTTATAATTTTTATGTAACTTTAAGCCAATTGATTGTTGTTGATTTAATATTTAAAGCTACTTAGTTTCCGGGTTTATGATTACCTACAGGCGTAGGTTGGGTTTAGCCGAGTCTACGTCAAGTTTTTCCCCAGTAACCCAACAGAATATGTTTCTGAGTAAAGTTATGTCTTAAAGAAAAGCTGCGCTAGCCTTCGTGTAAAGGTGCGACTAAGGAGACGATAACCCAATCGCGTAAGTTTATATAAGTACACTTTCAGTTCTATTTATTTCAAATCTTTGCCACTAAATCAATCAAGATCAAAAATAAAACTAACTTCTCATATTGATAATTTGGATAATTTACACGACTTTTGTTAGGGAATAAAACTTTAGTAACACATATCTTGCAGCATTCTCAACAAGCACAAAGAAACCGGGTTTCTCCGAACTTAAAGCATAATTCCGCACGTTGAGTGATTTGCAAGAAACCCGGTTTCTGGTTCAGGTGCAAGATATCAAGTAAGGTGTATCATAAATTGCTTTTGTAAACTAAATAAATAAAATTCGAGCAGAAAAAAACAAATTTATTTATTTAAGTATTTCTGCAAACAGAATATCAATATTTTTACATTTAATATATAGCTGCACCCATATTATTACTTATGTAACTTTTGCTGCGCGCAGCATCGCATAAGTAAAGACTTTGATATTTTATCAAAACTAAAAATCGGTAAAATTATGAATAAAACCATACAAACTCAGGAATTAGCAATAGCTATTACAGCGAAAAATCTGAATCCTACTGTTGTTAACTTTGATTTTTTACAGTATAGCAACATCATTTCATCGGAATGGGAATTAGCACGTAAGCCAGTATATACAAAAAACTTGACACAACTTGTCTTCAAAAATGGGATTGCAATTATCGTACAACCCCAGCGAGTTGTTTTTGCTGAAGCTACTGATGGAAAAGATATTCAAGAATTACAAATCTCGCAATTAGCATCTAGATATATAGATAAGTTGCCTAATATAGAGTACCAAGCTGTAGGAATTAATCCCAAAGGCTTTGTAACTTTCACAGAATCAAATGATGTTACCAACTATTTATCAAATAATCTACTTGCTTCAGGAGAGTGGCGAGAATTTGGTAGTACTCCCGTAAAAGCTGCTATTCAATTAGCTTATACTTTAGAGCGCTCTATGTTTAATTTAACAATCAACGAAGGATTGCTACAAGTTTCAGAAGAAAAGTCCGTACCCGCTGTATTGTTCTCAGGTAATTTTAATTACAGCATTAACGGCGATGAAGTCAAAGTTCGTTTACAAGATTTAAATCAAATTATTCATAACTGGAAGAATGATTTAGAAACTTATAAAGAACTTATTAACAATAAATTTCTATCTTCTCAAGTGAATAATCAAAATTTGATTCCTTTCGGTGTTCCGATTTCTCCATCTGTGTAGAATCATAGACTCATTGTCAAGAATATTTTTTAGTCTGAGACTGAATATATTTAAAGATTAAATCGTAAAAACACTGATTCTTGCAAACCCGGTATTGTTTTAAATACTGGGTTTACTTATTTATTTTAACAATCTAAAAATTTTACAATTAAATTTTACAATTTTTATGAATTTAGGAAGCTTGATGTTTATAAAACTTGGCTTTTAATTCTATGATGGTAACTACAGCCATATTACGTCTAATTTGTATCCCTTAAGCAATTTTACGGTTTCCAGATAAAATATTTACTAGATATAAAGGAATACATACCTTTTTTCACATCGGTATTAACTAGGATGCCCTGTCTACAGTAATCCAAACGAGCTATGACTGTTACGCTGACTAAATACCCCGCACCATTGTTGAATAAAGTTGGCATTTATGTTTGCCAAGCAGTTATTTATATTCAGCAACAGCAACCCGAATTATTGCTCGATAAATACAAGAGTATATCTTGGCGTGACAACAGCAATCAACTGCGTCTGAAGACAAAATTAATAGAAGTAATTGGTAAGGCTGGGGATTGGGAATTATTAGTTAACCGTGTAGAAGGATTTATTCATACTTTACTAGTATCGAATTCTAGGAATACTCCTGTTTTAATTAAATTACAAGAAAAAATTCGTCATTTAAACCCCGATACTGTCGCAGAATCAAACTATAAGAATGAAAAACAAGATAGAAATTCTCCTCAATTGACTCAACAGGAAGCTTTAGCTACAGCAAGCAAAAAAAATATTTCTGAAAATCTACCTGACAACAACTCTACTAAATCAAGTCAGGAAGAAACTTTAGCTACAGCAAACGAACAAAATATTTCTGAAAATCAATCAGATAACAACTCTACTAAATTAATCCAGGAAGAAACTTTACCTACAGCAGACGAACAAAATATTTCTGAAAACAATCCAGACTTAAATTCTGCAAATACACAAATAGATAAACAACCAGCCAATCAACAGCAAAGTGCGATCGCACTATTACTTATAGATGCAGAAAATACAGAAATTACTACAGAAACGGAACAATTTTTAACAAATTTTTCTACTAGCCCCATTCAAATCAAAATTGCCTTTGCTAATTGGCAGAATATGGGTAGCAAAGATAGTGAATTTCACCAACGTGACTACGATTTAATACATGTTCCTTGCGAGAAAGATAACATCGATGAAAAAATCATCGCTTTTGCCTCGAAAATTGATAAATATTTTCCCCAAGTCAAAGAAATTTTACTATCTGCATCGGATAATGTGATGACAAACTTATGCAATCATCTTCAGCACAAGGGTTTAACTGTTTATCAAATTAGTCAACATGTAAGCAATTTGACTATTGTGAATGGTAAAACCAATGAAACTCATAATCACACCATTTTACCTTCAATAGAAAAACTTCTGTGTCAGATAAAAGAGATAATTGAAGAACAAAATACTGAAAATTCAAATCAATGGATAAAGCTCTCTAGAATCTGCAAATTATTTAAAGAAAAGTATAGCTTTGGTATAAACAAAGTTGTATCTCATCACCTCCCCGGTAATAATGTTAAAAATATTTTTGTCAATCAGCCTGAGTTCGTAGTTCATCAAATACCCGAAAACCCAGAGTTATATGTTACTTTGTTCAAGATGCCAACTGTGCAAGATACAGATGATAATCCGTCAATAGCGATTAGCCAACAGTAACATAATTATTCTGTAACTGCTCTGTGAAGTCTAGACAAGCCAGACATCACTTCCTAATTCAGTGGGAGCATGGGAGCAGTTATCCCTCGGTAGGCTTGCACGGCTGAGCCGTCCGCACATCAAGATATTTGCGTTTACTTTTTTCTTGATCGCTGCTTGGTTTTTGCATATTTATCAAGAAAAAATAAAACACTTATCTTATTATGCCAAAAATGAAGCACAAAACACA
>JBCBPQ010000205.1:0-13529 GCA_039820645.1 Cyanobacteria bacterium J06633_8 | reverse complement strand
AAGAACGGTTATAGTTCTTCTGAGCAGTTATCCGTTGAAGTGCTAACCTCTAACCAGATAAGTCAAAAGGACTAAAAGTTAGAAGGCTATGCCTGAATCCCCGTCGCTTTAGCGCGGGGAGTGGCTCAACATATGGTGTGCTGTATTAAAATCAAAGCAAAAATACCAGGAAGGTTCATTCCGCTGTATTTATAGACATCTCAGAAGAATAATCACCCTCTTTGAATGAAGAAACCGCTGTCGCCCCAGTTTTGTTGATTATTTTCTTTGCAACAGCTAAGAATACATATACAGCAAACAGATAACCAGAAGCTAAGATAAATATCATCATAAAGTATACTTCCCCCGACAAGTTTTATTTTCAATCCCATTCGCACAGCTAAAATAGCCGTCTCATCTCAACACAAGAAATAATTGCTTATAGCTTTTTGCTACAGCTTTCGTGCAACCACACATCGGTCTGAGTATTAATACTCCCCGAATTATTTATACTGAATTAGTTTTACAGGCTATACCAGTAACAATAAAACAACTTGTCACAGTGCAATCTACCTAGCCTGAATTCAAACTGCATTATGCAGTGCTTCCTTTTTATACAACGAACAAACCTTGGATTCCCTAAAATGAGTCCTCAAGATGCGCCAATATATCTTTTGGGCAGCACGTAGCTATTGTAGGGGAACTTACTTATTCGCTAACTAAGATTACGAATAATCCCCTTGGTTTCATAATCTGACTTATTTCAACTCACTTACATCAGCTAAGTAACTGGCGCAAATAATAAAGCGACTTACTTTTTCTGAGTGAATATTTTAAGTATTTGAAATCCCTATACATAATAGTAACATAAAAACTCTAACTTTTGGGGTAAATTAGTTGCCTAATTTGAAATTTTTGAGGTAATATTTTCTGCCTGCTTGTTATCCCTATGCTCGGATAGTGTCATAGGTCATATTTAAAGAAGAAGCGCATTTTTGGTTATGTTAGCAAAGATACTTGTAGCTGTATCGTCAAATGTTAAGTTTTTCTTAATAAGAGCTTTTATCTGTAAAATGTAGTAATAGGTAAATTATTTAGTACTACGGCAGAAGCTGCACTCAGGAGTAATTATACTTAGTATAATTTTCTCAAATGAATTAAATAAAAAATTTTGCTTTGTTCTAATCAAGTCTAAAAATAGACTATCCTATCCTTAAAAAAAATACCCAGTTACAATTTCCATCTTCCAATAGTCTCAGAAAATAGGTTTCTTGCTTATTGAACGAGAAGATGATTATTTTCTCATCAAAAGAAGCTAGGTTTCTTTGGGGTTATTGATCGGGCTTCAAGAAATTAGACCATTGTAACGGAAGAGCAATAAGCACTTCGATTAAACAAACGAATTATATGATATTGTTACGAAGCTTGTGGTGTAATCTTTTAAGGTCTTTTTAGTTTAATCTTGAAGCCTAAATAAAAACTCCGAACGCGAATAAAATTTGATTGGTGATGCGCTTCCATATAATATTCGCAGGTCGGCGGATTTTAATGCTTACTATATAGTAAATTCAATCTTCATTATACAAATACGACCCTTAATAAACATATAGTTATATACTGTGAGGAGATTTAAAGCTTCATCTCAACAACAACATTTAGAGAATGCTTTGAGAAAAGGCACAAGCTTATCTTAAAATGGGTATAGGATATGTAAACTTTCGTAACTAAAGTCAGAGTCCGCCCATTCATGACCCCAGCCACTTCCTTGTTTTCCCCTGTGGAAGCAGACCTGCATATATTAGCAGATAACCTTAAACAGTTAGTTGGTAACGACCATCCCATCCTCAGTCTCGCCGCAGAACATCTCTTCGGAGCTGGAGGGAAGCGTATTAGACCTGCAATTGTCTTACTTATATCGCGGGCAACAATGTCCAACGACGATATTACACCCCGTCACCGACGCTTAGCTGAAATTACGGAAATGATTCATACTGCTTCTTTAGTACATGATGATGTAGTGGATGAATCAGAAAAAAGACGTGGTGTTGATACAGTTCATAGTTTGTTTGGCAATCGAGTAGCAGTATTAGCGGGAGACTTTTTGTTTGCTCAAGCTTCTTGGTATTTAGCTAATTTAGATAACTTGGATGTAGTGAAATTGCTTTCACAAGTGATTATGGACTTAGCTACTGGAGAGATTTTGCAAGCGGTAAATAGTTTTGATATCGATATTTCTATGGATACTTATCTACAAAAGACTTACTACAAAACTGCTACATTGTTTGCAAATAGTTCTAAAGCTGCTGGAATCCTTAGCGAAGTTTCTCAACAAACCGCTGAAAATTTGTATGAATATGGGCGTAATCTTGGATTAGCCTTTCAAATAGTTGACGATATTTTTGATTTCACAAGTTCTACGGATACACTAGGTAAGCCTGCTGGTTCCGATCTTGAAGATGGGCATATTACTGCACCTGTTATATATGCTCTGGAAGAAAAACCGGAACTGAAAACGCTTATTAAACAAAAATTTAAACAAGCTGGAGATTTAGAAAAAGCTCTTACGCTAGTAGAAGATAGTAAGGGAATTCAGCGTTCCCGCGATTTAGCAGCCTCTAAAGCAAAACTTGCAGTAGAGCATATTCGACAATTGCCATCTTCTCCTACTCGTCAAACTTTAGTAGACATGGCTGATTATGTATTAAGTCGTCTGAATTAAAAATTGCGAAATATTATTTCAATATTTTTTTATTCGTGGAAAATTTGTTATCAGTTATTGATTTATTCTCAATCCCCTCCTAAAAGGGTAGGGACTTTTGAAGTTCTGCGAATTTCCTTTTGTAATAAATCCTTAACTTATAACTTCTATCTGAAAGCATACTTTGGCAATATAAATGGGTATATCTTTTAACTATATTACTTTCAACTTCCAAAGAAAATTAAGCGATGTCAGGAGGAATATCCGAACTGTGACGATTTTGTTGTAGCGAGCTTTCAATAATACTTTGTAGTTGTAAACGTTCAATTTCTATCCCATTTGCTGTACTGCCAGGGGTATCAAAAAAAATTATACTATCTACGGGTTGCAGAGCTAATGTCTGGAACAAAATTTCAATAACTCCGATTGGTGCAGCTATCATGTGAGGGTCAAACCCAACACCAGAGGTAGTACTGACATCTTGTAACGTAGGATAAGCATAGATTACTTGTTTTTGTAATTGTGGATTGGTCTTGTGACTCAATGTTGTTAGAATCCAGTCATCAGTTGGGTTTCGGAGTATGTAATATTGAGGTAAGCGTAATTTTTGAGCAATTTTAGTAAGTGCAGGAGCAATTGCCGCAACTAGTTGAGGTGTAATACCATCTTGGGGTGCATTATCAATCAAAGATTGAATTTGTGCTTGTAAATCCATAATTATCTGTTTATAGTTCGTGGGCATTAGCTATAAATTCTATGAAATGCGTTTCGATTTCCCTTACATAATGGGAATAATATATTCAGCCAAATTGATGAGAAGGGGATAATTGGTTTTTACTAAGGCGTTTTGACGCACTACTAAATCAACCATTATTCCTACACAATACAGGTTGTAATGTTTGTCTATATAATCGGTCTTTTAAACAACTAGACTATGAAATCAGCCGCGACTACAACTATTCAGGGAGAAAAGTCTATCGGCGTGGAGGCGATATTTCAACTCCTATTCGGAGAACTTAAATCTTCAACTAAAGCTCACGAGTCTAATTGCCATGAAGTGGCAACACGAATTGCTGCTGAAGTCATGCGGATTTGCCATGAGAGCAAACGTATCCAAGCTTCTGGAGATATTAAAAGCTCGGCGATTGCCCTAGCCCGACACCGGCTATCTCAGTGTATGAGATACTACCAATTGGGTTCTAATCGGGGTCGAATAGAGCTACACAGCACTTTAAGTGCAATAATTTATCGTTACATTAATCCGCCAAATAGACAACTAAGTTATCAAGGACGGTTAAGTGTAATTGAAGATTTTCTACAAAATTTTTACTTGGAAGCGTTGAACGCTTGTCGAAGAGAAAATAAATTAGAACCGACTTATCGTCCCCAGACTCTTTTAGAATTAGCGGAATACATGGCGTTTACCGAACGCTATGCAAAAAGACGCATTCCTCTGCCCGGACGACAGCAGCAGTTGATTATTCTGCGGGCACAAACTTTTTCTCAACAGCAACCACCAGAAACCTGCGTTGATATAGAAAAAGCCGCAGAAGGCAGCAGCAACGATGGGGATGGTTCTTGGGAAGATCCTGCCGTGCAACAATTGAGAACGGCGATGGCATCTCAACCAGAACCGGAACCAACTGAGGAAACGCTGCGTTCAGTAGTGATTAATGAATTAATGAGCTATCTAGAGGAACGACAGCAAGGAGACTGCGCCGATTACTTTGCTTTACGTTTGAAAGATTTATCAGCTCAAGAAATTGAGTCAATTTTAGGTTTAACCCCCCGTCAGAGAGATTATTTGCAGCAGCGTTTCAAATATCATCTGATTCGGTTTGCCATGTTGCATCGCTGGGAATTGGTTCACGAATGGTTGGAAGCAGACTTGCATACCAATTTAGGTTTGACCGAATACCAGTGGCAAGTTTATATAGAAAAGCTTGACGATAAACAACGTTCTTTATTAGAACTTAAACAACAAGGTCAAGCTGATGTTCAAATTGCCAAAATCCTAGGTTTATCTATGGCACAACTACAAAAAAGGTGGTTTAAAATTCTAGAACAAGCTTGGGATATTCGTAACTCTTTTATGTCCGGATCAAGTGCATCTACTCATGAATAGTGACACAGAATCCTTACAAAACCAATTACTCGCTTGGTTGTTAGCAGAAGATGCTTCAACCGAGGAGGATTTTTTGGTCGAAAGTGAGGAAATTAACGGGGCTAAAACTAATTCTGCAAACACCGCTTCCACAAGCGGTGCTTCTGAGTCGGAAATGATGCCCTATCCTTTTCAATTGGGAGAAATTCCTGCTGTGCAAAAACGTTTTCAAGCCGTTCTTAAACGTCGGCTACAAAATCAAATTCAAGATAATCCTCCATTATTCCCTTGGGAATCACAAGTGATTGATTATCCCGATTATGTTGACAGCCCATCTATGACTTGGGTTCCTGCTTGGGGATGGGCAGCACAACAATCTAAGCTGAGTCTGCCAATTCCGATGCCGGAGAAAATTTTCCAGCAATTATTGGCAAAGTGTCAAGAATTACTTACATTTCCCGTGCCCTTGGGAGCTAAACTGGTTGGGGCTGTAGAAAGTTTATTCCCTAACGAGCCGCAGACACTTAATGATTTAGCTGGGATGGTATTAAGAAGTCCATATCGTTCTGCGGATACTTTAGAAAAAACCACGACGCTAGAAGGCAGTTTTTCAGATTTACAGCCGCGTCAACAGATGGCACTATCATTGTTGGCTGCTAAACAGTTGCTAGAAAATCTGACGGTAACCATAGATGCTGCTCAAGATGTAGTGGAAAAGCAATGGCTAACGGATGTAGGTAATGTAACTTTGAAAATAAAGTATTACCAAACTGCCGGAAAACTTTTGGTTAATGCCCAATTACCTCAGCAAGGAACTTTGAAACTTGGAAAAGATGATTTGCAAGTTTGGGCAGAATCTTCTGTTTCAGGAAGTGCCAGTTTAGAGTTGAATTCAGTTCAACAAGGGGCTACTTATACATTGGCTGTTGAGTTACAAGAAATGGATACTCAACCGCTAACATTTGCTATTGTTCCAACAAATTCGTCCGAACTTAGCTAACTAATAATTAACCGTTAGTATTTAGGTTTTCCTAACATATCCTTATCGGTTAATAAAATAAACCATGAATAAGAAAAGATTTAGGGGTAGTAGTGAAACTGGACCTTTATTTAACATACAGGCATCCCCAAGCATAAAGCAGTAACTTAAATAAAGATCGCGCTAATCGCTTGCGGAAGAATTTTTCTTGTTTAAGCTGAGTGCGTACAAATATTTTTGTGAGTAAAGTGGGGTAATAAAGAAGACGGAAATTTGATTGAATGAATAGGTTCAGTGGGTATCTACATTTAGGGTATTGGCGGCAAAAAATTCAGAATTCGTCGCCGATAGAAGTAGAAGATTCAATTACTTTAAGGGTGCTAGTTAGCGCTTTGGTAATTATAGGGATTGTGGCTACAGATATAGCTGCAGAGACTACATTTAGTTTTTGGGCAGTTCCTTTAAGCATGGTAGGCGGTATTTGGAGTTATTACCGTCGCAACCACAAGAATGTAGTGGCAAAATTTTGTATCGCCATCGGAATGCTGTTAGCACTGGGTGCGTTTTTCGGGCGATTGATTGGTGAATTAAACGATACCCGGCTTTTATTAGCAGAGTTACTGATTCAACTTCAGGTGCTGCACAGTTTTGATATGCCTCGACGTAAAGATTTGGGGTATTCGATTGTAATAGGACTAATTTTATTAGGTGTCGCAGCAACGCTGAGTCAAACTTTAGTTTTTGCACCTGTGTTGCTGCTCTTTTTAGCTATTGCTTTACCTACTCTTGTATTAGACTATCGTTCGCGACTTGGCTTAGAACCGTTAGCATTTAAAAAACAACAATCGCAAAAAAAAGATATTAAAGGTTTTGATTTAAAATTCTTATTTGTTAATTTTTCAATAATATTGGCTATAGGATTGGCCATTTTCGCTGTTTTACCTAGAACTCCCGGTTATGGCTTACGGACATTTCCAGTTAGTTCACCGATTGACGTTAAAGGCGACTTTAGCGGACGTAAAATTGTTAATCCCGGCTATGTACGTTCTGGGAATAATAACGGTCAAGGTGGTAGCAATGGCGACGAAAAATCCACAGATGCAAACGGGAATCGCCGAGAAGTAGACGATAATTTTTACTACGGATTTAATACCAAAATTGACCAGACTCTTCGCGGTGAAATGAAACCCAAAGTGGTTATGCGCGTGCGTTCTCAAGCAGAAGGTTTCTGGCGAGTTTTAGCATTTGATCGTTATACAGGTAGTGGATGGGAAATTTCTCGAAATGACAAAGTAAAGCGCCTCAAACGTTCCCCTTTTTCTTATCAAACTTTTCTGGATCGTCCCTTAATTATTGGTAAAACGAAAGAAGTAGTACAGACTTACACTTTAGTGTCGGAATTGCCTAATTTAATTCCAGCGATGTCATATCCCAAGGAAATTTATTTTCCGACACCGATGATAGCCGTTGATACAGAAGGTGGCTTGCGAGCGCCGGTTGGTTTATCAAAAGGTTTAACTTATACCGTACTTTCGGAAGTTCCTTACCGCGATCGCACTTTATTAGCGAAAGCCACAAACAAGTACCCAAATAATATTAAAAATTATTACTTGCAGGTTCCTCCACAAATTGCTGACAAAGTTAAGCAGCTTACTGAGAAAATTCTTGCTGACTACAATCGTCAACGGGTAGGTAAAACTGAGAAAAATATTTCATCAGCTTATGAAACAGCTCTGTACCTTGCTCAATATTTGAAACAAAACTATACAGTACCGCAAAATCCTTTTGAAGCACCATTATTAGATCAGAAAGAAGATTTAGTAGAGGCTTTCTTATTTAAAAACAAAGGAGGGCTACCCGATCAGTTTTCTACAGTGCTAACAGTAATGTTGCGTTCTATCGGTATTCCAGCCCGGTTAGTAGCAGGATTTTCTCCTGGTAATTTTAATCCATTCACAGGGATGTATGTAGTCCGGAACACCGACGCTTACGCAATGACAGAAGTCTACTTTCCTAAATACGGTTGGTTTGCTTTCGATCCGATACCCAATCATCCTTTGATTCCTCCATCAATAGAAGAAATTCAGACTTTCTCAGTATTAAAACAATTTTGGAATTGGATTGCTGGCTGGCTTCCTTCTCCAGTTACGGGGTTCCTCAACGGTATATTTGGAAATGTGTTTAGCGCGATTACAAGATTTATATCTTGGTTCTTCTCCTTATTCTCCCAAGGTATTTTTGGCATATTAAGCGGATTAACCTTGTTAACCTCTGTCTCCTTGTTCTGTTGGTTGGGCTGGGATAAATGGAAAAAATGGCGCTACCGCCAACTCTTAGGGAAATTGCAGCCTATGGAAAGACTTTATCGGCAAATGCTTCAGTGGACTGCTCAAAAAGGTTTAACTAAACATCCTGCTCAAACGCCTTTAGAATATGCTCGGGTTGTAAACGAACATCATTGTGCAACAACTGCTGAAGTTATAGAAGAAATTTCTCAGGCTTATGTAAGTTGGCGCTACGGGAAAACTCCTCCGGATATAAATATTCTGCGTCAAAAATGGCAGCAGATAAGAAATACTGCAAAAAACTAAGCTTGTATTTGTAATTTCTAATATTTATAGTTATTTCTCAAATAGTTTAGCTAAAAAAATTATATGAAAATATAGTCAATCATAGATAATTCATAGGTCTAATAATTGTATTGGGTTAATACCTACATCCAAATCCAAAACAGTAAAAGCACGTATATATACTAAAAAAGAGTATAAAATTGAAAGCCGCAATACTGCGGTTGTTTTATCGCCTTAACAGTGTGTGAGTTCAGTCATAGGGTAAAGCACCGCCCTATAATAGCTCCGTGACGGTCACTCCTGAAGCCATAAAACAACAACAATAAACTGGGAATAAAGCCTCAAGTGGCGTTTAACTCCCTTAAAAATAATTAATTTTTCAATATTTAAATCAGATGCCTATAGTTTACTTATGGCTGAACATTGCTCGGTTACGGAGGAAAACCTACTTATTATTTAACTGAATCGAAAACTGCTGCATCAAATACAGATAATTTCTTTGAAGAAAATGTTTCAAAACTTCCACTCAAAGATATTCTTTTACCTCTAAAGCGTAACTATCTACAGTACACAAATACTATTGTTCTCTTTTTTTACTATTGATTTTATCCATATAGTCTTTTGTTTTTGATACTTAAGCAACAAAAAATCTAAAATTAAATCTATAGCCGAACAGAAATATATAAGAATTTTCTTAAGTCAGCATTAGGAAAAATAATTATAGAAAACAAGTAAATATTTATTTGTAATATTGTAAGCTAAAGAACATTTGAACGATTTGTGTAAACTATCTTTATAAAAGGGTTTGAATCGATGAAGGCAGCTATTTCTAAGAATTAGAAAGTGAATAGGGGTAGTGAAACTGTAGATGAAAAACGGGTAATATGTGAGCTTGAAATTTAATAGGGAATGGTATCATACCTTGTTTCGGGAAATATTTATCTATATCCTAAGGAGTATTTTCAATAAAAAAGTATCTTCTAATTATCAAAAAGGTTACTTTGTAAATAAAAACAAAAGCAATTGCCAACTAAGTGCGTTGTTAGCGCTATTTTTTGGGGATAACATGGGAAATAGTTGCAAAACATAAGGCATGATTTATCATGTCTAATCCTCACACACATTACATAGCAGTTTTCTTATGGACATTCAGTTAATCAACATCGGTTTCGGCAATATTGTTTCTGCCAACCGAGTAGTTGCAATTGTCAGTCCAGAATCAGCCCCAATCAAGCGAATTATTACCGATGCGCGAGATAGAGGTCAGCTGATTGATGCAACTTACGGTCGTCGGACAAGGGCTGTTATTATTACTGATTCGAGTCACGTTATCCTTTCGGCTATCCAGCCAGAAACGGTAGCGAATCGTTTCGTTATTTCCCGCGAGCATCATGTTGTAGATAACTAAAAATGGTATAGGTTACAATTCCCGTAAAGTCTGCCGTGGGGAATCCCCCTGCGGCGAACTGTAAATGTTAGGGATAGGCTAAAAAAGTTAGCTCCTATAGCATTCGCTCGTTGTGGCGTAAAACTAAACCGTCCTGATACAAAATACGGTACTCGCAACTGGGTCAATATCCCGGACAAGAAGAATGTATCCATTTTTCTGTACCATGTGAATGAAGGAATTAAAAAGTCATTCAAGTTACAAGATCCATTAGTCAATAGTCATTTGGTTTCACTTACAAATAACTGCTGACTAGTGAATAATGTATATAAATTGATTTACAGGGAAAGTGGATGATGCAAGTGTTATCGACTCTTAGTGGTGCTACTACTAACAAATTACTGTCTCCGGGGAAACTCATTGTTTTAACAGGTCCTAGTGGTGTCGGAAAAGGCACTTTAATGCGATTACTTCTTTCGCGTCATCCCGAACTCAATTACTCAATATCTGCTACTACCCGTTCTCCTCGTCCGGGGGAAGTGGACGGTAAAGACTACTATTTTATTAGCCGCAGTAAATTCCAGCGGTTAATCGAGGAAGGTGAATTTTTGGAATGGGCAGAATTTGCCGGTAATTTATACGGTACTCCTCGAAAACCAGTAATTGACCTAATGGAGTCTGGAAAGTCTATATTGCTTGAAATTGAATTGGAAGGCGCACGACAAATTCGTGCGGCATTTCCCGAGTTGTTGAGTATTTTTATACTTCCGCCAAATTTTAACGAGTTGGAGAAAAGAATACGGGGTAGAAAAAAAGATTCCGAAGATGCTATATCCCGCCGTTTGAAGCGTGCTAAGGAAGAAATTAATGCTGCCTCTGAATTTCACCTTCAAATTGTGAATGACGACTTAGAAACCGCCATTCGTGATATTGAGAAGGCAATGTTTTCCGATAGTGGCTTATTTTAAATTGCCGCATAGCATAAATAAAGGACACGAACCAAGACCTAAAAGTCTTTGTTTGTGTCCTTTTGCTTTTACGGTTGTTAAGTGGGTACGCAAAATTAATTGTGTCATTGCTCTGGAGGGGCGAAGCAATCCCAGAGTGTTGCGATGATCCACACCTTTGGTGAATGCTTAGTTTCACGTAGTTACCCTCGCTGCGGACAAATATCCAATTAATTTTGCCCAAGTACTTAAAAGCTTATCCGTGAAAAAACTGAGACTGCTATATTAACCTAATAAACCTTGGATAAATCCGAGGTTACTGGTTAAAAAGTAAGCTGTCACTGCACCACCAATACCACCAATCAGAAAAGCACTAGCGAAATTGTTCCAGCCTTCGGTTGAATTGAAAGTACTAGGTGGATTGGGAACGGTTACCATAGCAACTGGCTTATATGGATTGCTATTAGCGTACATAGATAAGCAAGCAGTAAGAATCACAACTAAGCCTATTGTGGAAAGTAAACCAGCCAAGTTTCCAGATGAAGCATTACGCAGTGGTCCTAGTTTAGCGAATGGACCGAATAGCAAGTAACCGTGAGCCATACCAACTTCTAATCCTCGTCTGAAAGGAGTTAGATCGGGACGATAAGCCGGTAAATTCCTGATAAACCACTTGGTTAGAGGAGAAGAATTAATTGGTGTTTCCAGGTTGCCTAACTGCGGGTTGCCTGCTACTGCAAAAACAACTTCTTGATTTCTAGGATCGCTAGAATTATTTTTTGATGAATCTGCTTTTTGTGCCATATTTGACATATTTTATTTTTACCTCTCAAATTACTTGATATTTTCCTCCGTCTTAATAATTGTATTCGGAGGAGATTTTTAACAGTAATTTTTAGAAAAATTAATAAACATAAAATTATATAAAATCATATAAAACTAGCTTTTACCAGATAAGGCAAAAGCTAGTTTTATAACAAATCTTGACCGCATAAATAGGGACTATTTCAGAGCTAGAAGTTACTTCGTAACGCCTAACTCTAGAAAACAATTTGTTTTATACCCAATTTACTACAGTGGATGGAACAATAGGTCGGGAAAAATATAGTTGAATACAATCAACAAAACCGCAGTAAATATCAGCATCGCAAACAATAAGACTGGTGCGAGGGAAAGATATTTTAAGAAATTACTTTGCTGCATGAATTGTTACTCCCAAATAATAAACAGCTGGTTAATCGATTTTAGATGAGTAGATTTACGCAGTTGTAAAATTAAGAAAAATAATTTAAAAGACAGCTAATAAATCAACTATTAATTAGAAATAATCTATTATTAGCTGGTCTTTCCAATAGCTCAAGTCGCTATTAAATATTCTCTTAACTGACAATTGCTACTAGCGCGGAGAAATCGGAATTTCTTCATCTTTTGCAGTCAATTCACCCGAAAGCAATTCTTTGATTGCTGCTGCGGGCCAAGCAAACCCAGAAAGCATTAGCGGCAATGCTGTAGGTACGTCAATAATGATTTCCTTCATTTCAGCATCTTTTTCACCTCTAACGGCTTGGAGGTAAGAACGACCTACCCAACCAATCCAGCCAGTAATGTATAGAAACAGAATGCCAGGAATCAAAAAATCACCAGCACGGCTCAAACGACCGTCAACAATCAAATGAGGTAAACCCTCTGGACCACATAAAGCTTGAGAATAACGCTCAAAACGTTTTTCTCCACTATTTGGGTCGGAAGTAGTGTTGCGGGCGGCCGCAGCACGCTGTTGAAAAGCAGGAGAGTCACTGCATGGTACTAGGTCAGCACCTAGGGAAAAAGCTGGTGGGGCGAAGTTAAACGCCAAACAAACAGCTAAAATTAGAGCAAACAAGCGTCGCATGATATTGTTTCCTTTTATTACGAAACAAAAATTTTTTGTACAAAACGAAGCGGCTTGTACAAATTTAAATTTGTCTAACTAAGAAGCGATCATACTCTTGATACGTAAACTGAGTAAAGTTGAAGTAAATAAAAGTTAAAGCTTCTACAAAAAAATTTTTATTCACATAATCTGGATAGATGCCAACTGTTTTAGCAATAGAAACTAGCTGCGACGAAACAGCCGTAGCAATTGTTAATAATCGTGAAGTTCTTAGCAACATTGTTGCTTCGCAAATTTCAGTTCATAAAAATTACGGTGGGGTAGTACCAGAAGTTGCCTCCCGAGTACATTTGGAGACGATAAACGAAGCTATAGCCGAATGTTTAGAAAAAGCACAATTGAATTTGAGCGAAATTAATGGTGTAGCTGCAACTTGTGCACCTGGATTGGTGGGAGCGTTATTGGTAGGTTTAACTGCCGCTAAAACTTTGTGTATGGTAAATTCCTTGCCTTTTTTAGGAGTTCATCACCTTGAAGGTCATATTTATGCTAATTATTTAACCGAACCAAACCTTGAGCCTCCGTTTTTAAGCTTATTGGTTTCGGGGGGGCATACAAGCTTAATTCACGTTAAAGATTGTGGCATATATGAAAATCTTGGCAGCACCCGCGATGATGCGGCAGGTGAGGCATTTGATAAAGTAGCGCGATTATTAAAGCTAGGATATCCAGGTGGTCCAATTATTGACAAACTAGCTCAAAAAGGAGATTCGAGCGCTTTTAAATTACCAGAAGGAAGAGTCTCTTTACCCGAAGGAGGCTATCATCCCTATGACACGAGTTTTAGCGGTTTAAAAACGGCGGTATTGCGACTGGTACAGCAGTTAGAAAAAAAGAATGTGGAAATACCTGTAGCAGATGTTGCAGCCAGTTTTCAAAATACTGTAGCTAGAGCGCTGACTAAAAGAGCCATAAATTGTGCTTTAGATTTT
>JBCBPQ010000204.1:0-13548 GCA_039820645.1 Cyanobacteria bacterium J06633_8 | reverse complement strand
TGTTGACTGTTGACTGTTGACTGTTGACTGCTAACTGTTCCCTTATATGGTAAAAAGTCTTAAAATTAAGTTACATTTGATTAAGAATAATAAAAATGTCTTGGCAAATGTCGTATAGCTCAAATGAGTAAATATGACAAGTCATGCATAAAGATGAAAATTAAACAAATCGGGATTTATATACATCCGTTTCACATTAATTATGTTAACGGGGTGATGCATCCCAGTGGTATCTAGAGGCGAAATAAAATGAAATTTTCTTGGAGAGTCCTAGTTCTTTGGACCTTGCCTGCTTTAGTGATAGGCTTTTTCTTTTGGCAGGGAGCATTCGCGAATACTCCTGCTGATATGGGTAAAAACGCAGCTAGCACTCGCATGACCTACGGTCGTTTTCTCGAATATTTAGATAATAATCGGGTAGCGATGGTAGATTTATATGAAGGTGGTAGAACAGCTATCGTTGAAGCTGTAGATCCAGACCTTGATAATAGAGTTCAGCGCGTGCGCGTGGATTTACCTGCTAATGCTCCGGAATTAATTACAAAGCTCAAAGAAAAAAATGTCAGCTTTGATGCCCATCCAGCCAGAAATGATGGAGCTATCTGGGGTTTATTAGGCAATTTAGTTTTCCCAATCTTATTGATTACCGGATTGTTCCTTTTGTTCCGTCGCTCCAGCAATCTTCCTGGTGGTCCCGGACAAGCCATGAATTTTGGTAAATCTCGGGCACGTTTCCAAATGGAAGCAAAAACCGGAGTCATGTTTGACGATGTAGCTGGGATTGAAGAAGCGAAAGAAGAACTCGGTGAAGTAGTTACTTTCCTGAAGCAGCCAGAGAAATTTACTGCTGTAGGGGCGCGTATTCCAAAAGGTGTATTATTAGTAGGACCTCCAGGAACAGGTAAAACTTTACTAGCAAAAGCAATTGCTGGAGAAGCTGGGGTACCCTTCTTTAGTATTTCAGGTTCCGAGTTCGTGGAGATGTTTGTGGGTGTGGGTGCTTCCCGCGTTCGCGATTTATTCAAAAAAGCTAAAGATAATGCTCCATGTATCATCTTTATTGATGAAATTGATGCTGTAGGAAGACAGCGTGGTGCGGGTATTGGCGGCGGTAACGATGAGCGCGAACAAACCCTTAACCAGTTGCTGACTGAGATGGATGGTTTTGAAGGTAATACTGGCATTATTATTATTGCTGCTACCAACCGTCCTGATGTATTAGATGCAGCGCTGTTACGTCCCGGACGTTTTGATAGACAGGTGATGGTTGATGCACCCGATATCAAAGGACGTTTAGAAATTTTAGAAGTCCACGCACGCAACAAGAAATTAGATAAAGGTGTATCTTTAGAAGCAATTGCTCGCCGTACACCAGGTTTTACCGGTGCCGATTTAGCTAACTTACTCAATGAAGCTGCAATTCTGACTGCCAGAAGACGTAAAGAAGGTATTACGCTTACAGAAATTGACGATGCTGTAGATAGGGTTGTTGCTGGTATGGAAGGCACACCTTTGGTAGATAGCAAGAGCAAGCGTTTGATTGCTTACCATGAAGTCGGACATGCTTTAGTGGGAACTTTGGTTAAAGACCACGACCCGGTACAAAAAGTTACCTTGATTCCTCGCGGACAAGCTCAGGGTTTGACCTGGTTTACTCCTAGTGAAGACCAAGGTTTAATCAGCCGTTCTCAGTTGAAAGCAAGAATTTCTGGTGCTTTGGGTGGACGTGCTGCTGAAGAAGTAATTTTTGGTAGAGATGAAATTACTACTGGTGCTGGAAATGACCTGCAACAGGTAACTGGCATGGCGCGACAAATGGTTACAAGATTTGGCATGTCCGATTTAGGTCCGGTATCCTTAGAAAGTCAGCAAGGAGAAGTATTCTTAGGACGTGACTGGACTACACGCTCCGAATATTCCGAATCAATTGCCGCTCGTATTGATTCTCAAGTTCGCGGGATTGTTGAAGAGCAATATCAATCAACATTGCAGATGATGCGCGATCATCGCAGCTTGATGGATAGATTGGTTGACTTACTAATTGAAAAAGAAACCATTGATGGTGACGAGTTCCGTCAAATAGTGGCTGAGTATGCTGAAGTACCAGAAAAACCACAATATGTTCCATCTTTGTAATATTTCTTAATTACTTTTTTCATAATTGAGAAATTTTTGAAAGTATAACGATTGAGGGGATGCGATGATATCGCGTCCTTTTTTTGTATCCCATTAGGAATTACGCAAGCCCTCCTTAAACTATTTATCAAATTAAATATACAAAAACAAAAAATCGGTATCATAATCTAAATTTTTCCGATTTTTCCTTATTACAAAACCAAGAAAACCCTTCATTTTCATCCCTATAACTTGCCCAATCAATATTGCGTTGTTGTTTGCACATTTCTACAAAATTTGCTGGTTTTAGGTAATAATCTTCACCTGTTATTTTGTTAATGCATCTCCAATCATATATAGTGTCTATATCCTCATACTTCGGAATCTCAAAGTCACGACCATATTTTCTTTGACAATATTTTTTTGTATCTACATCCCGTTTCTCATCTTTATAATCTTCTTGTGAAACTCTTGATTTGATTTCATTTGTTAGTTCATTATTATTTAATTTATTTTCTTTTGGTTTATTATCAACTAGAAAAATTAACGATAATGAAGGGAGTGCTATTACTAAAGCAAGTAATGAAAATACCTTTATTTTTTTTGGTTTAGGATGTGGCTGCTTTTTACCATATCGTAAATATTCCCAAGTCAATGCTTCCTCGGCAGGATTATAAAAGATAGTTGGGAGCCATGATGAAAACTTAAAAGCGGTTTCATTTTCTTTATCTAAATCTTGTAATCGCTTCCGTGCATGACGTACAGAAAGGAAGAGTGATTCTCCTGTTGAAAATTTACTCAAAAAAAATTCCAAGAATTTCTGTGCAGCTAGATTCATAATCACCTCACGCATGATTACAACATGAGGGATTATAGAAGTTATTTCTTGAGCTAAACCTAGCCCATCACATGAATTAAAAATAGCAAGTTTTAATCCGAGTTTAACAGAATTTTTTAATGCTTCTTTGAGAGTTGTAATAGATATACTTTCTGTGGCATTAATAGAAATTTGACCAGTTGTAGCACTATTTTGACTTGAACTATGTCCCGCAAAAAATATAATATCGTATTGTTCTTCCCATAATTTATTCTTGATTGTTTCAGAATCTGGTTCTTCAAGAAAAGTGATTTTCGCACCTGGTAACTGTTCAATAAGTTGTTTATCTTTATCTGTATTTATACCTGTACTGTCACCTATAATTGCCAGAATTTTGACTACATTACCTGTTTGTTTTGTATTTTGCGTGTTTGTGTACTGTAAAGGGCTTAATGCAAATTCCGAGTTATTATAATCGGTAAATAAGCTCCATAATTGCCAGGGTATTTGACGAAGAGTATTATCGGAAGTTTGAATGATTAGGTGAATTTCATCTTGTTTATTTAATGTAGCTCGTAATTGATTTTGAAGTTTTCTCCACTCACTACATGATGAGCAATCGAGCCATTGATTTATTTCTTCTGTGATTCTATTTCCAGTCTCTTGATATGAAATATTCGTAACTTCTGCTTTTTTTACTTTGATTGCTCGCGATACATTTTCATCGATTAATCTATGGTAATTTTTTCGCCAGTTTATTACTGCTTCCTTGATATTTGGTGCAGTTGGTAGATTACTTTCCAACCTTTGAGAAGTTTTGCCTTCTTCTATGATATCTATTAGTACAGGAAAGCCATTTTCACAAGTTCCATCCTGTATTTTAAAAATAACTTTTTTCAACATTATCTTTAATCATACAAAATGAACTTAGCGGACTTCTTCTGTCGTTATAAACCTGTTCGCTAACAAGAATATTCACTCTAAAAGATAGTGTCATACCCTAAACTGTAAAGTCTTCTAATACGTTAAAATCACCTAGCACTATTTTAACACTAAAATTGTCTCCTACCTCTCCGGTAAGCCCACGTTTTATAGTATTATCAGCTTCTCTGGCTTCAACTTCAGCTAAAATCTCGGAGTCATGAAGCAGTATGAGTTTTAACCCTGTAGGAAGAAAAGGCTGATTTTTGCAGGGCTGTACTCTCACATCAACATCCATTTCTTCTTGATTTTGAGTGAGTTTAATTTCTACAATTACTTCAACACAATTACCATCTATAGATGTTCCCAAGTTATAAACTTTTTTACAGCTAATATTAGAATCATTTTGCTGGCTTGTTGACTCATTTAGCGTGCGAACAGCAAAATCTAAATTTGGTGTATTGTTGAATTGATTGAGAATCTCCCAGCTAGGCTGAATAATTCCTTTTAACCACTGACTTAATATTACAGGTTTTGTAGTGGAAGTAATACCAATATCAATAACTTCGGTATCAAGTATTTTATTTAACTCCCCTGATTCAAATAGTTCTTGCAATTTTTCAAAGTCTTCTCGCGAGCATTTTGCATAAATCGTTTCTTCAGTTTGATAATCCATTATTATTTATCTGTAGATATTTTTTCTATTAAGTAAGTTATCAAGCACCATTTATTCAAACTTAATACTAGGGATTATTTGAATCAATAAATCTTTCATATCTTTTGAGATTTCTTTTGGCATTTTTATTACTATACGAATTTCATCATTACTCTTATCAATATTATTAGTTTTACAGACCTTTTTTAGTTCTTTAATTAAGAGACCATTTTTAAATTGTGGTAGAGGAGTATCCTCATCTAATCCTATTAATTCTTTCAGATAAGTATTTAATCCTTTTGAGGCATATTCACGTAAAGTCTTAGTATTTCTTTTTAGTTCTTTTTTATTTTGAGCAATTTCTTCTCGTGAAGGTATTTTATTTTTATAGTATATAAAAGCAATTTCATCTGCCGGGAATTGGCAAAGTATTAAATACAAATACTTCTTCTCAAAGTCTGTAAGATTATCGCATTTTATCTTTGTAATTTGAGTAATTAAATCATTAATGTCGATACCCGAATTTTCTTCAGCTATTTTTCTTAATTCCTCAATGTTGATGCTAGACCCCATATTATAAACAGTACAGTATAAACAATAAAATATGTCTAATATATCATCGCTTATCTTTAGTTTATATCAGTATAAACAATGAAATATTGATGAAATTGATTAGGCTATTTAAACTTTTTTTTGTGTGCTTTTTTCAAAGACCAACATTTTTCAATTTGTTGGTTGATTTCGTTGGTTGATATTTTTTGTGTTCTAGAACTAATCTACGTGTATACAGAGAAAAGGGTTTTTCTGAACCTTCTTCAAAGTATGAAAAACACTAAAAATACAAAGACAATCAATGAAAAAAGAATTGACTTTAGCCTTAGCAGGAACAGCCATTGCTGTAGTAGCTAATATTGCCCCCGCAGTGGGTTACCAATCGCATGAACACGTATTTCATACCGATGACGATATAAAAAAGATGAATCAAATACAAGGTAATGGATTCTGTCGAGTTATGTTCCAGCACTTAAAATCTTCAGGTGATATATCAGGCTTCGATCCTAATCGAGTTAATCACGTCTGGGCACACATCAAAAATGGACATTGTGTTGCTAATACTTAGTAATCACAAAAACTAGTTACAGAGATAGATATTTGTTGACCTCTGACTGTTTCTAAAACAAGTAAATCATTAATTGGGATTGATTAATATTAATCAGCCCCAATTACTTTATATTATCCTGCCCCTCGCGCTTACAACCATGAACGCCAAGGTTAGTGTATGCTTCTCAGCCAGGGTATTTAGTTAGGTAGAGAGAGAATATTATCTCCCGAAGGAAATTAAGTGCGATCGCGAATCCTATTTAGATCCATCCCTAAGTATAATGTGTTTTTAATTACCATACACTTAAATGAAAGGGTTCAAAATACTTTTAGCATCTACAGCAGTTTTATCAAGTCTTCTATTTTCAACTCCATCACAGGCTCAACGGCAAACTAATACGATTAGTACCTGTTATGACCGTGGGGTAGAAAAGGTGATAAATAGAGGAAAGTGTATTATCAGAAGTAAGCTAGATGAAGGATATATATATGTAACAGTAAAAACGTCTTGGGGCAGAACCAGTTATTTTCGACTTAATAATCCATATACTTGTAATGAATGGTTCGCTACGAAAGATACTAATGGGTGTCAAGTAGTAGAGAGCGATAACGGTAAGTATTGGAATACTAATAGTGTAACTGTTATTTACTTCGGAATAAGCAAGGACAATAAGGGTAATGAAAAATTATCCTACAGCTACGGTAGAGCCTATAGTTTGCAATATAATGGTCCTTTCAAAAAACCATTAACACGTCTGGCTCAAAATACATCAGCAAAAAACGCAGAATTACAAAAACTACGCCGAGAGCTTAAGCAAGATGTTGAATCAAGGAAAAAGAGTAGTGTAGCTGCTGTTTACGTAGAAGACAGAAGAACTCAAACCGAGAAACAAGCTAGAAATTCTTTTGTAGCCGCTTGGTCAAAATTTCAACCGAACCTAGCGCCTTTTATGGGAGTATGGGGGGGTTATGAAGATGTTAGATATATTTATCCTTCAAAAACCAAAGGTCGTGTTTGCATTATTAAAAATGTTTTAGGTGATTTCAGTTTTACTACTGGTAAATCATTAGGTAAAGCCATACAAACCGATAACGGTGAAGTGCTGTTTAAGGAAGGAAATTACTTGGGGACAGCAATTCCTAAAAATGGTAGATTAACAAGGAATTATGATGTTCCCTTCCATTCCCCAACACCTCTTTCTGCGTTACCAAAATTATTGAATCTCGTTGATAGGTACGGGGAGTTTAATGGTATTAGCTATAGAAATTTAATCCAAAAACGATTTAAGAATGCTGGCTGCACAACTAGAAGACCGAGATGATAATTAAATATACGGAAATGACGCAGGAGATTTGATTGGGAAATAGTTTACAGCCTTGTTATAAAAAGTAGTTAAAGACAAGTTCGACGTTATCTTTACTAAATACTAGATAATTGCCGAACTTATTCTTTATACTTGTAGATTTTGGTTAATTTTCGTCTTGAAAGCTATATCTACAATAATTTCATCAGTGGATTCTTCTATTGTAGTTAATTGAAATAAAGCAATCGTTCACCATGAATTATGAAGAATAATATTGATGCTTTATAAATGCTCAGTGATTACTCTACTTTTTTTCATTTTATTCATCCTAAATCCTTCTAAAACTTTCTTCAGGTATTTTACTGATGGTTGTTAATTGTTTGATTAGTTAGCATTTAAAAAATAACTTATTTCATGCATTTATATATAGCCTTTATTAGTTGTATCAATGTACAAAAATAGGTAATTTAATATCCTAAATTGGTGAGTATATTCACTCTTGTAGGGTGGGCATCCCTGCCCGCACGTCTGTACTCCACTAAAATCAAATATGCTGTAAGTCACAATGAGTATTTACACATATCTTATGTCGCCTAATGTGATTTAATTAAGATTTTTTCGATAAAAATTTTAGACCTATTGATTTAATATCAGGGAGAAAAGAATGAAAATTAGTAAAGCTATTTTTGGATTGATTGCTTTTGCAGTAACAGTTTCTGGCAATCAATTAGTAGAAGCCCAAAGTCGTCCTCCTGGTGTATTCTCTTTAGGTGAGATGGGATGTCGCGAAATTGAGGGAAGCCGATATTCTTCTATTAATAAAGATATTCCAATAGGATTTGAAATTTACAGAGCAGTTGGAGTTTTTGGTAATTCTTATCATAACGGGGGATTTTCTAAAAAAAAGCCTTCTCAGAAAGCTGCTTGTAGATTAGCATCTAATGGAGAGAAGCCAAAATTTAAAACATTGACTTTAGCTGTTGGTTTTGATGACAGTTTTTATTTATCTAAAGGTTCATTAGTTCGTTTATCTATATATAAAGACGGGAAACCAAAAGGATACATAGATATTTCAAAAGGGAAAAAATCTTTAGTCACTATAGATGTGCAAAATACTCGCAGTATTGGACTTGAACTTAAATGCTTAAGAGGAAGTTCTAATCGTAACGATTCTTGTCCTCCAGTGTACTTCTTTGAAGATATCTTAGAGTGATAAATCGATGAATCGTAGAAAATTTATTACTTACACAGCTGCTTCAGGTGGTTCATTTATTGTTAATTTAGGCTTACATCAACCTAAACCAGCTCGCGGAATTATTTTTCTCATTTTCATAAAAGCGGCTGGTCCGAGCTTATTAAATTTAGCATTAGGTGGATTAGCACTTGCGGCTTTTGGTAGTGGAAGTCAAAATCATCAGCAAGTCCAAGAATGGTATAACAAACGTTTAGATGCTCAGTTAGCACAGCGAGAATTTTTACATCGTCAGTTTACGAATGTCTCGGCAGTTGAAGTTAACAACTCTGAATATAACTACATTCTTGGTGCAGAAAAAAAGGAAACTCTAGGACAAAATGTAGCTCTTGCTTTTCCCAGATTTGAATATAATCAACCAACCGTTTCCAGCTTTTCTGGTGCTGCTTCAATTGGTATGTCCGTTGCTGCACAATACCTCAAAAAGCATGAAAAAATGAGTACTCAAGAAATAGCATCAGCAATGTTACCAAGACTCAGTGGCGCTAGCATTATCTCCGATTGGCGGAATTGGGATAACAGTAGTTTCCCTGGGGCTTATCCCAATGCTTATTCTGACTTTAGAGGAGTTAATATTCGTTATGATGCCGTCGAACCTCGACAAAAGGGTTTTGGCACAATTGATGTCACTGTCAATGCTCATCGTATGATTAAAATCCCTCAAATCAAAGTTCACTTTGGTTAGGTAAATAACCCGAATCTACTAAGGTTTGAATTAAGGAACGCGGATAAAATAAGGCTTTGTATTTTATTTAAACTTCAATCCTAAGAGCGTTTTCTTCCAAGAAGTATTTAAAAAGAAGTTCGGCGTTATCATTCTAATATAATAGAAAAACGCCGAACTTCTTCGTCTTCAGATAAATTGATTAATTTCGACGAACATCTTCATGAGAATCAATAACTATTCGCATGGTTTCAACAGCAAGTTCCCGTAAATCGTTATTCAAAGGAATTGCTCCTCTAGCCCCAAACCAGCGGTCAAACATAGTTACATATTTACTTTCATTATTGACAAACCCTTGCATAAATCCGTAGAAGGTATAGTTTACTGTATCGAGAAAATCGGAATTATTCTCGGGAATCATACAAGCTATACCTTCTCTAGAATAAGGTCTGTCCGGTACAACTTTGAATTGATTGTAATTTTTACTTCTACCCAACCAGGCTTCTAAAAGAATACCATCGTCGGCAAAAGCATCTATTTTTCCTTGTCGCAAAGCTGTATATCCTTGCCATCTATCTTTCAAATATACTAGCTTTGCTTGTGGTTGTACCCTTTTAATGGCTTGTTCGTTCGTGGTTTTTGCTAATACTCCGATTTTCTTACCAATTAAACTTTTCGGAGAACCTAAATTACTTGGTTTCTTAACTAATAGATTGGTACCAGTAGCACCATAGCTAAAGGAAAAATCTACATCTTTATTCCGTTGCCAAGTAAAACTACTCGCGTCGCAAACAATGTCAACTTTTCTATTAACTATATTAGGAATGCGTTCATCTGTGTTGAGCGGCAATAATTTAAGTTGGACTTTTTTACCAAGTTCTTTTTCTAATTGCTGTTGGATAAGTTTAAGCATATCCACAGAGTAACCAATTAATTCACCTTGTTTATTTTTATATGCAAAAGGGAAAGCATCTTTACTGGTTCCTGCTGTGAGTACACCCGTGCGTTTCACCTTTTGCATTACGGTTTCGGCAGAAGCAACACCAGGTAATGCTGCTGTTAATAGCAAACTTAAGGCTGCGATGGCAATTTTTTTAGACATACTCACTCCTTCTCATACCACCAAGGTTGACCTTGAAATTTATTTGTAAGTTACAAAATACAGTAATTCCCCTGTAAGATTACAAGTGAAGATGATACAAGTCACATTTTTTTATATTTTGATTCGATTAAATACAGAAAAGATGGCATAGTAGTTAATTAAAATTGATGAATCACATAATCGTATTTGTATTCTGTGTCACAGTGAGATGTGTTATTTATCGGTTTATTAATTAAAAGTCTCTACAAACTAAATTATCTAACTATAAAATCAGCAGTGATTCGCCTTTATTTGCTCCAGAATATTATCCCATCAATCAAACAGTTAATTTCAAGGTTTATCAACCTGTAGCTAAATGGAGTGGTCGTTTAATTTTTATTCACGAACATGAAAACCAGGGTTTCGTTAAATTTCAAATCCACAATACTCCCAATTCATTTGGTAATTGGTAATTGGTAATTGGTAATTGGTAATTGGGTATTGGGTATTGGGTATGAGGCATCGGCAATAGGAAGTTAAGAGTTTAACATGCAAACTTTTAACTTTTAACCTTTGACTTGAAGTTAACTTATATTTCTCGTAATCTTCGATAGGATTGCGAAGTACATGATTCGTTGTCCCAATTCCGATACAATTTATGGCTCTTAATTTATATTTTTTGCGTCACGGAGAAACTACTTTTAGTCAAAGTGGTGATTTTTGCGGGGAAACTAATGCCCAATTAACTCCCGAAGGGGTGAATATGGCAGAATCTTTTGCTGATGTTTATCAGAAGCTGAAGTGGGAAGCTGTTTACGCTAGCCCGATGAAGCGAACTGTGGCAACTGCCAAACCGTTTTGCGATGCTACAGGAATTGATATGCAGTTGCGGGATGGGCTTCGGGAAGGTAGTTATGGTGAGTGGGAAGGTAAAAGTAAGGAATTTGCTCAAGAGCATTATGCAGAAAATTATATTAATTGGTTAACTGAACCAGCTTGGAATGCTCCGAAGGGTGGAGAAACTGCGGTGGAAATAGCAAACCGCTCTATGCCTGTAATTGCTGAAATTCAGGAAAAACATCCTCAAGGTAATGTTTTGGTGGTTTCTCACAAAGCTACAATTCGGATTATGCTTTGCAGTTTATTAGGTATTGATTTAGGACGTTACCGTTACCGGATTAATATTTTAGTTGCGTCGGTAAGTATGGTTAAATTTGATGTTCACGGCCCTTTACTGGAATTTTTAGGAGATAGAAATCATATTCCTGAAGATATTCGCACTCGCAAGGGAACTTAGGTAATTGGTATTTGATGATTAAATAAATGGGAGGGGCATCTTTGTCCATCCCATTAGAATTTGCTCTACCAATATCTTAAAAATAACTAAACATTAATATAAGTTAAATGATAGGTGGTTCGGGAGTTTCGATGATTGGTGAATAATAAGTTTAAACGCAAAGGAGCGCGGAGGTAAACGCGGAGGAATGAGGAGTGATGTTGAAAATTTCATACAAAGTTGAATTAATGTCTCCTAGGGACACCCTAGAAAAACAAGAGCAAAAATGAAGGAATATATTGGTATTCTCCTCTCACTCTGCGTACCTTTGCGCTTACCTTTTTTCCTCTGTGTTAAAAAATTTTATAATTATCTCACAATTAAAATACTCAAATCAAATCGATATATATCTAATATTAAGCAATGTAAACAACAACCTAGTTAATTTTTGTAAATCACTAAAAATAGCTTGAATAAATAGGCTGCGTACTACAGAAAAATAACGATTTATCTATGTTACAAGGAGTTAAATTAAAATTGCGAATTACTTTCGCCAGTCTACAAATAGTATGTTACACACTGTAACTCCTATACTGCTGTTGGACTATTGATAATAGCATCAATAAGCGACAAGAACATTGCGAAATGTTTAGATAGGTTAATAGTAATGAATACTGATATTTAATTAGAACTTAAATCTAGATTAATTTGAATTATAGATATAGGTTCATAGACAAAAATTTGCATAGTGAGACTATCTGAAGCATTAGGAAGTTGTTAATACTCCCAAGTTATTTGCACATATTTATGGCAAACTGTTGCGATACAGATTTTACGTTTGGGAGAGCGTCAAAATTTTATTTCTGTAGGAGCTTTGAAGTTAGATAGAATTACCAGGGAAGTTACTTGCAATCAAAAGCGATTGAGCTTACTACTCGCGAGTTTAATTTGCTGGAATATTTGATGCGATCGCTCTCGAATTTTTGACCGTTTCCATCGCGGAGATGCATCTCGCAATCGTAAAGTAGAAGGAATCGGATTGGGTTTAAGTCTTGCTCGCGAAATTGTCCGCGCTCATCATGGTGAGTTGATGCTCGATGCAGCTTTGGAAGGGGAGACATCTTTTAGTCTTAGTTTAGCGATTATTGCTTGAGATAAATAATCTACATTGAAACAGCAACTTAACCTTAGATAACAGTTACTAACCCCTTTAACTGAATTAAGCAGCTACTAGCACAACACGGCATAAATAAGGCAACCATTAAAAATCCCTGAAAAGCCTAAAAAATCAAACTTCTTACTTCTTACTTCTTACTTCTTACGAACGCAAGCGGTACTAGCAGAACGATTGGTAGAGAAAAATAAGCGAAGATAATATCATTATTTCAAAGCCTTTAACTTTAAACATCAATTCAAAATCGAATGGCTCAAGCAATAAACAAATTAACAACCTTTGAAGAATTCATTGAATGGTACCCTGATAACGGGATACGTTACGAATTGCACAAAGGGGTAATTGTCGAAATGCCACCACCTACTGGCGAACATGAAAATGTTATTGGCTTTTTGGTTGGACAGATAGTTCTTCAGTATCTACAAAAGGGATTACCTTACCGTATACCTAAAACTGGACTTGTTAAAACTCCTGATAATGATTCAACCTATTCCCCAGACATTTTATTGGTTAATCATGAGAATCTTGTCAATGAACCTTTATGGAAGAAACAATCTACACTTATTCTATCTGCATCAATTCCCTTGGTAGTAGAAGTTGTCAGTAGTAACTGGAGGGATGATTATCATGACAAGTTTGGAGATTATGAGGAAATGGGTATCCCCGAATACTGGATTGTAGATTATGCAGCTTTAGGTGGTAAAAGGTTTATTGGCAACCCCAAACAACAAACTATCACTATTTGCGAACTGGTTGATGGCGAATATCAAACTACTCAATTTCAAGGTAATCTGCCAATAGTTTCTCCTTTGTTTCCCGATTTACATCTGGTAAACTTCTGAGTTGAGTGATTCTAAATTTCTGAGTTTTTGAATCTCTGCTGGTAAATGACTCAATCGATTGTTGTTGATATCTAATCTTCGTAGGTTAGAAAGTTCGAGTATTGTTACTGATAAACGATAAAACTGATTTTCGTTAAGATTGAGCCATTCAAGATTGTTGCTCTAATAATTCTTCTTCAGTCATTAGCCAGCATTATAGTAGTAGTAGTAGGTTGGGTTAGACGCAGAAATAATATAGTTTAAACCCGAAATTAAAATTACGTCGTAACCCAACATCTTAATTTACGATATTTCATAATATTTCGATTTATCCAGAATATTAATGTTGGGTTACGACACGATTATA
>JBCBPQ010000203.1:0-13622 GCA_039820645.1 Cyanobacteria bacterium J06633_8 | reverse complement strand
TCCCATAGACCGCAAGATGTGGGAAGGCTCTAAGGAACCAGAACTACAAGCAGAACCGCTAGATGCACAAATTCCGTGCTGATTTAATAATAGTAAGATTGCTTCGCCTTCAATATACTTGAAACCAATATTTGTAGTGTTAGGCAATCTCTGCGTTCCGCCACCATTGATTTCACATTCACCAATTGATTCTATTATAGCATTTTCTAGTCGGTCGCGTAAAGCTTTTTGTCTTTTTCCTGCTTCTTCTAAATGTTGCAGTTCGAGTTCGGCAGCTTTACCTAAAGCGATGATACCCGGTACATTTTCGGTGCCCGCACGTCTACCGCGCTCTTGTCCGCCACCAATTACCAAAGGACGGAATCTAACTCCCTTTCGCACGTATAATGCGCCAATACCTTTGGGTGAATGGATTTTATGACCGGACAGAGTCAGCATATCAATGGTGCTGTTTTTCATGTTAACGGGAATTTTCCCTACAGCTTGGACACCATCGACATGAAACAGAGCGCCATATTCTTTAGCTCGTTTACCAACTTCTTCTACAGGGAATATTACGCCGGTTTCGTTATTTGCATACATAACGCTAACCAAAGCGGTTTCGTTACTCAGTGCAGCTTCCAATTCATCTAAATCTAACTGTCCCTGACGATTTACTGAAAGATAGGTAACTTTATAACCTTGTTTTTGTAATTGCTTGCAAAGATTAAGAACAGCAGGATGTTCTACCTGGGTTGTAATAATATGTTTTTTGCTAGGCTGTGCTTGAAGTGCAGCTCGAATAGCAGCATTATCTCCTTCAGTTCCACCACTATTAAAGACAATTTCAGAGGGTTCGGCACCGAGAAGGGCTGCAACATTTTCTCTAGCTTGCTTTACAGCTTTACCGACTTGCCCCCCGAAGGTATGCATACTAGAAGGATTTCCATAATGCTCGGTTAAGTAGGGCAACATAGCCTCAACAACCTTTGGGTCTACCTTAGTGGTAGCATTATTGTCTAAGTAAATACAGTCTTTTTGCATAATTTTGATTTCTCTAATCGTACTTCTGGATTAAATGTTTTCTCTTTTACTGGTTTTTTTATAAAAATGGAGAGGAAGAAGAGGAGAAGAGGAGACAAGTAGACAAAGAGAAATTAATCCTTATTCGCTACTTGCTACTTATTACTGTTCACTGCTCACTGTTAACTGCTCACTGTTAACTGTTCACTGCTCACTGTTAACTGTTCACTGCTCACTGTTAACTGTTCACTGTTCACTGCTCACTGTTAACTGTTCACTGCTCACTGTTAACTGTTCACTGCTCACTGTTAACTGTTAACTGCTCACTGCTCACTGTTCACTGTTAACTGTTAACTGTTCCGAGTATTTTTGGGAATAAGTATTAAACCACTTTTCCCAATATTCAGTTTTATCGTTTTTATTTGTAAGTTGTGATTTTAGATTTTTGTAAATATCAAACCAATTGTCCCAATAGTCTGATTTTATTTTGACACAGCCGTCGTAAGTCGGACAAACAGCCTTACATTGAGGTACTGAATAAACACTATCAACGCAATTTTTACAAAGCTCTGGGTTAATCCACGGACGCTCATCAACCATTTTGATAGCATTACTGGGACAAACGGTTTTACACAAATCACAGGAAATACACTTGCTAGTAATCTTGTAAGCCATTTTATACACCTTTATTTATATTATTGAATTGAGGTAATGGCAGTGGGTAATGAAAAATTCTGGATTTTGCGGAAAGTTAAGCCAGTCCGGTCTTGGGGTCTCCCCAACTAGAGGAACTGGCGTTGGGGGTGGAGATGTTCTTCCCCCAAACGCATCCTCGACAGATTTTAGTGTTTAACTAAAAGATGGATTTGTTTTGCATTAAGTTTGGGGAGAAAACCAGGATAGATATTTCTACCCCAAACTTGACACAGACGGATTTTAGATTGACTTATAGTCTTATATTTATTTTTGTCCCAGGAACTTAATTTCCTCTATCAAAGTAATTTTTTGACTTTTATGACTATTTAACAACCTGTTTTTCCGCAGAAATTGATGTAAATCCAAAATCTAAAATCTAACATTTCTACTGATTAATTGCTTCAAAGTAATATTCTAAAGCAACTTTATCAATTAAGTCGTAAGCTTCAACAGTTTGTATTCCTGCTTTGTGCAGTTCTTCTTTGGGGCAATCCCCAATCTTGGAAACCAATACAGCCTTACAATCAGCAAGTGCTTTAATGATATTTTCTAAAGTAGCTTCTTCACCGTATCCACCTTGACAGAAATGGTCAACCTTACGATGAGCGATGAATTCTACCTTTCTGCCATCAACTTCGTAAATTTGAAACTCTTTGGCATGTCCAAAGTGTTGGTTAACAATACCACCACCTTTAGTTGCTACTGCTAGCAGCATTTTTTCGCCGGTAAGTTCTAAATCGAAGACTTCAAGTTCTTGTTTGGCTGCTTCAAGTTGTTCTCTGGTTTGTTCGATACCTTGATGAACTTCTTGACGCTGCTCCAAATTATATTCTGGAGCCATTTCCATGAATTTATCTTTGGTAAATTCTTGGCTTCTATCCTCCCCTAATAATCCTACCGCATCCGCGCGACACTGACGGCAATGACGCATCATTTTCATGTTTCCAGAACATTTATCTTGTACTTCTTTTAATTCTTTAGAAGTAGGACCTCTTTGTCCGTTCAATCCAAAGTGAGTACCGTGTTCTGGGGCGCTAATTAAGGGCATAATATTGTGAATAAATGCACCTCGTTCGCGGATGGCTTTGTTTACTTCGGGAAGATGATGGTCGTTAATTCCGGGAATCAATACGGAGTTAACTTTGCACAAAATATCAGCATCTCGGAGAGCTTCTAAACCTTCCATCTGCTTTTCATGCAGAATTCTAGCTCCTTCAACTCCTCTATAGCGTTTCCGTTTGTAGTGAACCCAAGCATAAATATCGGCTCCGATTTCCGGATCTACCATGTTAATGGTTATGGTTACATGGTCAACATTTAATTCTTTAATCCGGTCTACATATTCGGGTAACATTAAACCATTGGTAGACAGACACAGTTTAATGTCAGGTGCTTGAGAAGCGATTAACTCAAAAGTACGGAAAGTCTTTTCTGGATTTGCCAAGGGGTCTCCAGGACCTGCAATTCCTAACACTGTCATTTGAGGAATCTTGCCAGCAACTACCAGAACTTTTTGCGCTGCTTCTTCTGGTGTGAGTAATTCGCTGACTACTCCAGGACGACTTTCGTTGGCACAGTCGTATTTGCGATTGCAAAAGTTACATTGAATGTTGCAAGCAGGAGCTACGGCGACATGCATTCTTGCATAGTGATGATGAGCTTCTTCGCTATAACAAGGATGTTTGGCAATCCGCTCCTTAGTTTTTTCATCAATTTCGATGCTAGGGCTACTATTATCATTGCAGCCACTACCGCAACCACCTTTTTTAGCTTTAGCTGGTATGATTATAGATTCGCTTTCGGAAGGGGTGAAGATTCCTGTTGAAGTAGACGGTGATGTCATTGAATTTCGCGTTCAGTCACTGGACAAAATACCAAGTGGGAGATGCCATCGCTGCTAGTTTAACCCAGGAATCGAAGTGGCAACGGTTTAGGCTTTAATCGAAAAACTAACGTTTTGGAGTGTGAGTTTATCGAGATGTAAAATCCCAGTTTCTCGGCTGGTGTGTGTCAACGCTTGAGAATTCTAGGAAGTTACTTTTTCAAGCTTTAACCGTTGCAACTTCTATATACAGGGCATGGTGCTATCTCATCCCTAATTAAAGCCGCCAAAAGTCTTGTGTAGAGGTAGTTTTGGCTTTGAGATTGAGAAAATTTGGCTAAAAGTTGGCTAGATAGGGCTTATTTTTCTTTCTCAAATCAAAAATGAATTACGAATTTAATTGACCTTTACAAGTTGACTAAATATTTACTATTGATAGAGTTAATTCTTCTATCTTATCTATATTCAATAAACCGTACTCTATATTTTTTTTCGTTAACAGAAAGTTTAAAATTAGGGTTCTTCAGTACTTAGTATGCTAAAACAACAATTCAATAAGTCCAATATTAGCAAATAATAACCCATGTGTAAGTTTTTCGCGCTTTGCTTACATCAAACGAGGAAAGTATATCTTAACCTCGTATGATTTAATTATTTTCAGTAACTAAATTACAATATTTTCCAACCTCAACCGCATTACCTCAGCTTCTAATTCAGCGATTCTCTTTCGAGCTTCAGCAAGTTGTTTTTCGGATTGCTCAAGTTTGTTTGATTCATCAAAAGCATTGTTGAAAGCTTTTCTTCTATTTTCAAGTCCAAACCATTGCTGATATACCTTAGTATGTATTTCAACTGTATGACCTAAATTATCGGCAGCAGCCTTAATCGGAATTCCTTGTAAGTGGGCTCTAATGGCACAAGCATGTCTCAAGTCATATGGTGTAAATGAAAATTTATATGACTTAAAGAAATCTCCTAGCTTACTAACTTTATAATGCAAGTCAATCGCAGTTTGTTCCTCTAAAATATATTGCTGAAGCAAATTTATATTCTCTTGATTTTTCAAGTCAAATAATTCAATCCATTCGGGTACAAAAGGAAAAACTTCTCTATATCCAGTTTTGTTTGATTTATGAACTTTAAAAGTATTGTGCTTGTTTTCCGATGATATAAACCAATCTAAATCTGGCTGATTGAATATTTCTCTAGGGCGTAAACCGTAAACAGCCAAAAGTCCAAAAATAAATTTATTTCGCTGACTAACTTTTGCAGATTTTTCGCGGTTGCATGGTTTTATTTTACCTAAGTAGGCATCAATTAAATTGATGGAATTCAGTATCCTTGCATCATCGGGAATATCTCTATTTTGAACTTCTTTTTTGATTTTTAGGTCAGAAAAGTCATGTTTTATATCCAGTGATTTGCAAATGAAGTTAGCAATGATGATCGCAATCCGCCTAGTGTTAAAGGTGTTGGCATTTTGAATTTTTATATTTAAAGACTCTACTGTAATAACATCATCTGAGTAAAAGTATCTTTTAAATTTCCGTTGATAATCAAGAAAACTGTGTTCGCTTCTAATTGTTTTTTTGCGAGTCTGAAAATAGACTTTCTCAAACTGCTGGTAAAACTCTTTAAAAGTAATCCTATTCTTTTTTCTGGCTTGTTGTCCTAAATATTTATCACTCCAAACAAAAGTTTTGCGAGCTATAAGCTTTCCTAGTTCGTATGCTTCCTCTTCAGCGGTTTTTAAACCATCGAAATTAGCTGGGATACCTAGAGATATCTTGTATTGTTTTCTCTCTTTACCTTGCTTATGCGTGTCATCAGGCTTGAGAGGAAGTGTAGCTCTAAGTTGGATTCCACCTTTATTTGCTTCGATAGATACTTTCGTCTTGCTGGATTTGAGTCTTTTATTAACTTTTACTAGCTCTTGCTCAAATTTCATATCGTGATGTTGTTGTGTCGCATCTATTATCTTCTTCCTACCCATATAGCTGCCATCAGAAGTGGTAGGAACATCAAAATCAGCGAAAACTTTACCCTGTATGTCTTGCATTAGTTGACTAAAAGTTGACTAATTTTATTGCTGTTTAACTTGAACAATATGTGAAATCAAAGTGTTCGTATTAAACAGTTTAGGAGACATCAGGGTTTTAAGTAAATATAAAAATATCTCATCCCTCCACTCACCAACCGTGTCGAAGGTTTATTTGACTCGTTTGGTGTTTGGCGATGTTTAAGTTATATCAGTCGCTTTTTCGGAAGCTTGTAAATCCCGTCGGCTAAGATTTATTAAGTTTATTAATTTTGCACTCAAATCCTGAAAGCTTGACGATGAAAGAGTTATGAAGTTTGAATTTTTTTTTGCGGGTAGGGGTACTAGTATTATTGCACTGGGGGGCGGGTATTTATGTAACGAGGTACTTGAATTGCTGCACTCGGCTCAAAGCTACTCTTGAAACTAGTTTCAGCTATTTTTAACCTCATTCGTTTTGCTGTACTCGAAACTCTTTTAGTCTCTTCTTGAAACGCTTCTATATATAAAGAACTTAAGAGTGAGAATCCAACGAAGACGAAAAAACTCAATTCTGTAACTAAGATATCACTTTTTTTTGAACAGAAAACGCAAATAACATTTTCTTAACTTTTGCTTTACAAAACTACTTAAATCGGCTGAAAAGTAGATGATATAACGGCTATAAGCAAATTCTCGTTTTTGAGTTAGTGAGAATTATTTGCTATAAGCTACTACATTTCTTATATTGCCATATCCAGCTTGTTATCGCAATCACCGCTGGGGATAAAAATCTCAAACAATGTCAAACTAAGTTTAAGGAAATGCAACTGGGGGTGGAAGAAGAATTATGAAAGCAGTAGTCATCCACAAATATGGAAGTGCTGATGTTTTACGGTACGAAGAAGCAGAAGCACCAACAATAAAACCCGACGAATTATTAGTCAAAGTTCGCGCTGCGGGGGTTAATCCAATTGATTGGAAGATTCGTAAAGGAATGTTAAAAGTCCTGAGTGGGAACAAGTTTCCAATGATTTTGGGATTTGATTTAGCAGGAGAAGTTTTAGAAGTTGGTTCCCAGGTGTCTAACTTTCAAGTAGGAGATGAGATTTATGGCTCTCTTCCTTTGCCTGGGGGTGCTTATGCCCAATTAGCCGCATTACCGCAAAAAGTCGCAGCAGTGAAATCAAAGAGTATCAGCTTTGAAGAAGCAGCAGGTTTACCCGTCGCAGCACTCACCGCTTTACAATCACTGCGAGACAAAGCCAATATTAAGCCATTACAACCCTGCCGAATCTACAAAATATTGTTTCTATTGGATTAACAAGTTTGTTTGGGAGTAAAAAAGCCAAATTTATTCTTGCTCAGCCAAACACTGCTGACTTGCTTTATCTCAATGAGTTAATTGAAATGGGTAAACTACGAGTGGTTATTGACTGCACCTATCCGTTAAAAGAATTAGCGGCAGCTCATATATATAGTGAAAGCGAACGAGCTAAAGGTAAGATTGTGATTAATATACTTAGTTAAATTCTGATTTTTTTCTAGAGCGGAAAATACGCAACTGGTAAATTTTCTTTGTAGGGTGCTAGTACCGCTGCGCGGAAGTAAGAAGTAAGAAGTAAGAAGTTTGATATCTGGGGCTTTTGAGCCATTTTTAATGGTTGCCTTATTTACGCCGACTTGTACTAGTACACTGATTCCCAACTGAACGTAATAATAAGACGGTGAGTGTACGGCACCACCCAAGTATTGTGACGGGCAGCCTTAGTCCTGAAATAATCTAAGTTACCCGTACTTTTGAGATTTTCAAAACGATATTCTAGATTTTCGATAATTTATTTTCTAGAAGTCTAAACATATAAAATGCCTATATTACTGAGTTCTAATAGGAATATAGGTAGCATTATTCCATTCTACGTTTTCGTTTATATTATCTCTCTCATCGATAATTACCCCCAACCAATAATTACGATTTCTCTGTAATGAATCAGGAATTCTTACAGTATGTCGAGTGGTGTAAACGTTATCTCTATTAAGGGTAAGAGTTGTTCCACCAATGCGCCGATCGTAGGTAGAGATAAAGTCATTGGTTGAGATGTAAAAGCCGACACGCACGTTTGATTGAGTGGAAGCACCGTTGTTTTCGTAGGTGAATTCTGCTCTTACTTGTTGTCCGGGATTTACGCGATAGCGGCTTTCTCCACCATCATTAAAGTTAGATAAAACAGCATTAGCAGTATTGAATAACTGCGTCTTAGTATGGTTGCTATATTCTCCGGAAGTACTACTATATTTCCAATGTACTACTCCTAAATCCTGTCTAGCTGGCGAACGAGTACCGTAGAGAAATACCGCACCATCGGCAGCATCTTCACCTAGATAAGCCCTAGCTTGGGAACCGTTAACATGAATATGCTCGAAGTCAAAACCCATCACATTATATTCAGTGTTAACGTGATTGAGTTTTAGCCCATGTCCTAGTTCGTGAATCGCCGTAGTGCGGAAAGGACGGAGGCTACCACCATATCTCAATAGATTGTTTTTATTTTCCGATGAAGCCCACTGCCAAGGAGAACCGTAATCGAAGATTATGTCAAGTTCTTTAAGTTTGACATGGTTACCAAAAAACCAATAACAAGTTTTCCAAGTATAAGCTATAGCTGGAGCACCTTTTAATACATTGTTATCAGTAGAACCCCATATTTCACTCTGACCGTTTCCTCGACGAACAGAACCATCTATACTCATTCCATAGTTGAATCGGCTGGGGTTCTGGTTAAATCTAGTAATGGCACTAGAAAGAGTATTCCGCCAAGTACCTGCTGGAAAACTCTTGGAACTAGCACGGAGGGTTTTACTGTTGGAATCCCATTTCAGTTTTTCACCCAGACACCTACTATCAGAAAATGCATTTGCTTTTTCTGGAACAGCAAAATTTAAACTAACTGCGCTCACCATAATCGGTAAGGCAATTTTCAAAGCACGAAATAAAATGCTCATATTACACTTCCTGAAAATTATTAGTTAATTTTTCTGAGAGTTGGTTGATTAGTGGGGAGTTTAATTTCGGGGTTTATTTGAGGATTTTTGATAATTCCCGGTTTAATAATCGGTCGATTACTAGAAGATTTTTTGAGAACCGGATTGAAATCTTGTTTTTCAAGCAGTAATCTTTCCTTTTTATCCTCTGTAGTTTCTTCCGGCTTTGATGTTTGTTGTAAACGGGGTTTGCTTGGCTTTGTTGGACGTAGAATTTTAGTAGTAAAAGACTCTTTGGGATTTACGCTGATGACTTCACGTCCGGTACCTTTAATACTACTTGTTTGTTCTTTGAGAATTTCGATAAACTTTTCTAATTGAATTGCACCTTCTCTAGAAAGTCTGGGTTGTGGTGATGGAGTTGATTTGGAACCTTTATCATTGTTTTCAGTTCTTCGTGCTGGCTCCATTGTAAAGTTAATTGTTTTTGGTGCTTCCTTCTGATATCTTTCCCTTAATGTATCAAGATTTCCTTGAGGTGCAATTCTACTCAGCATTTGTTTAGTATCTTCACGCTTGAGCAAATCATCAAAAGATGGTGCAGGATAAGAAATCTTCATCAATGCTCTTTGGGGTAATCCTTTAGCCTGTACTACACCTTTTTTAATTCCAACTACCGGAATACCATGGGAGTTATAAACGCGATTTTCATAGATTTGAAACCTACTTACACCGCAATTCACTAAGGGACAATCATCCTTTCCATTATTTTGAATGAAAAGTATATCTTTTTGACCAACCTGAAAAGCTGGTACTCCCCTTACCTCTAGAAAATTACCCAGTCCATCGGGACCTCCAATAAACCGTAAAGTCACTTCTTGGTCTATCTTTTCACCAGAGATAACTTTACGAATCTTATAAGTAACAAATGTGTAGGGAAGACTTTCTTTGCTATTTCCTCTCTCTGACATTTGGTATTGAACATTGCTGACAACACCATAAACTACAGCATCCGAATTGCTGAAATTACTCTTTAAATTGCGAACCTGATTAACATTTGTCGGACTATTGGACTCTGCTGGTTTATCGTTAAAAATATATAACAAACTTGGTATAGCGCAGGTTATTGTTAGTAATGACGAAACAATCCACTTCATTTTCATGTGGAACTCCTTCAATTAGTTATCAGTTAATGAACAGTTAACAGCGATCGTTAAATTTGTTTAACTTCTCTTAACTAACCTATTCCTAGGTACAATGTTCTAGAACTTATGCAAGCCCCCCTTAAAAAGGGGGGTTGGGGGGATATAAAATGTCTGAAACACTATACTTTCCGTTATTGCTGCGTAAGTCCTATGTTCTAAAAAATGAGGTTCAATTTTGATTATCAATCATTGGAATAAATTCTCAATGTATCAAATAAAAATTTACAGTTACTCATGGATATTACATAGCAAATATCAACATTACAAGTGATTTAAAATACAATTAAATTGTATTTTAATGCAAATATATATTCTATTGAATAATTAATCTCAACTCTCCACTCTACATACCCGCTAATTTTTTTTGTAGTATTTTACACTTTTTCCCATCAAGCGAACTGAGGTGGGATGTATCGTAAAAAAAACAGAGATTTTTTTTCTTTCCCCTCTTCCCCTCCCTTGCTTCACCTGGCAATTTTGGTTCGTTGGAGTACTATGGAGCGTCCAACTCCCAATACTTTTGTTAGACACAAACAAAATATAAAAAAAATCTAAATAAGTTCTTTGCTCTTAGATTGTTGGCAATACAATAAACAGTAACTGCATATACAAAAACGTGCTTTATTAGCTTGATAATTGATATTTTTGAGTACATTTTAATAGTTGCATTTCAGTTAAATATTTGCACTTAAAAGCGCTTCAAACTAATGCTGCGTCAGGATATTGCTGTGAGTACAAAAATAACTATATCTTGACTCGATAAATACTAGAACCTATTACCCATAAATACCAGTACCTATACCCCTTAAGAAATATTGAAGTCGTCAAACAATAAGGGTTAGAAGCTGGTGAGTACAAATTCAATAAAAATCAATAAATTTAATCGATGCAGCAAAGGCTAATGTTGATAACGCCATCTGATATAAGCAGAAAATAGCACATCGCTTAAATAATTTAGACATTACCGATGCCACAATCGGATTCCTATATCAGTAATCAATTCGCGAAAAATGCAGATGGTGCAAACACCTCTGTAAACGAAAATCAATCTGAAGTAAATTTTATAACGCTTCTACAACATGATTTTCGGATTATTTTCGAGCGCGATCCAGCTGCACGTAATTGGTTAGAAGTTTTATTTTGCTACCCTGGATTTCACGCTTTATGTTTGCATCGTCTAGCCCATTGGTTATATCGTCGCAAAATTAGTTTGATTCCTCGCTTGATTTCCCATCTCGGAAGATTCCTTAGTGGAGTTGAAATTCACCCTGGCGCACAAATTGGCAAAGGTGTATTTATAGATCATGGCATGGGAGTTGTAATTGGAGAAACCGCTATTGTCGGAGATTATACATTGATTTATCAAGGTGTAACTCTTGGCGGTACTGGTAAAGAATCGGGGAAACGTCATCCTACCATTGGTAAAAACGCTGTAATCGGTGCTGGTGCTTCCGTTTTGGGTAATATCCAAATTGGCGATCGCGTTCGTGTTGGAGCGGCTTCAGTTGTATTGCGAGATGTTCCTAGCTGTTGTACGGTTGTGGGAATACCAGCACGTTCAGTTTCTCGCAAGCAAGATACAACTGCTTCACCTTTAGAACATGGAAAACTTCCAGATGTGGAGGCTACCGTAATTTTCTCGTTGTTGCAACGGGTAGAGCAACTAGAAAGACAGTTGCTTTCCTTAAACCAAAATTCAAATATTGATGCGCCTAGGAAAGAACTTGTAACCAAGGAGCGTTAATATGTTACCGCTTAATGGTTCTAATGTCCTGCATCAAATAGTGCAAATTCCCTATCACCAACGCTGGCAAATTTACCATCGCCTGCAAGAGTTAAATATTCCCTCCTCTTGTAGGGAAGATGGTTCATTACAAGTACAAATAAACAACCCGATGGCGGCGATTTTACTTCATTCTACCGTCGTTCAGTTTACAGCATCGCGTCAGTCATTAATCAATTGGCTGGAAAGATGTTGGCAGTTTTAATTACTTTTTACCTACCTAGTTTATACTGTGCCAGAAAATATAAACAATTCAGGAAAGACGAAATTTAGCGATGAAGGTTTCCTCAAATATAAAAGGTAGGTAACAAGGTTTCCATTTACGATGAAAATAGTCAGTTAAACTAAGCCGTGAATATATTAAATATAGAGGTTGGTTGTTCTATGATGCTAACACCTCACAGCGATACAAAATTTATTAACTTCTTGAAAAAGGAACTTTTACTGACTAGTTGTGATATTGCTGTAGCAGTGCGAAAAAGTAGGTTAGATAAAGGTCCCCTACCAATGCTGCTTTGGCAGTATGGTTTAGTTGATATAGAGCAGCTAGAAAAAATTTTTGATTGGTTAGAATCTCAAAATTAAAATATTTATCTAATTGTTTTTGACAATATTTAATAGTGTATTTACCCGGCATGGCAGAAACAACTAAAAAAGAATTTATATTTATACAGTGAGCAGTACCATGACAGTTAACAGTTAACAGTTAACAGTTAACAGTGAGCAGTTAGCAGTGAACAGTTAGCAGTTAGCAGTTAGCAATTAACAATTACCTAATATTATGTTTACTACCTTAATTTCCGGAATTAGTCTATTATTTTTTAGCACATTGGCTACAAAGTACTGTAGTTGTATGTTAATTGAAGAAATCCAAAATATTCCGGATGAAAAAAATTGTTAGTTTATACCGAAATCTGGTTCTTTCTCATACAGAAAGACTGATTTTATTGAGTAAGAATAATCAAGGATGAATATGGAATTATATAAATTGTGATAATTATATTTACGGTTTTTCATAATTCATAATTTATCAAAATGATTCGTTCCTTACCAGTGCTGTTTACTAATATTCACTTTAAGTTAAAACCACAATCACGAGCGGGGAGTTAAAGCAAACCGATAGAGGTATCTTTCACAGATGAATCAACCACCTGTCTTAATTAATGACACAACATTGCGCGATGGCGAACAAGCTGCGGGTGTTGCTTTCAATTTAGAAGAAAAAGTTGCGATAGCGAAGTTTCTTGATGCAGTTGGAGTACATGAAATAGAAGTCGGTATTCCAGCAATGGGTGAAGAAGAAATCCGAGCAATCCAAGCAATTGCGAACTTAGATTTACAAGCTAAACTTTTAGCTTGGAATCGCGCTGTAATCTCAGATATAAAAGCTTCAATAGCTTGTGGATTGAAGCGGGTACATATTTGTATTCCTGTTTCCGGGCTTCAAATTAGTACTAAGTTTCAGGGGCAATGGCGAATTACTCTACAACAGCTTAGAGACAGCGTTAATTTCGCTTTAGATAATGGGCTTTGGGTTTCAGTCGGTGGAGAAGATGCTTCGAGGGCGGATGGTAATTTCCTATTGGATATAGCTTTATTTGCTCAGGAGTTAGGTGCTTCAAGATTTCGCTTCTGCGATACGGTAGGAATTCTCGATCCTTTCGCAACCTATCATCGAGTTAAAAAACTAGTAGAATCGCTGTCGATTCCGGTGGAAATACATACTCACAATGATTTTGGTTTAGCGACAGCTAACGCCCTTGCTGGTATAGAAGCAGGGTGTTTAACTGCGAATACAACGGTAAATGGTTTGGGTGAAAGGGCTGGAAATGCAGCTTTGGAAGAAGTCGTTATGGCTTTGAAGCGCATTTACGGCTTGGATGTAGGTGTTGATACTACGAAATTGCTCGATTTATCAAGACTGGTAGCCAGTGCATCTCGCTGTAATGTACCACCTTGGAAAGCAATTGTTGGCGAAAATACTTTTGCACACGAATCTGGTATCCACGCTCATAGCGTATTACAAAACCCAATGACTTACGAGCCATTTAGCCCGGAAGAAGTTGGTTGGGAAAGACGTGTAGTAGTAGGTAAGCATTCTGGCAGACATGCGGT
>JBCBPQ010000202.1:0-13643 GCA_039820645.1 Cyanobacteria bacterium J06633_8 | reverse complement strand
GAACAGGAATATAAGGCTAGTACCGCTTGGCGGAAGTAAGAAGTAAGAAGTAAGAAGTAAGAAGTAAGAAGTAAGAAGTAAGAAGTAAGAAGTTTGATAATCTTCGGCTTTTCAGGCATTTTTAATGGTTGCCTTATTTACGCCGACTTATACTAGAACAAACTTTGAGTTGATGAAAGTTCTGCTTTCTAATCCTAATCTTCTAGCAGACTTAAAATAAATACCTAAAGAATGTCAAGTTTTTGAGAAGTTTGTTTACGCTTGAGCATAATATTGTACCAATACTTGTTAATAAGATTAGTCACCCTTTGATATTAGAAATTATATTGTCATGCGTACACACCTTGATAATTCCCCATCTTCTACTATGCAACAGTTAAACCGGCGAAAACCTCAACCAGGAGAAATATGGGAATTAAGTCATCAGCTAAAAACACCACAAGATTTTTCTGCTGTGGAGTTGGATCAACTTTATTCACAAGAAGCAAAGAATTTTTTGCAGGGTGAGTCTCCATCACGCTACGTGATGATTGTTGCGGAGCCGGAATCTCTTGGGGAAGCTTTTGAGGAATGGTTGGCAATTTCTGTAATGGTTTTATCTGATAAAACTAGTTTTGTTAGTGATGTTGATTTATTAATTCCTACCAATATTTCTGGTTTAACACAAGAAATATTAGCAGAAACTTGGCATGTAAAATCTATGCTGGTTTGTAATTTATTAAAACCAGTTGGCAAAAGATTATCCTATGAAGTTTATAAAGTATTAATGAATACAGGAGATTATTTCCACGGATTAATTAATCAGCCACCGACAATTTATAATCTGAAGTACTTAGGGTTAAAAGTAGGAAACCAAAAAGCGATTCAAACATACAATATTAAATTATTTCATCAACAAGAACTTGCTTGGAGTGATGTTTTAAGCGTACCTTTAGCAGCTGATCGGACTTATCTGAAAAATTTTCAATTTACAAACGAACTTTTACAATCAGCATTACTTATAGAACAAGATTTAACTGAAATTGAACAAAATCAAAATGTAGTCAAGGCTTTATCTGAATCAATTAAAGAAACGCGAGTTATTCTCAGTCGTTGGTTACAAAATATTTTTGAAGAGGAATGGCAAGAGTTTTCTTGTATCCCAAGTTTAGCAACAGTTATTCGTAATAATAATGCATCTGAAGATACTAACTCTAATAATAATGAAATTGCTTTCCTTATAAATCAATTATCTGTAGAAAATGACGAACATCAACGTCAAAGTGCTGCTAAAGCCTTGGGAGAAATTGCTGTTGGAAATGTAGATGCAATTCAAGCTTTAGTAAACCTGCTGCGTAGCACTTCTGACGATGAAACCCTATGGAGTGCGGTAGAAAGCTTACGAAAAATCGATCCCTCAAATCCTGCAACTGGAATTAGAAGGGTAAAACTAGTAGATTTGGGTATGCAAATTGCTGGAAATGCAGTAGCTTTAGCTGTAGCGCTAGTACAAAAATTTAACAGTGAAGTTGGCGTACTCGTACAAGTTTATCCTATAAACAGCGAAGATTATTTACCAACAGATTTACAGTTACTTTTACTGTCTGAATCGGGAGTAGCCCTGCGAGAAGTCACCGCAAGACGAACCGATGTTTGTCTTCAGCTTAAGTTTAGTGGCGAACAAGGTGAAAAGTTTAGTATTAAATTGGCATTGGAGAAAGCAAGTATTATAGAGGATTTTCTAATTTAGGTCTAAGTATAAAAGTTTTCTTAAAAATGTAGCCTCACAATTGAACAGGAAAGTTAATATAAGGGACATCCAAAAATTAAATTACTCAATTTCTGCATCTAATACGACTATCAGATTTCTTCTCCCCCTGCTCCCCCTGCTCCCCCTGCTTGCCTGAACAGATCAATTCCTTAACTGAACCGTATTGTGTTATGTCATTAGACTTTTCTAACAGAAATTTGCATTCGTGTTCTTTTCGGGGACAAAACCTTACAGGTGCGGATTTTACGGGTAGTGACATACGAGGATGTGATTTCCAAGATGCTCTTCTTAAAGAAGCAAGGTTTATTAGGGCGATCGCCGGATTACCACATCATCAAAATATTGTTTTAACGAGCATTTCAATTTTATTATCGGTATTATTGGGATTTGTCACAGTATTTGCTGCTGTTTTTACTGGTTATTTACTTTTTCCTTACTCTATTGAACTTTTTCCTTACTCTATCGGACAAGAAAAATTTTTGGCTGCAATTTTTATACTGATATTATTCTCTGTATTTTTAGTTGCAACAATTAAGAAAAATCTCCAGGTAGCGTTTGGTTTAGTTACAGTATTCGCAGTCATTTTGGGTGGATTACTGGGCTTATTTGTAGAAAATAAAATACTGGGAGTCGGTGCGGGGATGGTGGCAGTACCTTTAACTACTTTGTTATCCGCATTCATGATTATCGCTGTAGCAATTAATCTTACAGTATCTGGAACTATTGCAGGAATAATAGCTAGTATTATTAGCGCGATGGCAGTACTTCCCGGCTCCATTACTGGTGCAATCGCTGGAACAATAACTGGAAAACTAGCGCTAGAGTTTGTAGGAGATGGAACAGCACCGGTATTTAAACTGGAAGCAATATTTAATGCGATGATTGCAGCTGCGACTGGAACTACAGTAGGGATTTTAATTGCAATTTATATTGCTTGGAAAGTCAAAGTTGGTAATGAAAAGTTTATTTGGATTAGTCAAATAGCAGTAGCTTTTGCTTCTATTGGTGCAACTAATTTTAGAGGTGCAAATCTTACCAATGCTGATTTTTCTGGTGCAATTCTTAAAAATACAGATTTTGCAAATTCTAACTTGACTCGTACAAATTTTCATCTAGCAAAGAAGTTAGATTTAGCAAAGTTAGATAATACCATTTTAATTAACTCCAAAATCAGAGATTTACTGGTTAGTAAAAAAGCTAAAAAATCCTATGCTAGTTGTAATCTCAAAGGAGCTAATTTATCAGCAGCAGATTTGAGTTATACAGATTTAAGTGCAGCAGATATTAGTGAAGCTGATTTTTCTAATTCTAATTTAGAAGGTGCAAATTTAACTCAAGCTCAAGCAATAAGAACTAATTTTCAACAAGCAAATCTTACTGCTGCTTGTCTATCGGCTTGGAATATTGATAGCACTACGAATATCAATGAAATAGTTTGCGATTACGTTTACCTGGAAAAGAATCAACAAGAGCGTCGTCCTAGTAGTGGTAAATTTCAACCAGGAGAATTTACAAAACTATTCCAAGTAGCGACTAATACAGTTGATTTAATTGTTCGTAATGGTTTAGATTTACAAGTTTTATCTGATGCTTTTAAAAAATTACAACTTGAAAATCCAGATACTCCTTTAGGAATTAAAAGTATTGAAAATAAAGGCGATGGTGTAGTTGTAGTGCGGTTAGATGTACCATTTGACGTAGATAAAGCTAAAATACACAGTGATTTGACTCAAAACTATCAACAAGCGCTAACAGCCTTAGAAGCCAGTTATCAAGCACAATTGAAAAGTAAAGATGAGCAAATAACACTTTACCAGCAGCATCAAGAGAATTTACAAGAAGTTATTAAGATGTTGGGAGGAACAGCGAAACAAAAACCTCTTGATAAATTAGTAGTCATTAAACTTGGTGAAAGTGAATTAAATACAGATATTCCCCTAACCTTGCAAATTGGTTTGGAAGGAGAAAGAGCATTTCTGGAAGCAAATGGTAAATTACCGAGTGCATTTAATCTAATTGAAGCATACAACAAATGGCAAGCAGCTTATCGAAAAGGTTTACGCGGTGATAATCGTCTAAATATTCCCGATACCCAAATAACTAATATTAGCAAACGCGATTTATTCTTAGAATGCGATAAACTTGCTGAAAACCTGAGAAAGGAAGTTAAGAATTGGTTCAATTCCCAGACATTTCGACCAATTAAAGAACAGTTACTAGAAAAATTAAATCATAATGAATCGATTCGGATTCTTCTACAAACGGAAGATAATCAATTACGACGCATACCATTTCATCTCTGGGATTTTTTTGAACGCTATACCAAAGCTGAAATTGCTCTGAGTTCTCCAAATTACCAAAAATTAGAAAAATCTGTATCTCCTCATGCAACAGTCAAAATATTAGCAATTATTGGAGATAGTAAGGGAATTGATGTAGAAAAAGACAGGATTTTACTTGAACAATTACCAAATGCAGAAGTGACATTTTTGGTAGAACCAAAACGCGAGACTTTAAACGATGAACTATGGCTGCAATCTTGGGATATCCTATTTTTTGCAGGTCATAGTTCTACCCAATCTAACCTTGAAATTGGACAACTTTGTATTAATCAAACTGATACTTTAACTATTGCTGAATTAAAAAATGCCCTTTCCAAAGCAATTGAGCAAGGTTTACATTTAGCTATTTTCAATTCCTGCGATGGTTTGGGATTAGCTGTTAATCTTGCTGATTTAAATATTCCCCAGATGATTGTAATGCGCGAACCCGTTCCCGATAAAGTCGCAACTGTTTTTTTAAAAAACTTTCTCAGAGAATTTTCTCACGGTAAACCCTTATATCAATCAGTACGGGAAGCCCGCTGTCAACTGCAAGGTTTGGAATATGAATTTCCCTGTGCGAGTTGGCTACCGGTAATTTTTCAAAATCCAGCGGAGATAGATGCGGCTCCTACTCCGTGGTGGAATTTCAATAATTTTAAAGATTTATTAAAATTGTAGCTTGCTAGATTTTTCGGTTACCGCACATGATATTATCTACTTTCTCGAACGAAAGCGGACTGGTATTCCATCAGCTGGGTAAATCAAAAGATTTTGCTGTAAATTTTCCACGGAGGAACGACCATTGACTAATTCCCAGTCAAAATGATGCAATAAAAGTGATAGCATTACGGTTGATTCGAGCATGGATAAATGCTCTCCCAAGCAACGATGAGAACCCGAGCCAAAATGTATCATCGGCAGTTGAGTATTTTGCTTAGTTTTATCTAGCCAACGTTCTGGCATAAATTCTTCTGGTTTGGGAGAATAAACTTCCTCGTCTCTGCCAGCAGCTAGCATTGACCAAGATATTCTCGTACCGCGAGGAATCACTTTATCTTCAATTACTATTTCTCGTTGAGCTTCTAATGGGCTTGAGCCAGAAGCAACGGAATAAAGGCGTAATGTTTCTTTGACTATGGCGCTGATATAACTCAACTCTTTGAAATTTTGGGTGCTAATAGCGCCATGATTTTCCCAAACTTCGTCAACTATGCTCCGTGCTTGCTCAAAAACTCTTGGATTTAAAGATAATTCTGCGATTGCAAAGGATAAAGTATGGGCTGTTGTATCGGTACCGGCTAGTAAAAGTTCAATAGCTTCTCCTATAAGCGATTCCCGATTATATTTTGGCTCTTTGGCTGCTATTTTTACTAGCATTGATTCTTGGAACAAAGCACTTACTTGTTCTGAATCAGTGTTGTTTTGTTCTCTCAAACGTAAAGCTAAATCTACACGGGGAGTAATAAAATCATTTATATATTTTTTTGCAGCCCAATAATCTCGGGAATCTTTTGTAGGTAGATATTTCATCCATTTCTTTTGACCAGTAGCTATTCTTAAGAAGCGATAACTTAAAATAGAAATTGCTTCGTATACTTTGGCAACATCAAGAGGTGCCCCTTCAGAGCTAGGAGTTTTGGGATTTACGGGAATGCCGAAAACAATACGGGAAATCACCCTCATTGTTAATTCAACAAAAAGAGGATCTACTTGAATTTCTTTGGATGACTCAGCTTCCTTGATTTTCTCAATGATTTGTTCGCAAGCTTCACTAATAATTTCTACATATTTAGAAAGACTGCTGGAACTGAATTCGGGATTCCAAGCTTTACGTCGCCACTGCCATTCCGCTCCTTCTTGACCTAAAAGAATTGGACCACCGAGATCGTTCCAAGCTTCGCTGACTCGCTTTCCCCTTACTAAGCTACCATTCCTCATTCCATGGATAATGGTGTCTTCGATAACTTTTGGCTTAGTTAATATAAGAACTGGTTGATTGTTAGTCCAAACTACATACATTGGTCCTAACTGCTTGCTCCAATCAAATAATAATTGAAAATATGTCTTTTGTTTGACTGCTGCTAATATTTGCGGAATATTTCCTAATAACCAATGTTTGGGAGGAGAAGGAAGTGAGTCGAGAACATGGTAATGATTTTTTTGCTTCCACCGCCGCCAGCTAAATATTCCCAAAGAACTAGTAACGCCCAAAACTGCTACTATTTGTAAAGATGAGGAAGGAAAAGTAATCTGAGCGATAATATCTTGCAACATAAATCCTCCTTTACCGATTAAATATTTGATTATTTGATTTAACCAGATTCTATCTTATTGGATATATATTGAATCGATATTTTTTTTCGTGATGTTTCAATTAGTTATCTTGATAAGTTCATTTAAATTTACATATTGCACCATTTGCAACAAAAGCCAGAAACCCGGTTTCTTTACTATTTCATGAGGATATGGTGCTTTTACCAATAGAAACCGGGTTTCTTTAAGTATTCTAAGTTTTTTTCAGCACGTTTAGATCCCCCCACTACCCCCCGCTAATTTGGGGGGAATTGAATTTAAAGTCCTCTTTTTATGGGGAAATTGAATTGAAAATCTCCTTTGTTTAAGGGGAAATTGAATTTAAAGTCCCCCCAATATCCAATACCCAATCGGCATATAATTATTCATTCATATTCCGATAAGTTGCGACGGCAGAAGGAGAAATACGGTTGAGATAGCGGAAAATCCAGTATTTGAAGATAGTATCTAGAATTACGGGGAATGTGGCAATAAATAAGAAGATAAAATCATGATTTGCTGGTAAACCCCAATGACGGGATACTCCTTCGAGAATTACTTCCCAGCCGTGGGGAGAGTGGAATCCGACAAATACATCGGTAAATAAAATAATAATAAATGCCTTAGCGCTGTCGCTCAAACCATATACTACATAATCAAAAAATTCTTTTAAAACAGCGATTTCTCTCTTGCTAAATATCAAAAACCAAATAAAGACAATTACAGAAATAATATCGGCAAAAACATTTTTAATTGCATTGCCGCCCATTACACGGTATTCTTCTGCTATTTCAAAAGCTTTGGCTTTAACTTCTTCTTCTATCTCTTCATCTATTTCTTGAGGGGAAAGAGAAGGGGAACTGTTAATTAAAGCTTGAAACTTCATTTTCTCTTCAAATTTTTCTAATTCCAATAATGCTTCTTCTTCCATCTCATAATTAATAAACAATTTAGAATCTTCGTCGCCTCTAAAATGTTCAACAATGGGGCTAACTATAAGTGCTTTTGAGACTTGATGGCTTAATATCGGTACTATGATTAATAGTAATAAAAATCTTACAGATATAATCGTTCTTCTTTGTGACTTGCGAAATTTATCCACAATGTCTTGCTCTGCATTCGGATCTAATTCAACTTGTAAACGATTAAATGTATTGAAAATAGAACGAGGTAAAACTCCCGTAGCGTTGACTTTACTTTTTGGCTGATTTGACAATTTATTTTTTGCTGCATCTGCCATTTTTGCTTGGACTATTTCCGATTCAATTCTTGGTATAATGTTAGGACTTTGATTAGAAGCTGTTTCAGGGGATTCAACAGTTTCAGCTAGAGACGAAGACTCTTCTATAAACGGTAAAGTATATTTAGCAACTATCGTATCAATTATTTTTAGTTTTTCTAAAATTAATTCAGAGTTAGGATATTCAACATCAAACTTTTGTGCTTGTTTTACATTTGATTCGCTGACTAAATAGCGAGTAGCTTTAAACTCAGTCAATCTCATGCGTACAATTCTTAAAAGTCTTTTCAGGTCTGATGTAAAATAATCTATTACACTACTGCTATGAACGGCAGAATTGAAATCTATTTTGTTGCCGTTAAAATGCTCATCTTCTATTGCTTTTATTTCTAATGCTGCTTTATAAGCTTCATCCAAAGAACGTTCCTGTGTTCGTAAGTACCACTGGTAAGCTTTTACTAAATATGAGTAAATTTTTTGGCTAACGGCAAAGTTTTTCATATAAGTTACTTTAAGTAATTATCTAGCTTTTTAGTGGTTGTTAAACTTACGTTAACGCTGTTAGACATATTAACAAAATCATTGGGAGCCGGTTTGTGTTAAATCATTCTCTTTGGATTGTAGGTCCTAGTCGTAGTGGTAAGACAGAACGTTTGGTGCAGCAATTTTGTATTTGGGTAGACGATAGCAATCTGAATCAAGAAAGATTTTATACTGATAACCCGCAGCAAAAAAATAGCCCTAGCATACCAAAGAGTCTTTATCCCCAACATAATGAACTGGGAGTTTTAGTGTTTGCTGCAAATGGAGACAATCGTCGGCAATTAGCAGATAAAATTGTTACCGCTACTTGGGGGAAATATCCGGTTAAAGCGAAAACTCCTTTGGGTTTTTTTCAAGATGAGGTGGTGTTATTTTGGCCTCTATTGATAGAATCTTTGAAAATTAAAGCATTATTTCCGGTAAGATTGCGTCCAGAAACCGAGCAGGAACTAGCAACTAAGCTTTGGCGTTCCCGATTAGACCCAGAAACCTTGCGTAGTGTCGGGCTGGGGGAGTCTCGTTTAGTACGATGTATCCTTGACTTAATGCAATTAGCAGCTTTAAGTGGAACGCCATGCGAGGATATTCCTCAAGTTTTGACGAGAGTAATATCCCAACAAGATAATTTTACTAATTTAGAGCCAGAATTTATTGGGTCATTATTATTAGATTGGCGTAACTGGTGCTTGGAAAAGGGTTTTTTAACATACGGAATTATTACGGAAATTTACGGTCAACATTTATTATCGGATAACAATTATCTTTCCCGATTAAGAAAACGTTATCAAGCAGTTTTGGCGGATGACGTGCAGGATTATCCAGGGCTAATGCGTAAATTATTTGAGTTGATTCTTGATGGTGGTGTGGGAGCCTTTAGCTACAATCCCGATGGTATAGTGCGTTTGGGTTTGGGAGCAGATCCCAATTATATGGAAGGTTTAGCGCAATATTGTCAGAGAGAAACTTTGACTCAACCGCCGATTTTATCTTTATCCGATATGCTTTCAAGCTCAATGACGCAATTAGTCACCGAACCCATGACGCTTTTGGGCTTACCTGCTGCGGTACAGTCAGTTCAAACCATTTCCCGCGCTTCATTATTGCAAAAAACCGCAGAAAAAATAATTGAAACTGTCAAATCTGGGATAGTGCAGCCCAGAGAAATAGCCATTATTGCTCCCGGTTTAGATGCGATAGCGCGTTATTCTTTGATAGAAATGCTTAGTAAAGCTGAAATTCCGGTTGATTCGCTGCAAGATAAACGTCCTTTAATTGGTTCGCCACTTGTGCGTGCTTTGCTAACTTTAATTACTTTAGTCTATCCGGGTTTGGGGCGTTTGGTAGATAGAGATGCAGTTGCGGAAATGCTAGTGGTAATTAGCTCTAAATCCGACAAAAACTATTTTATCGATCCGGTACGTGCTGGATTAATTGCAGATTATTGTTTTGAACCCCATCCGCAAAATCCCAATTTACTAAACGTTGATACATTTGAAAGGTGGGATAGATTGGGTTACAGTGCCACAACTGCCTATGGAAAGATATTGCAATGGCTCGAAAGACAGCGTTTGAGATACGAACAGCGTCAAATTCCCAATCCAGTTTTCTTTTTATACGACGCAATTGAAGATTTTATGTCCGATGTTAGCGATTCTAGTTACGAACAACTTGCCATACTGCGACAATTGTTAGAGACAGCCCAACATTATTGGGAAATTGATACAAGATTAAGTCAATATAACTATAGTCAAAATTATTATAGTCAAACAAATTTTGATTCCTTGCAGACTCCGGTAGAAAAAGAAAGTAAATTCCAGTTAGAAAACAAACAAAATAAAACCAAAACTATTCTGGAATTTATTACATTATTACGACAGGGAACCGTCACCGCCAGCCCCTATCCCATACGCCCCATTGGCTCCTTAGCAAACGCAGTAACATTAGCGACAATATTTCAATATCGCTCTTTGCGTCGTTCTCATCGCTGGCATTTTTGGTTAGATGCAGGTTCGCCATTATGGACAAAAGGAGGAGCCGCAACCTTATTTGGTTCAATGTTCTTCCTTCAAGACAGATTTGCTCAACCTTGGACAGCACAAGACGAGAAAGTAGCCGAAGACGAGCGACTGCAAAGGATTATTGAGGATTTATTAGCTCGGGTATCCGAGAAAATTTATTTATGTCACAGCGAATTAGCAGTAAACGGACAAGAGCAACTTGGTTCGCTGCTGCCTTTGGTGAATGCTTGTGTAACAGTACCATGACAGTACCATGACAGTGAACAGTTATCAATATTGTAGGGTGCTGTGAGGCGAACGATAATTTATCAATTTAAACAAAGAATTTTGTAAAGCGTCACGCACCATTAAGTTAGTTCAAAAACAATCAACCATTAACTTTGTAGGTTGGGTTAAGCAGAGCGCAACCCAACATTTTTCCTTTATAAAAATTCTGCGACTTCGTTAAAATCTACCTGGGAATGCAATTCCCAGGCTAATAGCGTAAGTCCCATATTTTCTCTATCTGAGTAACAAAGTATTCTTTATGTTCCTTGGGAATATCATTTGCATTTACCCAAAGCGTAACTGCAACACACCCTACAAAATCTACCAATCAATAAAAAATCTAGGTACCTATTTTAAGTTTCTGGTAATAATCCAAAACTGTTTTCACATAATCTCCACTAAAACCACTATCGCAGCCTTTATATTTACCAGTCATCCACCAACAAGCTGTACCACGCACGGCTTCTATTTGATTATTATTTGTAGCTTCTAATTGTCCTTTTAACTCTCGTTGTACGATACAACTAACGACTTGGCGAGCTAATTGGGAGTTGTTTTCAAACTCTGCTGGTGAAACTTCGTTTTTCAAACAAAATTTTGACCAACTTTTCAAGGTTTCTGGTTTAACTTGCCATTCGCTGTAATATCCATCATTTGCACTACCTGTTTTTGGTGCAGCTAATCGTAATGCTTCTACCATTACCGCAACTTGATTATTAAGGGATTGCTGTTGCGCTTGTACCGTTATTGGTAGCAGCCCCAAGGTAACAATTACACTGCTGAGTAGATATTTCATCGCATTCACCTGTTTATAAACAGGGACAAGGATACAACATTATCCTGGAGATTCCATCTACCGAAAAATATAGGCTATGTCTGTAACAATTGCTTCTTTCAGATGATGTTTTAGGGTGTTGCTATGGTTTGTCGCCTATTTATAATATTTTCTAATATGAATTATTAATTTATCGGAATGCACCCCATAGATACAAAAAAAAATTTACCGGACATGATATAAAACCCCTCTCCAATAATCAAGAGAGGGGTTAAATTCTGTCTTTACTAATTTATCTATAATCTCACTTTTGACTTTTGATGTTTTGCCTTAATTCTACATTTGCAGAATCAGAAATAATTCAAAAGATAAATAAGTGAAATCACATAGTGCATTAAGAAATCTGAAATAAGAAACTTACCAAATCTCCTTTACCCATACTGACGCGATCGCCTGGTCGTAAACGGTGACGATTTCCTGGTAGTAGGGACATTCCATTAACATAGGTACCGTTGGAACTTCCGACATCTTCAATGTAGTAAGCATCACCTTCTACTCGAATATCGGCATGAATTCGCGAAACAACTTCCGAGTTTTCAAATCCAGAAACGTCAATATCGGGAGGAACGCGATCGTTTGCTTTACCAATATGAATGACGGAAAGATTTTGCGGCAGTTCTATTTGTGTATCGCTTTTAACGTGAACCAAGCGAGCGCTTACTTGCTGTAATTGTGTTCTAGCAGGAGAAGGAGTAGCGGGAACTGCAGCTGCGGTGGGTGCTGGGGCCGGTTCGGTTGCAGGTGCAGGTGGAGTTTCCGGTTCAGCTGCAGGTGCAGGTTCTATTGTTAAATCTGGTAATGCCTCAAAGAAAGAAGCTTCTTCTTCCTCATCCTCTTTTGAAGCAGGTGCAGGTTCGGCAACATTAACTGGCGGTGGTGTAACTACCGGAGGAGGAGTAGGTATTTCTTGTTCCCCACTTACAGGAATAGTTGGTGGGGGACTAGCTTCATTAGAAGGTATTTGTAGTCCTTGGGGAGTTGCTACTGCGGTTGGTGGTAGGGCAGAAGCTTCTACGGGAGTTGCAGGGCTGCCTGAAGGCAGTGCCTCTACTGGAACATCTGGAGCAACGGTTGGTTCGACTCCGCTATTCGCCGAGCGTAAATTATAACCACACTGTCCGCAAAAAGACGCATCTGCCTGTACAGTTGCCCCACAGCCGGGACAGCTAGTAGTTGCCGGTAGGGGAGTATAGCAAGCTTCGCATTGGACAGCGCCATCTGGGTTGGGATGATTGCAGTTAGGGCAAACAATCATGGAATTTAACCTTTTTTCAAGTTCATCGTAAAAGAGTCCTGGCAAGCAGACGAGCATCTGTCGCTTTTGATTTTAACAATTACTTACAATTTCGCCGTTAAAGTTTGGTTTCCGCACCAGCAGCCTCATCTAAAAGCCACCAAATTTCTTTTTGGGGTTGAATCAAACGAGAAGGGTAAGTAGTTTCAGATGCTGTTGGTGCAAAAACTTGAGCAAGAGCCGCCCTTTTATTTTCACCAGCAACCAAAAATATGACGCATTCAGCAGCATTAATAAATGGATAAGTAAAAGTCAAGCGCACAGAGCTATCTTTGTTGCCTACTGTAACCAGCTTATCCGTAACTTTCAATGCCTCTGTGTTAGGAAACAAAGACGCAGTATGAGCATCATCCCCCATTCCCAGCAAAATAACGTCAATTGCGGGAAACTCTCCTGGCTTGGAATTAAAGAATTTTTGTAATTCTTTTTCATGCTGAGCGGCTGCGTCTGCGGGATTAGATGCATCAGTAGGCATTGCGTGGATATTTCCTGCTGGAATATTAATTTTATCCAACCAAGCAGTACGCGCCATCAACTGATTGCTATCGGGATGGTTTGCGGCGACATAACGTTCGTCTCCCCAAAGTACGTGAATTTTATCCCAAGGCAGTTGTTGTTTACCTAATGCCTCATACAAAGGTTTTGGGGTGCTACCACCAGACAACGCAATTGTGAAACGTCCGCGTTGTTGAATAGCAGTTTCAATCTTTGACAATATTAAAGATTGCGCTCTTTCTACCAAAGCTTTCTTATCCGGTAATACTTCAACTTTTTTGGTCATCAGTTTTCTTTACAACCTAGGTCACTTCTGGGATAACGATACCGTTGATATTTGGATTTTGCTTCTTACTTGTGAAACTTTTAAGAATGGGAAATTAGGAGTTGGGAGTTAGGTGTTAGGAGTTGGGAGTTAGGAGTTAGGAGTAATGTGTAATGAGTAAGAAGTATGAGACTTTCCCTCACCAAGTGAATTTTTAAGGTCAGAAGCCCCCGGATTTATCCGTGGATTTGTCATGTAGAAGCACCATTATTCTATTTATGGGGCTTTAATTACGAATTACGAATTACGAATTACGAATT
>JBCBPQ010000201.1:0-13700 GCA_039820645.1 Cyanobacteria bacterium J06633_8 | reverse complement strand
TTAGAACAAAAATATCGTCGCATCCAAAAAGAATTAATGATTGGAACATTATCTCTTTGTGGAGTTTTGTTGACGGGAACTTTATGGTATAGGTTTGTTGAAGGTTGGACTTGGGAAGACGCAACATACATGACATTTGTTACCCTGTCAACCGTTGGCTACGGAGAAACTCGACCTTTAGGAAGCAGGGGAAGATTATTCACTATAGCCTTAATTTTAATGGGTATAGTCACCATCGGTTATATTGTGAATCGATTTACAGAAGCCGTAATTCAAGGATATTTTCAAGAAGGAATTCGACTCAGACAACAACGGCGAACCATGGAATCATTATCTAGACATTATATTATTTGCGGATTTAGCCGTACAGGTCGTCAAATTGCTCAAGAATTTGAAGCAGAAGGCGTACATTTTGTAATTGTTGATTCGGAAGTAGAAACTGTAAGAGCAGCCCAACAAGAAGGTTATACCATATATCAAGGTGATGCAACTTTAGATGAAACGCTGATGCTGGTTGGAATAGACCGAGCTATTTGTATTGTCGCCGCACTACCATCAGATGCCGAAAATTTATACATCGTATTATCCGCAAAAACACTAAATCCGAGGATTAGAGCTATAGCCAGAGCCAGTACAGAAGAAGCCTTAAAAAAACTTCAGCGAGGTGGTGCAGATGCCGTAATATCGCCTTATATCACCGGTGGTAGAAGAATGGCTGCTGCTGCTTTAAGACCTCAAGTAATGGATTTCGTAGACGGAATTATTTCCGGAACAGACCGCGAATTATACATGGAAGAGGTATTAATTGACTATAAATCTTGTCCCTTCGTCGGTCAAACATTAGGAGAAGCTAGATTAAGAGCAAAAACCGGAGCATTAATATTAGCCATTCGTCGTGCTAGTGGAGAACTAATCGGTGGTCCCACAGCAGAAACTATTTTAATGACAGGAGACGTAATGATAAGTATGGGAACAGCCGAACAACTACGCGCTCTTAATAAGATACTAGGACCAATTGATTCTAAATCATTACGGAAACCGAAGAAGAGTTAAACTGGTAATTGGTAATTGGTAATTGGTAATTGTTAATTGGTAATGGCGGAAAAGGGAAAATATATTTTCTACTTATTAACTATTTATTGGTAAAATTATACAAAAATTAGCACCTTTTCCAAATTGACTTTTAAGGGTGACTTCACCTTGATGGGCTTCTGCGATGGCTTTAACAATAGATAAGCCTAAACCAGCACCTTCAGAGCGGCGACGACTGTTAGCAGCACGAGCAAAACGTTCAAAAATTCGATTTTTATCTGTATCCTTAATTCCTACCCCCGTATCCCTTACCCAGAATTTGATTTTACCTCGATCCATAGAAGAACCAATGGCAATAGTATCGGTATTAGTTGTGTGTTGGGCAGCATTTTGAGCCAGATTCATCACTGCTTGAGTCAGCCGCTGACGATCAAAAATAACCATTCCTTTGGCACTATTATCGAGACACCAGTTACGTTCGGATAAAGCTTGAGCTTTTGTAAATAACTCTTGGGTAAAATTTTCAACATCTACTGTTTCTAACTGTAAAAAATCCGGACGTTCTGCTTTTGTCAGTAAAATCAAATCTTCAACAAATCGGCTCATCCGATCTAATTCATCAATTACCAAGTTCGCAGTTTCTTCCACTTCTTCTGAATCGTCTCGATCCATTAATTCCAAATGTCCGCGAATAATAGTAATAGGAGTTCGTAGTTCATGCCCCGCATCGTTGATAAAATTTCGCTGAGTAGTGAAAGTTGCTTCCAATCTATCCATCATTTCATTGAAAGTATTTGCCACTTCTGCAAGTTCATCTTTACCACGCACGGGAATGCGCTGGCTCAAATCGGATTCGCTAATCGAACGAGCAGTAACGCTAAAAGAACGTAGAGGAGCTAATATTTTTCCAGATGCAATCCAAGACAGTAGCAAAGCTATGCATATAACAACGCTACTTACTTGAATAACAACCGTTACCGCTTCAATAACTTCATCACGTTCGCCCTTGATAGTATGAGCAACTACAAGTACCCCTAAAGTTTGCCCTTTTATTTTCACCGGCTGCAAGATGTAAATAATACCGCCACTTTTACCGGATAATTCTTTTTTTTCACCTTGCTCCGGTTTAACTAATTTTGCCCAGCGCCGCATTAATTGCGAATCTCTATCGAATATTTTCGGTCGTCCTCTCGGGCTTGATTTAAAAAACTTTCCATCTACAAAAGTAATTAAAAAAGTATCATCTTCAGGAAGCTGTTTAGCCAAAAATGCATTAAAAAAATCTTTGAGTTCTTCCTCAGAAGAAGGGCGTACTAGACGTTCATCCGGTTCGTCTACCCAACTAGAATCTTCTATTTCTTGCGATTCTGCTTCCGAAATTTTTTTGGTTTCAGCTTCATTTTCAATCAGGAAATTAAATGTCTGCATTTTTTCCATCAGTTCCCTACGAACTCTTTTATCGACACGGGCATACAATAGCTGACGAAAAGCCGGAATCGACACCAAAAATATAAAAGTGATAATTAGCACATACCAGGCAAGTATACGGGTTCTAGTTGCCCAAAAAAATCCTCGCCACTTGTTTAAAGCAGTTTGCGTGGTTTTTTCTGGAGTGTCTGAAACCTGAGAATGATTTTTTGCGGAATTTGCACTCACATTATCCGATTCCGATTGTAATTTGACAATTAACATATTTGTAGTATCACTGTCCCACAAAAAACTAGCCAGGGATACCATCCTCAAGATAGAAACTTACTACTTGTATGGATTCAAATATTTTTCTATTATTTGAAAAATAGCTTCAGATACTCCACCGCTGAAGTTCCGATCCAAGTCTATAAACTATTTTTATAGACAAGGTAGAAGGTATTATAAATTTACTAAAATGAAGATTTATGAATTTATCGTCAGCGCGACATTTTTTTCATCAGGAGATTCAACAGTCTGACGAATATATTGACTTAGGAAAAGCAGCTTTATATATCGCTAAAGAAGAATATTCCGATTTAGATATTGATGAATATTTAAATGCAATCGATGCCATGGCAATCGAACTAGAAGAACGTTTGCCATTAGAAAAATATCCTTTAAAAATTATTCAGTCCATTAATCAATATTTGTATGATGATTTAAAGTTTACAGGCAATATCCAAAATTACTACGACCCAAGAAATAGTTTTTTAAATGATGTAATAGAGCGTAGGATTGGAATTCCAATTACATTAGCATTACTTTACATCGAAATTGCTCGTCGTATTGATTTCCCCATGATAGGTATAGGAATGCCGGGGCATTTTCTAATTCGTCCAGATATTTCGGAAATAGGCATCTTCGTTGACGCTTTTAATAATGGCGAAATAATGTTTCCTCAAGATTGCCAGGAACGATTAAGTCAAATTTATCAACAAAACATGACATTGCAACCGGAATTTTTAGCCCCAGTCACTAAAAAGCAATTTTTAGCAAGAATGCTGACTAATCTTAAATATATTTATCTTAAGCAGCAGGAACTAGAAAAAGCTTTATTGTGTGTCGAACGAATCTTACTGTTATTTCCCGGTGCAGCATTAGAATTGCGCGATCGCGGTTTACTATCCTATCAAATCGGACGCTTCAATCAAGCAGCAGAAGACTTACAAGCTTATTTACTTCAGGTGCCCGACGCTCAAGACGCTTCTACCATCGTGCGCTTGCTGGAAAAATTAGGCAAAAATCAGTGAGCAGTTAACAGTTAACAGTGAACAGTGAACAGTGAACAGTTAACAGTGAACAGTGAACAGTTAACAGTGAACAGTTAACAGTGAACAGTGAACAGTGAACAGTGAACAGTTAATAGTTAACAGTGAACAGTGAACAGTTAATAGTTAACAGTGAGTAGGAAATATTATCAAACATTAAGAATGTAGTGGGAGCGTCTTGCTGTGCAAAAATCTTCTTCTCCCTCTCTCCCTCACTCTCTTCCGTCTAGCCAAGACTTTCTGCCACATGCTTAAGACGACGCAGTTGTGCTTGCATATCTTGCTTGGTAAATTTTTCGGCGAAGATTTTAAAACCTAAAGAAACTATAGGATTAGGAATCCGAAATTCAAAACGATTGACTAAAAGAGTTCCATTATTTGTTGGTTGACATTCCCAACGGTCGCATCCTTTAAAATAACCGTCAAATCCCCAGACTATCAGACCTGGTTCTCTTTCCACAACTGTACTAATCAATGTCGGTTTTATTGCTGGTATTTGAATAATAAATTTGCTTTTACTGCCTATATCCGTACTCCAATCTCCAACCGGCTCGCAGCATAAAGCGGGATTCAACCATCGATGCATTAAAACGCGCTCTGTGATACATTGTTCTACTACTGCGGATGTAGCATTAATTTCAATTGATTGCTCAAAAACTTCTAATGTCGGCATTTCAAATTGTAATGTTATCTACGCAATCAGACTAACTTAAAACCAGCAGATCTTAGTAAGCTTCCGAGCAATACTAAGCTGTTTTTTCCTATTTATTTTAAAAGTATAGTTGAATACATTATTTTCAGTAATTGTCAAGCATTTAAATTAGCTTTTTAGAAAAAGGAGTGAATAAAAATAAAAAAAGTAAAAATTAACCTTGATATTAATTATTTTTGAGATTTACTGGTAAATTAAGTTGCAAAACACCAATTAAGTTGTCAGGGTGTGGTATTGTTTCAGGCAATAAACCACCATTACATTTAAGGTGTTTTTCGAGATAACACTAAATTTTAAAACTGGAAAACCATGATTTCAACTTGGCAAGATATAACCCAAATGATGGGTGGGGATCTGTCAATAAGAATAGAGACACTTTTGGCACAATCGTCGCCTAATTTGGCTCAAAATGCAGTAGAGGGAGCTGGGACCGTTACTCAAACAGCTTTGGCAAAAGCAATAGAGATATTGCCCTCCTTGTTAGGTGCTATTGCGATTTTGGTTATTGGTTGGCTGGTTGCTTATATAGCTAAAGCAATAGTCCAAGGGCTGCTCGGTCGTACCAATATCGACAACCGCATTGCTTCTGGATTAACTGGTAGTGATTCTATCCAAGTAGAGAAATTGGTCTCTGGCTTGGTATTTTGGACTATTCTGCTGATTACCATAGTTGCGGTTTTAGATACGTTACAGCTACGGGTAGCTTCTCAACCGCTAAACTCTTTTCTCAATCAAATTGGGGAATTCTTACCTAAGCTATTGGGAGCAGGCATCCTATTGGGAGTAGCTTGGTTAGTAGCGACTCTGGTTAAGACATTGGTAGTTAATGCACTAAATGCTCTTAATGTAGACGACAGATTAAACTCGCAGCAAGATGGTGCTAGTAGCAATCAGCTATCGATTTCTCAGACTATTGGTAGTGCGCTTTACTGGTTTATTTTCTTACTGTTCTTGATGCCAGTACTAGATACTCTAGGCTTGCAACAGGCTTTGGGACCGGTAAACACTTTAGTCTCAGAAATTCTAGCAATTCTGCCCAATATTTTAGGAGCAGTAATTATCGGTGCAGTTGGCTGGTTTGTCGCTAATATCGTTCGTAGAATTGTAACAAATCTGCTGGCTACAACTGGAGTTGACCATATAGGAAGTCGATTTGGACTTTCCCAAGCTTCCACAAGCGGACAATCTTTATCTTCGATTTTAGGTACGATTGTTTACGTTCTTATTTTGATTCCTGTAGCGATCGCAGCGCTCAATACTTTGCAAATTCAGGCTATTTCGGTACCTGCAATTGCAATGCTGCAACAGATTCTCAATGCAATTCCTTTAATCTTCACCGCAGGTGCAATTCTAGCTGTTGCTTATTTCTTGGGAAGATTTGTATCGGAATTGGTTACCAATATTCTCACCAGCATTGGTTTCAACAATATTTTCTCTGTTCTAGGTTTACCTACACCAGCTAGAAGAACAACAGATACAGCAGAAGGAGAAGTTCCTTCAGCAACATCTCGTACTCCATCCGAAATCGTCGGCTTAATTGCCTTTATTGGCATTATGCTTTTCGCTGCCATCGCGGCGATTAATATCCTGAATATTCCAGCTTTAACAGCATTGGTGACAGGTATCACGATTATATTGGGAAGAATTTTATCTGGATTGGTAGTATTTGCGATTGGTTTATTCTTAGCGAATCTAGCATTCAGCATCATCACCAGTTCCGGTAATGCTCAAGCTCGAATTTTAGGTCAGGTAGCTAGAATCGCGATTATTGTTTTAGTTTCGGCAATGGCACTACAGCAAATTGGCGTTGCTCCTGATATCGTTAACTTAGCTTTTGGTTTGTTGTTGGGTGCTTTAGCAGTCGCTCTTGCCCTTTCTTTCGGACTTGGCTCTCGCGATATTGCCAAAGCTCAAGTACAGCAATGGTTAAATTCTTTTAAAACCAAACAGTAATACATAGCTATATTGCAATAGCTATATAAACATTAAGTGTGGAGTGTGGAGAATGAAATCAACAGGAAACAATTTACTGTTCCCTATTTCCCGTTTCCTTTTCTCTCCACCTCTGGTGAACAGTCAGCAGTCAACAGTCAACAGTCAACAGTCAACAGTGAGCAGTGAGCAGTTATAAATTTCCCATGCCCAATGCCCAATGCCCAATGCCCAATTACCAATTACCAATTACCAATTACCGATTACCAATTCAAACTTTTTTCAGCTTAATTTGTAATTCGCTTTTGATGCGATTCAAAATCGAAGACTCATCAAGATTAGCCAAAATTTTTCCTATAACTGCTTTTGGTCCATCTGCTCCCCAAGTAGCTCCTGCCTGTAAGTATGCTTTGGTAACTTGTCCTATACCATAAGAAGAAACACCAGCAACACTAGCCTGAGTCAGTGCAACCGATACATAAGGACCGAGGCTTACCCCCCCAGTAGCTGGCACAGAAATACCAAGTAAAGTTTTTAAAGAACCCAATCCTAAATTAGCTACCAGTTCGCTGGCAGTGATACCGCCCATACTAAGAGCAATTTTTTGTAGCAATTTTATCGCTCCGGCTTCCGTCATCGGAATACCGTACAGCCGAGACAAGCCCAAAATTAAGAAAACATCAATAGTTGCAGCACTGAGGATATCTAATACAGTGACTGGGTTAAGAGCAACGGCAGCAGCCTTAGTGATTACGGATTTCCAAATTAACTGATTGGCAGCGGTTTCCCGTAGTTCTAACTTACGTTTGACTAATTGATCGTTAACGTCGTCAGCGTAAAGCATAGTATTAAGAGCCACCAAAGCTTTACCTTCGCGCTGTAAAATCTCCAATATTTTCAGTTTAAGTTCTTCAACTTGGGGTTTCGCCTTGCGTAACTGCACTCCCTTGGTACCGTCAGCACGATGAACTAATGTTCTCACTAAAGGTGAAGCAGCAGCAGTAACAATTTCTGAAGGTGAAAGCAATTCTTTTACACGCTCATCGCGAATCTTTTCGTAAACTGCAATCCTGTCAGCTTTGGGATATTGATCTACCTTATTAAATACTAATAAAATTGGCTTGCGAGCTTCTCGCAACTGAGAAAGAGCTTCATGTTCAAGTTTTGTCATATCTCCAGAAATAACAAACAAAATTAAATCTGCTTGTTGTGCAATTTGCTCGGCTAATGCAGTTCGAGTTTCCCCATCAACTTCATCCAAACCAGGGGTGTCAATTAACTCTACCTGAGATTGTCCGCTGCTGCTTCTTAAAGTAGCTCGCAGGGCACCACGTTCAGATTCCCCAATAGTTTCTTCATTAATAGTCCAATTAACCGTCTGTGCATCGCGAGTTACACCATGCAAAGGTCCGGTTTCAAAGACTTCTTGTCCAACCATTGCATTTAGTAAAGAAGACTTACCCCTTCCCACCATGCCAAAAGCAGCAATCTGAATAACCATACTTTCCAATTTAGTAAGCATAGTTTCCAAATCGGCAATTTCCATTTCCAGCCCTTGAGTTTCCGATGCACTCAAATCAAGATTTGTCACCATCTCACGTAAAGCCGTTTGTGCCTGCTTATAATGAAGTTCCGTTTGAATCTCTTCAAAAGTAAAAATTGCCTTATCCAATTCTTCCGTACTATAAGAATTACTACTATTAGGTTCGGGTAAAGGTAGTTTAGAAGTCATATTTATTTAGATATTAGATATTAGATTTTAGACTTTAGACTTAAAATCATAAATTTTGTTACGCCTCCTTCCATCCTAATAATTTTTGAAGGCATCAATAGGGAATAAGCATAGTCGAACGTAGATAACGAGATAAGGAGATGAAGAAGTGAGGGGATTATACGTAATAAATACATCACCCACCAAATTCCATCACCCAATGCTCAATGCCCAATGCTCAATGCCCAATTCCCAATGCCCAATGCCCAATGCCCAATGCTCAATGCCCAATTCCCCTTTAACCTTACAATTGGTTGCGAAAAAGTCATAAACTAAAAATTGCATTAAGTAGCGATTATGGACTTGACTGAATAACCTGTGCGAAAAATTGTTATTGCTGGCAACTGGAAAATGTTCAAAACCAGGGCAGAATCCGAGGACTTTTTACAAGGATTTATGCCCTTACTACAAGAGACTTCCGACGACAGAGAAGCGGTACTGTGCGTTCCTTTTACAGATTTAAATGTTTTGTCAAAGAATTTGCACGGTAGTCGCGTCATGTTAGGGGCGCAAAACGTTCACTGGGAAGACACGGGAGCTTATACGGGTGAAATTTCCGGTTTAATGCTTTCGGAAATCGGTGTACGTTATGTAATTATCGGTCATAGCGAACGAAGGCAATATTTTGGTGAAACGGATGAAACCGTCAATCAACGCCTCAAAGCCGCTCAGAAATACGGAATGACACCTATTCTTTGCGTCGGAGAAACAAAACAACAAAGAGATGCCGAAGAAACCGAATCGATAATTACCAACCAAATCAAGCGAGACTTAGTAGATGTTGACCAGAATAATCTGATAATCGCTTACGAACCGATTTGGGCAATTGGTACTGGAGATACTTGTGAAGCAACCGAAGCAAATCGTGTTATTGGTTTGATTCGCAGTCTTTTGACTAATAAAGATGTAACTATTCAATATGGAGGTTCTGTCAAACCATCGAATGTTGATGAAATTATGGCTCAACCCGAAATCGATGGTGCTTTAGTAGGTGGAGCAAGTTTGGAATCAGAAAGTTTCGCTCGAATTGTCAATTTTAAGTGAAAACTTGGGAATGGGGAATCGGGCATGGGGCATTGTAAAAAGGTTAAAGGTTAAAGGTTAAAGGTGTGTCAGAACTCCTGAATTTTCCTCGTCTCCTTGTCTTCCCCCTCTCCTCTTGTCTCCCCCCTTCCCCATCTCCTTATCTTTTTTCAAACTGTAAAAAATAGTAACGATGCTCAATTTCAACTGGGGTAAGCGAACTTATCTAATGGGCGTTTTAAATGTTACCCCTGATAGTTTTAGCGATGGTGGGGAGTTTAATAAACCCGCCGCTGCCTTAAACCAAGCCCAAGCTTTAGCAGCTGCTGGTGCGGATATTATCGATGTGGGCGGACAGTCAACTCGTCCGGGTGCCCAACAGATATCTGTAGAGGAAGAACTTGAGCGAGTGCTTTCGGTTCTAGAAATTATTCGTCCAAAAATTAACATTCCGATTTCCGTAGATACTACTTCTTCAACTGTTGCAAAGAAAGCTATTAGTAGCGGTGCGGATATAGTTAATGATATTTCTGGAGGCACTTTTGATTCTTCTATATTTTCGACTATTGCGAGTTTCAATGTGCCTATTGTATTAATGCATATCCGAGGAACTCCTCAGACAATGCAGAAAATGACCGATTATCAAGATGTAATCAAAGAGATATCAAGTTTTTTATCCCAACAAATAACCGCAGCGACAACTGCGGGTATTAAAAGAGAAAATATTATTATCGACCCCGGTATTGGCTTCGCTAAGAATTTAGAACAAAATTTAGAAATTTTTCGCCGCTTAACAGAATTAAAAAAGCTTAATTGCCCAATTTTAGTTGGTGCATCTCGTAAAAGTTTCATCGGTCGTATTTTGAAGCAACCAGACCCCAAAGCCCGAGTTTGGGGAACTGCTGCGGCTTCTTGTGCTGCTATTTTTAATGGGGCTGATATATTAAGAGTTCACGATGTGGAACAAATGCGCGAGGTTGCAATGGTGGCTGATGCTATTTATAGGCAGCAATAAATCAAATAAAAGTAAACTCAACATTGGGAAAATTGGTAAAGGTCAAACTTTATTTACCAATCTCCCAAAAAATTATTGAGTTTCAATTGTGACCTATAACTAAATTGTTTTGTCGATCAATGCAACGCTGCTTAAGATTCAGAACCATTGCCATTTTCAGGTCTTCTTGCAGTATCCTCTGCTACTGTTTCAGCGCTTATTTGTTCGATAATTTCATTTGAACCGCCGGAACCGGGATCTACAAAAATAACTTTGGAATTGGGGCTTTCACCTAATCTATAGCTGGCGTTGATATAATCTTGAGCCACTAGATATCGGAGAATTTCCTTATTTTCAGGGGTGCTACGCAAAGCTTCGGAAAGAATTTGCATACTGGTACTGGTACCTTCTGCTTTCTTAATTGCAGCTTGACGTTCTCCTTCTGCTTCCAAAATTGCCGCACGGCTTTTAATTTCAGCAGCGCGTTGATCTTCCATTGACAACCGCACGCTTTCGGGTGGTGTAATTGATTGAATATCTACTCTTTGAATTTCAACTCCCCAATCGACTGTTGTTTCGTTTAATCGATCCAACAGTTCTTTATCCATATCAACTCTTGAGACATTGGTTTCCTCCAGAGTATTTTGAGCGATAATTTCTCGAAGAGAAGTTGTAGTAATTTGATTCAAACCTTGGGCTAAATCATCGATTTGGTAAAAACTTTTCTCCATATCTTTGATTCGCCAATAAACAACTCCATCAATTTCTAGGTAGATATTATCTTTGGTAATTACGTTTTGGGGTTTAATATCGAGTATCTGTTCCCGTGTAGTATCTTCCATGACTATTTGGTCGATAAGGGGAACAATGAAATTGAGTCCGGGCCGCAATTTTCGGTGATATTGCCCCAAGCGCTCTACTAAAGCTTCATTACCTTGGTTAACAATTTTTGCTGACCCAAATCCATAACCTATAAGCGCTACAACTATACCAACAACAATTGACTCCATTTATGCTCCTTGTAAAGCAATAGGGAAATTTACTTTAAGGAAGTAGTAGTTATACAGGTGATATTACTACTTCTTGTCTTTAGTCTAATTAAAAGTAACGTGTAATTTTATTATCACGATCGAGATACCCCAGACAAGATATTACCCGTACCAGCCCATATCATACAGGCATCTTATTTTTATGACACGCTTGATAAGCTTGATTATTGCATCATTTTTGCAGCACCGGACCAGAAAGACTCAGGAGTTAGGAGTTAGGAGCTATATTGCTAACAGTCAATAAGGTTTGGGATTGCTTGGAAGAAATAAATTCTTATTTATTAGTTAATTTCAACCAAGGTCTAACACTTGCAGGTAATTCAGAATTTAAGCGCAATTTAATTTGCGGCGTAGAAAAAGATTGAGCGTAAGCCGAGGTTAGAAATGGTTGATAATTTTTGGCCTCGGGGGCAAGCTGTTTGACAAAGGCGACACTCACGCCTTGAACTAATTCCCGCAAAGCTCTAGCTTGTATGCCTCGTCGCTCTTTAATCATTTGCTCCGCTGAATTTACGGGTAACCTATTGTCACTTATACTTAAATGGGTCCCGCCAATTGCTGTTAGTAAATACTTCTTACCACCTAATTTATCAAAAGGCTGTATTTGATGGGTGAGGGCTGGTGTCAGCGAGTCATCAGTTCCGCTTAATATTAAAACTGACCGATTTATTTGACTTAAACCCTTTTCACCAAAAAGTTTACCTACCATTGGATTAAGGGCGATCGCGCTCTTTACTCGTGGATCTTGGAGTCGCAATTTTCTTTTTGGCAAAGAAGCAGCAGCACATTTCAACCAGTCACCTGGTGCAGAAGATATATTCAAAGATTTATGACAAAATGTCCGTAATTGCTCAATATTTAATTCTCCTCCGACTACAGCTAAAGCCGTGTAGCCTCCCAAAGAATGTCCGATAACGCTTACTTTTTCGGTATTTAATTTGCCTTGCAGCCTTCCCGGTTGATTGTTAAATTTTGCGAATTCATCTAGCAAAAAGCTAATATCTTTGGGTCGGTTGATAAATTCTTCAGGACTGATTAAATTTTTTAAATCCGCTGTATTTGCGGCTTGATTAATAGCGCTCATGTTGCTTCCCGGATGTTCGATAGCTGCGACGGTGATACCGTAGGAAGCTAAATGACGCGCCAAATAACTCAAGTTTCTCCGATTAGCACCAAAACCGTGGGAAACAACCACCAAAGGCTGTTGGGATTGTTCTACTCTACTTGAGTAAATATCTACGGGAATAGTACGATTACGCTTTCTATCTCGCAAGGTAATTGTTTGTTTTTCAACTGCAAGATTTCCAGTAATTGCTGGATTAAAATTTCTCAACTTTTGAGAAGAATATGTTTGATTGTCTACATATAATTCTCGCGCCAGCAAAGAACCAAAGGCTTTACTTTGCAAGCGGTTGGGGTTAAATCTTACTGCTAGACTAATAGCCTTGGTGGCATCGATAGTAACGTTTTCTTGAGGATATGCCTGTAAAAAACCAACCACACTCAAACCGTTAACTTGTCTTAAGGCCAAACTAATAGCACCTTGAACGCTTTCAATGCTCGAGCCGGGTAAAGCTGTTCTCAATGAACTTATAAATTGTCTACCGAAGGAAGTTTTTTGTAATTCGTCCGTAAAGTTATCGGCTGCTTGAGGATCTATTTCTAAGCGTTTTTGCAATAATCCTCGCATTCCCTTTGGTAATACTGGCGATAAACCTTGTAGCGATAACGGTAATTTTCCAGTCTTAGCAAATTCTTCTAAATCGGATATTTTTACTAACTGCTCGTAAGGACCAAGGCGAATAGTTATAGTTTGAGCAGCAGAAGCGGAAGGTATACCCAAATTCATGCAGCAAGCAAAGGTTAAGCCACACAACAAACCTTTCACGCCGAATATTCTTGGGAAGAATCTTTGTTTGGCTTTGAATAATATATTACTCATCTACTGGTATTTATACTGCTTGTTTTTAGTAAATTTGCTAGGACTTACGCAACCGGCACATTTTATCGTAGGGGCACGTGACACTTTGATTAATTTTGAACGTAGAAATAAGTTATTCAGTGTCACGCACCAGCCGGATATTATGACAATTGCGTAAGTCCTGTTTGCTTAAAAAACTTCCTTTTCACCAGAAGCAGTTAAATGAAAACACTCAAAATGATTGCTAGCAGATGGATTGTCAAATTAAAAAGATTGAATGTAGTCGTTTCAATCAATTGACAATTATAAAGGTATTTTGTTCCTGCCTTAGAGCAAGTTTTGAAAGCTATAAATTATACTCGACACTTTTGAGATCCCCCGAGATGAAGCCTTAAAAAATGGGCAGGCTTATTATAGAGAGATGCCGCTCTTCAACACGAGTTAACTTGTTTTAAAGCCTGCCCATTTTTTTACGGAGTATTCAAAGCCCATTTTTTTACGGAAATTGTAACCCCTCAATCCCCCGCT
>JBCBPQ010000200.1:0-13809 GCA_039820645.1 Cyanobacteria bacterium J06633_8 | reverse complement strand
TTTGTAGAGCCTCCAACAGCCATGACTATAGAAATGGCGTTTTCTATGGATTTACGAGTAATTATTTGACGGGGTAAAAGTTGGTTGCGTATCGCTTCCACCAAGACAGTCGCCGATTTTTCCGTACTATCGGCTTTTTCTGCATCTTCCGCTGCCATTGTAGAGGAATAAGGTAAGCTCATACCCAAAGCCTCAAAAGCTGAAGACATAGTATTAGCAGTAAACATTCCACCACAAGAACCCGCACCAGGACAAGCATTCTTCTCGACTGCTAAAAGCTCTTTTTCTGGAAGATTACCAGCACTGTATTGTCCCACAGCTTCAAAAGCACTGACAACAGTTAAATCTTTGCCATCGTGATGTCCGGGTTTAATCGTACCACCGTAAACAAAAATCGCCGGTATATTCATCCGAGCAATAGCAATCATTGCTCCCGGCATGTTTTTATCACAACCGCCAATTGCCAGCACCCCATCCATACTTTGCCCATTGCAAGCAGTTTCAATAGAATCGGCAATTACCTCTCGCGACACCAGGGAATACTTCATTCCCTCAGTTCCCATAGAAATACCATCGCTAATGGTAATTGTACCGAACATCTGCGGCATCCCTTGAGCATCCCGAACACCTTGCTCGGCTCTTTGCGCTAATATATTTATTCCCATATTGCAGGGAGTAATAGTACTAAAACTATTAGCAACACCCACAATCGGCTTATTAAAATCTTTATCCCCAAAACCAACAGCTCGCAACATTGCTCGGTTTGGAGCACGCTGCACCCCTTGGGTTACAACTCGGCTTCTGAAATTGTCTGACATTTAGTGATTCCCCTCTGCGCCGTTATTTATCATCAAAGCGCTTTCAGATTTAGTAGATTATCTCAAAATATCAGAAACAGTTTGCTGGCAGTGTTTAGGCAAAAAAAATTATTATTTCATTTGGGCATAAGCCATAGGAAAATACTAATTGGTCATTGTAGGGTGCTGTGACGGTGACGATAAACTATCTCAACAATCAAACAACCTGGACAATACCGTCACGCACCATATTCTAAAACTCAAAAGATAAGAGTAAGTAAGTCGGCACAAATAAACCAAGCTACATTACAGAATGTAAATTACCCTCAAACCCTTATTCCTATTGCCTTTTGCATGACGGCCTATTGCCTTATCCCAATTACTATTTTCAATGCCAACCTACTTAAAAGCTTTTCTGATTCAACTTGATTTTTTAAATTAACCAAGAAATAATACGTATAATATTTTTTACTTTTATCTTATAATGGCAATTCACGGACCCGATTCGATTACTTTTGAAGGTGTAACTGGCGATCGCTATTGGTTCTACGAGCATTACCCTTATACAGGAGTAGCCGATATCGATGAGCGATTAAGTGGATTCCCGGTAGCAGTATTTTTGCCCAGTCATCGTCCTAGAGAACATACACCTTTGGTAATTGGCTTACAGGGAATGTGTGCGCCTTATGGTTGGAATGCATTTATAGTACCAACCCTCACCCAAATGGGTATAGCTGTAGCGTTATTCGATACGCCATTAGCAGGGGAACGCAGTTTGGTACGTACTTTTACTGCTATGGTGGACAAAGAAATCAAACCTTTACTTGATAGAGGAATTCCTTTCGATACAGCAATGTTGTTATCAATGTTTCGTACCACCGCTAACAACATTGCTCAAGTTCGAGAATTTTGCACTCATAAATACGGACTTTGGGATTCCAGGGTGGCATTATTTGGTGTGAGTATGGGAGTATTGTTTTCTACCTACGCTTTTAATGCAAATGGCATAGGAGAAAGACTTTTAGGAACTATTGGACATGGAGATTTAAAGTCCTTTGCCAAAAGTTGGGGATATTCTTTTCTTCCAGATATGGCAGCTTCACCCTTGGGTGTAATTGCGGAATCAATTTTAAAAAGATTGCAACCAGATTTACTACCGATGGTGAAAATTTTGCAATTAGCGAAAAAATTAAAAAACGAAGAAGAATACGCTTTTGAATGCAATCCCATGAATTACGTTGAGTCAGTCAAATCATCGCGTCGAGTTCGCTTCTTAATTGGAAAAAACGACCCCATTGTCAGCGTAAAACATACCCGTGCTTGCGCTCAAAAATTTCCCGATGGTGATTTTTATGTAGTTCCTGGAATGGGACACGGAACAAGAAAATTTGGTGCGAATTTTGTCGATCATGTGCGTTACTTTTTAGTCACCCAGTTAGAAGATTGGCGCAGCTAAAAATTTTAACTTCAACCAAAATATAACCTATAGGTAATTCTATCTATCTACTTATTTTTAGCCGTTTTCAGTTGATTAGAATACACCAAAGTACCCCCGCTCTTGGGACACCCCTCTCCTTACCAAGGAGAGGGGAAGGGGGTGAGGTTAATCTGTATTCCATCCAAGTGAAAAGCGGTGTATTATCAATATTTACTACAATTAGCTATTTGTCCTGTTTTAACAACCTTAGGAGAAGAAGCAACAAGTTCAATTTCTCCCTTATCATTACGCATAAAACCAGTAGCTTCTACAATTGCTGGTTTATCCGAGACTTTTGTAATAACCTCACTGGAATTACTTTGCTTACCAGAAACTGACCAATTGCGAGTATCCAACCAAGTACTATTTAGATTAATTAAATGATGGGGATGAAGTGGTATTCCTCCTCTTCCAGTAACTATAAAAGTGTTTCCATCTTGACTGGAGCATCCCGTTGCAATCTGCTTTGATGGATCTGATGCTTCTGTAGGTAATTCTACCAAACCAGAACTAGGGTCAATACCAAAATCATTGATTTCTACCGTACCATTAATGCCAAAATCCGAACTTGCAGTGATATCGCTGGTTTCTTCATTGGTTTCTTCTCGAAATTCTAAACCGAATAAACCTTGAGTAGTAATATTGATATTACCACCATTACCTTCAACAGCATTAGCTGTAATATCGCTATCCTCAAAACCAGCGATGATATCAGCAGTTATGTTAATATCACCTCCGCCACCAGTACCATCAATCACGCTAGTGCTGATCGAACTATTGTTACGGAGAAATATTTCACTGGCTGTAGCAGTTAAGGTAATCTTACCACCACCGGTTTGCTCAGAAGTTGCAGTAATTTTTCCTTGGTTAGCTTCTAGGCGCTCAAATAAGATATCAATATTACCAGCATTTCCCGAACCTTGACTACTGGTACTTACAATGGCTGAATCACTAAGCTTGAAGTTTTGAGAATTAATATTTAGGCTACCACCGTCACCCTTTCCTTTGGTTTCCGCAGTAATTTGACTGCCATTGCGAGCAGAAATTTCATCCACATTTAAGGTGATATTACCTCCCCCTCCAGCAAAAGTGGAAGCAGTGATACTTGCAGGTTCTTGGGGGTTATTGCTATCTAATTCCAAGATACGAGCATTGATTTCAATATCACCTGCTTTTCCTTCTCCTGGAGGTGTATCTGGATTGCGACTGGAGAAATTACTAGCGCTTATCGTACCACCATCACGAATAGTTAGTTTATCTGTTTCCACGGTTAATTTACCACCATCTCCAGTGACCGCAACATTATTCTCAGAATTTGGATCTGTAATAGCAGCAGTGAATAAACCACTACGGCCACCATCAACAAAACCGCTGATTGTTATTGATTCAGCTTTAATATTTAAATACCCCGCATCTCCGTCACCAAATGTTAAAGCTTGAATTTGTCCCCCTTGAGTAATACGTAAATTTTTAGTTTCAATATCTACATTTCCTCCTTGCTTGGAAGTAGTAGTACTCAATAAGCCACTGGGAAAATTATTAATGAAACCACTGATTAGAATATCCTCAGCTTTTACTTCTAAATTTCCACCATTTCCAACACCTAAAGCTTGAGTAGTAATTCGTCCTCCATCTGTTAGCTGCAAACCTTCTGTTTCAATATTGATGACACCACCATTTCCAACTGCTTGTTTGTTAACCTGGGCAAATATACCGCTTGATAATCCAAATGGGGAAGTTCCAAAAATATCTATTTGTTTAGCTGTAATATTTAAATCTCCACTATTTCCAAAACCAAAAGTACTAGTACTAATTTCTCCTCCATCTGTTAACTGCAAACCTTCTGTTTCAATCTTGATTAAACCACCATCTCCAGTTGCCTCTTTTCCAATCTCAGCAAATATACCGCTTGGGGATCCAGTGGTCGAAGCTCCAAAAATATCTATTTGTTTAGCTTGAATATTTAAATTTCCACCATTTCCAGAAGCAAAAGCATTAGCAATAATTTCTCCTCCATCTGTTAACTGCAAACCTTCTGTTTCAATATTGATTAGACCACCATTTCCAAAACCAAAAGTATTAGTACTAATTTGTCCTCCATCTGTTAACTGCAAACCTTCTGTTTCAATATTGATTAAACCACCATCTCCATTTGTTTCTTTTCTGGTTTCGGCAAATATACCGCTTCTGGTTCCAGTGGTGGATGCTCCAACAATATCTATTTGTTTAGCTTGAATATCTAATTTACCTGCATTACCTAGATTACCCGACTTAAATGTAGTGGATTCAATTTGTCCCCCGTCAACTAATTTTAAAGTATTAGTTTTGACTTTTATTTTTCCACCATCAGCATTCGAGGAGAAACTACTCGTAGATAAAAGACTAGGAAATTGACCAAAGGCAGTACCAACTAATTGAATATCCTTAGCTGTTATATTTACATCTCCAGCTTTTCCGTCACTGAAAGTCTGACTTCGACTGGCGATCGCAGCTCCTCCTTCTACTAATAAATTATCAGTTTTGATCGAAATCGAACCCCCATTACCCTTACTAAAATTAGCATCAGCAAATATACCACTAGGTCCCTTTTGACTACCAAAAGTAAGCTGGATATTTTCTGCTGTAACATCAACAATTCCACCATTTCCATTACCAGAAGTGTTGCTTCTGATTTGTCCCCCACCTGCAACAATTAAATTTTTAGTATCAATTGCGATTTTTCCAGCATTACCTGAGCTTCCAAAATCTACATCGTTGAATATGCTGGTAGACAAATCTTGGGAACCACCAATTACTTCTAATGTATCTGTGGCTTTAATGTTTAAGGTTCTCCCAGTGGAATCTCCTGTGGTTAGACTTAAAATAGCCGAACCATCGCGTAAAGATATATAATCTCCAATTACCTGTACTTCACCACCATTTCCACTCACATCAATAGAAGCACCACTCGTAAGGTTAATATCTTGAAAATTGCTTACCTGGTTATAATCTAAATTCCAATCTGAAGTTTTAGAGCTAGAAGCATTAGAAGTCTTAGAATTTAGTTTTACTAAGCCAACTCCAAGAACGCTACCTAATTCAATTCTGCCTTGTTCTGCGGTAAGATTTCCTCCTTGCAAATTAACATTACCACCCACAAGAGCTAAAGTTTTACCTTCTGGTACTTGTAATCCCGCAGGACGATTATCTCTAACTGTAGAGAAGGTATCTCCATCAAAGGAGAGATTATTACCATTGCCTTGAACTACAATATCTCCAGAATTGGAATTATTATATTGTAAACCTAAAGGAACGTTAATAGTTAATAGTGGTGTTTCTTGAGGATTTACAGCACTATAAAAACTGCCATCTGCAAATTTAATGCTGTCTGCGGTGCTAGCAAAAAATGAACCGCCAATATCTAATTTGGCATCAGCACCAAAAATTATTCCATTTGGATTAATAAGAAAAACATTGGCATTACCTGTATTTAAAGTGCCATCAATTAAGGTTTGAATAGTACCGTTAATATTAGAAATTGAACCACCCGTGACTCGGTTAATAATATTTTCAATTCCCGAATTATGAATAAATCGAACAGTTTTGTTTGATTCGACAGAAAAATTGTCAAAACTGTGAAACAAATTAGCACCATTTTGTGGTCTTGTACCACCTGTGATATCAATTAAATTTCCATTAGGTAAAACTACTGTATTATTGGGTAAAGTACTATCTGGAGTGGTTTGAGCTACCACCTTTACCGAATTAGCGAAAAATGAACAACAAACTAAAGGTGTAATAGTAATTAAACTGAAAAGTTTTGTTTTTGTTGAGACAGTCAGAAGAAATTGAGACAGAGATATGGGAAACATTTGGTTAATAACTTTGATTGCACAAAACGAACAAAATTAGGAACTCCCCAATATCTATATCGAATTACACTTGCATACAATACACGAAACTATTCCCCTTCCCCTCTCCAAAGTAGCAAAGAGGGGTATCGGTCGGACGGGGTGAGATGGAGGAGTGTATTGCACTCAACTGAAAACCTCTATATTTACTATGTCCGACTTATCAAATAACTCATATAGGACTTACCCAACTGGCATATTTTCTTGTAGGGTGCTGTGACACTTATAGAAATTATGAACCCAGTAACAATCCTTGTGGTGTCACGCACCAACCAGCGATTGTCACACTTACGTAAGTCCTGTCATAATATGTCATTGTTTGCTGTGAGAAGCAATCTCAGTAGTTAGAACTGTTTCTCTTGAGAGACAATGACCGTTATTTTTACGGACATGATATTACAGGGGAGATTATTTATATGTTTCCCAGAATTTCTAGCTGAATTAATATCCTCAGTATTAAATATCTATTTTGCTATGTTTTTCTTGCGTCGCCAACCCAAACCCAACAAACCAAATCCAAATATAATGCTTTTCGGTTGAGCCCAATACACTCAAAACCTCACCCTATCCTATCGGACATCCCTCTCCGCTACTTTGGAGAGGGGAAAACGCTGAGGTTACATTTTTATTGCAATAAGCGTGAAAACCTCTATAATCCCACAATGGAAGTGAGTTATGTTATGTCGTAGTTTTCGGTTGAGTAGAATACACCAAACTACCCCCTTCCTACGGACACCCCTCTCCTTAATAAGAAGAGGAGAAGGAGTGAGGTTCAGACTCTATTGCAATAACCGTGAAAAACGCTATATTTTATTGCTGCTAAATCAGGAATGTATTATATATTGTTGATTAGATTTTCTTTTGCGTTGCCAACCCAAACCTAACAAACCAAATCCAAATAACCCCAAAATAGAAGTGGGTTCGGGTACTGAAGCGACTTTTGCTTGCGTCTTAGACCATAACGCACCTGCATTACCCATTTGGAATAATCCTTGTTGAGCGAGATAATCAGCTAAATCCATATTTTGACCGAATCCACCACCGTTATCGTTACCACCACCGCTACCACCACCGCTACCACCACCCCAACCGGATTGCTTTAACATCTTTTCAATTGCAAAGTTATTATTTGTATTCCCATGATTTCTAGCATTAGCGATACCCGAAGATACTATTAGCGAAGTAGACCAATCAGGGGTGTAATCGATATCCCAACCTAAAACATCAAAAACTTTCAGGTCACGAGAAGTCGCATCTCTTCTATCACCAGGAGCTAGGGTTGGATTCATAATCGCATCAATGTTATGTTTCCAGTGACTAGCTTGCCAACCATCTCCTTTGCCAAAATTTCCTAAATTTGTATCTTCTCCAGTTGATAAATACCCTAAATTTGTTTGACCTTTATCATAACTAAAGAAAAGGTCTTCTCCATAGGTGATATCTGTTTTAACAATGGAATTTTGAGTAAAAGAACTCCCAGTAAATAAATTAAAAGGAGTAGCATAATTTAGTTTTCGTTGATGGTCATTAATATTACTAGCATTGATTGAATCAACTGCACTCACAAAACCTAAAGTATGTCCGATTTCATGGATGAGAACGCTAGTGTAATCAAATTCATTACTATTGACATAGTCGGTACGACGATCTTCCCAAGCATAAGAACTATTACTTAGGTCGCTCATAATAATAATGCCATCTAAATTACTGTCATGCTTGTCAATTAAACCTAAAGCTTTGGCATTAGCTCTTGTCAGGTTTATTTTGTTACTATACTGGGTTCGATCTTCAAAGAAAGATATCCAATGGTAAGAACCGTAATTAGGTAAATTATTAACAGCAGTATTGTCATAAGTAGAACTACGGTCATTTATCAGAGCATTCCGAAACTGGGAATAATTTATATTGTTAACAAAACCTGGTAAAGCTCCACCCAAGACATTAGCCGGTAATTTGCTAGCACTTGGCATATCTAAGTGGATATTAATAGTTGCATTATCCGTAATCCTGTCTTCCCAATAAAGTTCTGCTGTTTCTGCTGCTTCTTTATATTTTTGAGTTACTCCATAGCCATAGGTAAACTTTAAATTTAAAGCTTCAGCAGGAAGAGTGCTACAAAGTAAAGTCACTAATGTTAAAGTTATTTTTCCTAAAGGCTTACTAATTTTATAAACTAGATAAGATACAATATTTTTACTATTCATGTATTACCCTGCAATGAATTAACGTTATTTCTATTAATTCATATTCCTAAATTTTTAGTGTTAATAGGTAATGATATTGTTTTTTTATACTTTAAAATCATAAATTTTTGATTTTGATTAGTAGGACTTACGCAAAAGAAACGTAAATGCGTCATTACTCATACCATTTCGTTATAAAGATGCGCCCCTATGAAAGCCCATGCAGATGGGCTTCGTAACTGTAGCTCAAGCCTTCCAGACCCAGAACGATTAAGCGCAATCCCTACACTTTGTTTCGGTCGCAATGACAAATTTTGATTGCGTAAGTCCTGATTAGTTTGAATTTAATTCAAAAATGCTTTCAATATCTAAGAGGATGTTTGGGAAGTCATAAATAAAAATCGTAAATCTTAAGATCCCCCTAAATCCCCCTTAAAAAAGGGGGACTTTAACCCTTTCAAGAGTAGGTATTTAGGTTTTGGGAAAATAGCTGACAATTTTCTCAGGTACTAAACGTAATTTCAAGGTTCTAGCCGATGATTTGAGTTCTAAAAGCAAAAAACAGGTCAAATTGAAAAACCCTACCCATGAGAGGGACTTTAACCCCCCCTTTATAAGGGGAGCCACTGCGTTGCGGAGGTCTCCTCCGTTATAGCAAGTGGCGTGGGAAGGGGGGATCATCCGAGTCTTGTGATAGTTGCGGCCATTCCTGATTTTATCGCTGCTAAATTCAGCAATGAATTATATTTGTTTAATTAGATGTTCTTTTGCGTCGCAAACCTAAACCCAACAAACCAAATCCAACTAATCCCATCATAGAACTAGGTTCCGGTACTGAAGCAGCTTCTACTGGCATGTGAGACCATAATGTACTACCACCCATTTGGAATAATCCTTCTTGAACAAGAAAATCAGCTAAATCTATGCCTTGATGAAAAGTACTGCTGCCACTTCCAGCACCCCAACGGGATTGGTTCAACATCTTTTCAATCGCATAGTTATTATCTGTATTACCAAGATTACTAGCATTAGTTTTACCCCTAGATACTATTTGGGAAGTAGACCAATCAGGATTATAGTCAATATCCCAACCTAAAACATCTAAAACTTTAAGATCGCGAGCAATCGCATCTCTTCTAGCACCTGTTGATAAACCAGGATTCAGAATCGCATTAATGTTATGTTTCCAGTGACTAGCTTGCCAACCATCTCCTCTACCAAAATAACCTAAATTTGTATCTTGTCCTGTTGATAAATACCCTAAGTTTGTTTGACCGCCATCTATACTAAAGAAAAGGTCTTCTCCGTAGGTGATACTTGTTTTAATACTTTTATTTTGAGTGCGATGACTCATAGTAAATAAATTAAAGAGAGTAGTATAATTTAGTTTTCGTTGATGGTCATTAATATTGCTAGCATCGATTGAATCAACTGCACTGACAAAACCTAAAATATGTCCGATTTCATGAATGAGAACGCTAGTATAGTCAAAATTAGAGCTACCGACTGAGTAAGTACGATTAGCTTTCCAATTATGAGAACTATTGCTAAGGTCGCTCATAACAATAACGCCATCTAAATCATTGTGATGTTTATGAATTAAACCTAAAGCCTTAGCATTAGCTCTTGTCAGGTTTATTTTGTTACTAGTGAGGGCTGTGTTTTCAAAGTAAGCTATCCAACTCGAAGAACCGTAATTAGGTAAATTATTAACAGCAGTATAGTCATAGCTCGAACTACGGTCATTTGTCAGAGCATTCCGAAAATCTGAATAATTTATATTGTTAACAAAGCCTGGTAATGCTCCACCCAAAACATTCGCAGGTCGATTGCTAGCATTTGGCATATATAAGTGGATATTAACAGTTGCATTATCCGTAATCCTATCTTCCCAATAAAGTGCTGCTGCTTCTGCGGCATTTTTATATTGCGATCTAGTCACATCCGAGCCATAGGTAAACTTTAAATTTAGAGCGTGAGCGGGAAGAGTGCTAGAAAGTAAAGCAATTAATGTTAAAGTTATTTTTCCTAAGTAGGTTGACTAAGTTTATCAACTAAGTGAGATACCAATTTTTTATGATTCATAATGCTACTCTGTAATCAATTAAGGTTATTTATATAAATTCATATTCCTAAATTTTTACTATTAATATGTAATGATATTGTTTTGTTATACCTTCAAATAATATTTTTTTTATTTTGATTGCTTTAATTCAATTTAATCGCTGCGTCAATATCGATCAAGAATCTTAATATTTTAAATATTAGTAGCAAATATTACTTTTAATTGTACGTGCTTGAATTAGCAAGTCTTATTATTAATAGGACTTAAGCAAGTCCGCGTAGATAATTCAAGGTATGTCCGCAGCGAGAGACATTACGCGGAACAAAGCAATCACCCGTTCACAGCTAGGTTCGGCGAGCGGCGCACCCGAATTTAAGCTTGTGGAAAAACATCTCACTGCGACTAATTACCATAGCTAGATGCATCCACCAGATTGTTGGAGTATTCGGTGAGGGAGTCGAATCAGCCAGGCTGGTTCCTTTTAGTTTTAAGGAATTTTGTTGAAGCAAGAATCCCCTGCATTCTATGCATGGGGAGCGTCAAGAAATGTAAATTAGCCGAAACCCTTGAGATTACTATCTCCCTCCGGGAGACGCTCCGCTAAAGAATCAAATAAGTTAAAAATGATGACTGTTCACTGTTAACTGCTCACTGTTAAGTAGGTTGGCATTGAAAATAGTAATTGGGATAAGGCTGTCTTGCTGTCTTGCTGTCATGCAATAGGAATAAGGGTTTGAGGATAATTTACATTCTGTAATGTAGCTTGGTTTATTTGTGCCGACTTACTTAACTGTTAACTGTTAACTGATTCCCAAGCTGCTTGGAAAAAGTCGAATTCGCATAACATTGCATATCTATAAGCAGAAGCGACTACTGCGATATTACTTCCGTGAGTATCAAGAAGATTTGCTAATTCTTCGGTTAAAGGTTGAAAATCCGAACTACTGTAAGTGCGAATCCAATCAGCATATTGATGATTGGGAATACCGTTTTTTGCTAATTCCGTTCCTAAAAAAGCATATAAAGCCATACAGGGAGACATTGCAGCAGCAACTAAACCAATGTCACCACTCCAAGCAGTTGCTAGCAAAAAATCTGTATAGCGACGAGTTGCATTACCTGGCTGCTGTAACTGTAAATCCACATTCCACTGGCGAGCATAGCCTTGATGCATCTGTAATTCTTCCAACACACCACCAGCTAGATTATGAAACGTGGTAAATACAGAAAAATCTGGTGCTTTAGCAGCAGCAATACTATAAGCACGAGCAAAAGATTCCAAGAAAAAAGCATCTTGTCCTACATAATAAGCAAACTTCTGCCGTTCTAAACTTCCATTAGCAATTCCACGTACAAAAGGATGCTCCAAACAACTTTGCGCTAAATCAAGATTATCTTTCCAAAGTTCATCAGAAATCATAAATCAGTTAACAGTGAGCAGTACCATGACATTTAGCAGTTAGGAATTTTGAATAGCGAGTAGAAACTAGCAAGTAAATTATCTTTTCCAATATTATTGTTGCTACTAAAATATTGATTCCCTAATCTTTACGTATTACTAGCTTTCCCTCTCATTATCCCATATCCAATCGCCAATGCCCCATGCCCCATGCCCCATGAGCGAATTAAAATGGTAAAAACTGAAGCAAAACAGAACTGATACTTCCGACAAAGTCTACTAAATCAGGTTTCGATGGACGTACTTTTCCTTCTTGGGGTGTTTGTATTTCTAGCATAAATGCTTGTGCTGTTTGCAATCCGGTAATATCTTTCTGTGATTTGAAAAGTTTTTTAGCAAATTGAGCATCTTCAAAAGCACCTTTGCTATCCAACATATGATATCGAGCAATACCCCGAGCTAAGTAAGCCCCCGCATAATCGGGTTTAGCATTAATCGCTTGATTAAAATATTGTGTTGCTTGCTGTAAATTTCCTTTTTCTGCGGAAGCTACACCCCAAGCATAAAATTGTTCTGGCTTGGCAACTTGAGATGATATACCAGTTGCTCCTTGTAAATTAGCATTTTCTACTTCTATATCTGTTAAATTTGCATTTACAAGATAAGTATTTCTTAAATCGGCACCCAACAAATTAACGCGACTGAGTTTTGCATTGCTTAAATTCGCGCCAAATAACCCAGCACCGCTTAAATTCGCATCGCGTAAATCGGCACCGCTTAAGTTTGCGCGGCTAAGATTTGCACCACTTAAATTCGCACCACGTAAATCCGCTCCAGATAAATCCGACATTACTAAGCCCGCATTGCTTAAATCGCAATTTGGACATTGCTTTGTTGCTAGTAATTGTCTTACGTGTTGGGAATTTGCTGCTTGGGCTGCGGTGGTGAAACTAAAACTTGAAATAAATAGGATTGAGATAACAGCGAATTGGTTTTTCATAGGTAGTCAATAAATAGTAATATGTTTTCTTGACTACTTAGCTTAACCTAAAAAATATAATACTATTAGAGCAAATATTCTAAGTAAAAACTCTAGTTATCAATATATCTAGCTCCTTAGCCGGAATATTTTATTAGCCCGCCAAGCATAATAAGCATAGATTCAGTTTTGGTGCTTCTGCGCCAAAAACCAAATATTTTCGTTTTGTATACTTATTTGAGCCGTTTGACTAAAAGAAAATAAACCTGTTTGCATACATAATTGGAGAGTCAATGTTAAACTTATTGCTAGTAGAAGCTTCTCCCACATAATAATCCCCCTGAGCAAACTATAAACGTATCCGTATTTTTGCTTCAGTTATAACTCATATTTTTTCTAAGCTAAGTGAGAACGGAAATATATGAAGTGATGATGAACCACATATCAAGGTGATTTGAGTATCAAGTAGAGGTGATAAACATCACTGACTGGGTTTAATTAGGGTTAGACGTAAATTGGATTTTCGACTTTGGATAATTAGGTAAGTTTTGTAAACTAACTTCGTCACCAATGCACCCGCAAAAAAATCGCCAAGGCTTGCTTGTTATTCTTACTGCAATACTCACCGGAACATCTCTTTTAACTGGTGTGGGTATTTATTTAGCACTAAAAAGCGTTGAGAAACCGTTTTCCTCATCAGATTCATCAGACTCATCAGATATCCCAATTTTACAGCCAAATATTTCACAAGTTCCTGTTGAAACCACTGCTCCCTCAACGATAGAGAAGTTTACCGTTGAAGAAAGTAAGGTAGAAATTACGGCATCATCTCAAGGCAATATAAAACCTGGTAAAAACCTTGGCGGAGTCAACTGGCAAGGAAAAAACTTACGGAAAATGAATCTCAGTAATGTTAATTTAGGCGGTGCTAATTTAAAAAATGCCGATTTGAGTGGTGTGGATTTAAGCAGTGCAAATCTCAGTGGTGCCAATCTCAGTGGTGCTAATTTAAAAAAAAC
>JBCBPQ010000199.1:0-13939 GCA_039820645.1 Cyanobacteria bacterium J06633_8 | reverse complement strand
CCCATCGGGTGTGTTTTCTTCCTAACGTCGGGAGACGGGGCGCAGTGCTACGTCTCTACAACCCGTCAGAATTCATGGCACAGAGTACTAGTACTCCACCACGTTAATTTTGCGGGGTAATTTCTCCCCCTGCTTCCCCTGCTTCCTCCGCTCCCCCTGCTTGCCCTAACCCGTCATATTTAATGTGGTCGAATACTAGAAGGGGTAGTACCAACAAGCGCGGGGTATTTTTAGAGGTAATTTCAAAATTATACTGCCAAGAATAAATCATTTATAACTTTATAGGACTTACGCAACCGACACATTTTGTTGTAGGGTGCTGTGACACTTTGAGTAATTTGGAACGTAGTGATAATGCTTTTAGTGTCACGCACCAGCCAGGTATTGTGACAATTGCGTAAGTCCTACTTTAGATACTAGAAATTTATTCAAAGTTATACGATGCTATTTAAATATTAGTTTTAATCAAGTAAACTCATTTAGAATAGCTCAAAATTGACTTCAGTTCATGGCAAAAGAATCTGGAAATCGAGAAGCATTTATTCCTTACCGTCGTAGCGATATTATTAAGCTATGTTTAGATGATGGCCGATTAAATGCTACTGAGGCTCAAAAGTTTAAAGATTTTTGCGACATTTTATCGTCATATTACCATTTTCGATTCCATAAAACCCTGGAGACTATAAAAGATAATTACGTACCTTTTAATCCAAATGCGGATGTTGAAGCTTTAGTTGCACCAAGTTTTGAGGAATACGATGAGATGGAATCCACTGTAGTTGATGGATTCAAGCATATTTTAGAACGGGCTAATTATATTAAATTGCCTGAATATGCTATTAAAAAAGCTTTAGGAGAAACATCTCTCATAGATTTAAAGACTGAGGTCGATTTTGATGATTTTGAGCAAGTTGTCTGCTATTACCGAGGAGATTCTTATAAAACTGTTACGGAGAAAAAATTATTTTTCTGGAAGAAAGAGAAGAGGATCGATATTTTTGAAAGAATTGTTTTGCTGATTAAGTTTAAGGAAGCGGCTCATTTTGGTGCGAAGAAAGAAAAAAAGAAGGAACTTAAATTTATTCCCGGTAAAATGTATCTTTATTTTTATAAAAATATTCCTAAATTAGATATTGATTTGCTATTTCCTAACGTTACCACTAGCATGAATTGGAAAGATAGATTATTGTTTGGGGTTCCAGCTATAGGTGCAGCAATTCCTTTGATTTTAAAAGCATTACCAAATATATTGTTGCTTGTTGCAGCAATTTTACTAGCAATCAATGCAGAACCTTTGGTAGAAGAATTAGAAGTTGAACAATCTCAAGCTAGGAATATTATGCCGGTTTTAGTGGCGACTTTATCTTTAGGAATGGCTTTAGGTGGATTCGCTTTTAAACAATATAGTAATTATAAAAGTAAGAAAATAAAATTTCAAAAAGATGTGACGGAAACGTTGTTTTTTAAAAATTTAGGCAATAATGATAGCGTATTTCAAACATTTATTGATTTAGCGGAAGAAGAAGAGTCTAAAGAAATTATTCTTGTTTATTACCATTTACTGACTAGTGAAAATAAGTTGACACCCGAACAGTTAGATGCTCGTATTGAAGCTTGGATGCAGAAAAAACTCGGTGCTACAATTGATTTTGATATTCACGGACCTTTAAATAATTTAGCAAATATTGTAGGTAAAGTAATTACAAATGGTTTTTCTGACGAGAATGTACCGGAAATTCCTTTATTAAGATATGATAAGGACGGATTTTGCAATGTTCTTCCCCTTAACGATGCCAAGAAAGTTATCGATTATGTTTGGGATAACGCTTTTAATTATAATGGAATAGCTTTGTGAATGCTTCCTAATGTTGCAATGATGCTTATTTTAATAGTCCCAACATAAAAAACAAGCTTCTCAGTTTTCTCTGATAACTCTTAGCATCCCTTACAAAAATTTCAGTTTTTATACTTAAAATAAAACTTAGCAATATGAACCGAAGCTACTTGTCAGTATAAACTCTGAACTCATTCAGTAACAGTATAGGCTATATGTAGTATGTAATATAGCATCTTCTACGTAACGGTGTACTTATTCTTCGATAATGCTGATTTTTTGCTAATTCAAGATTACTGGTTGAGATTACAGCAACTTTGCATTGCGTCAAGATTTGTAAACTATTTTGATTCTAGCTTGCTTGCTGTTTTGCTGCTAGCAATAAGCGCGATCGCAATGATGATTTTATTTTTGAACAAAAAATTATTAGAAGCGAAGCAGGAATTAGAAAAAGAGAGAATTGGACGTAAAGAAGCTGAGGAAGTGCTACTTTTAAGCCAAAATCGTTTAAAATTACTTAACACTATTTTAACTGGTGTTCCTTTAGGGATGTCGGTTGAGCAGATAATAAAAAATACAATAAAAGAACTTAATAGACATTTTCCCGAATTAAAAGTTTGTTTTTCAAATATAGATAATAATGGGATATTAACTGTTACTCATTCTATTGAAACAGATAGCTATCAAATTTTAGAAGGCTTTATCGCTGACTTAACTACGGCTCCCGATTATTTTTTTACTCTAGTAAATGGTCAAAAATTTATAGTTGAAAATGTAGCTAAAAATCAATGCTTGATATCTTTAGCTTCTGATATTTTAAAAGTAAAAAATCAAGCTATTTTAGAAATACCTTTACGAGATTCGAGTGGTTTAATTGGTGTAATTGGTTTATATTCTTCACAACCGCGCAAGTGGAGCGAATATGAAATTAATACAATTACTGAAGTTGCTAATTATTTAATTGTGGCAATTCGCGATATTCAAACTCAGACAGAACATCGAAGAATTGAAGTAGAGCTTAGGGAAAGCGAAGCATTCTTACGAACTCTTTACGAAGTAGCAGTTGCTCGTAATTTTGATTTTGACGAACGCATTCAATATTTATTGGCAATGGGATGTCAAACATTTGGTGTAGAGTTTGGCATCTTGGCACGCATTGAAGACAATCGCTATCACGTTAGTGTGGTACAGGCTCCCAATGGTTTAATATATCCTGGATATACCGTAGAATTGCAGCAAACCTTGTCTGGCGAAGTACTGGAAAATGACGAACCTTTGATAATTGCACATAGTAAAAAATCACCTTGGTGCAATCACCCCAGCTATCTTAAATTTGGTATGGAATCTTATATGGGAGCGCGGGTATTAGTTGCAGGAAAAGTTCATAGTACTCTTTCATTTTCCAGTCTCAAACCACGACAACAAAAATTTCAAAATACCTATAGAGAATTATTAAAATTAATGGCTCAATGGGTTGGCAGTCAGATTGAGCGAGAACAAGCCGAACAAGCTTTAAAACAGCAATTTAATCGCGCTTTATTGCTTAAGCAAATTACCCATGAAGTTCGCCGTAGTTTAGATATAAAACAAATTTTTGACACTACTGCAATTCAAATTGCCAATGCTTTTAAAGTCAATCGCTGCTTGATTCACCAGTATATAAACGGTTCAGTAATCAAAATTCCCACTGTAGTCGAATATTTAGAACCGGGGATACCATCAATGCGACATTATCAAATACCAATTGTTGGTAATCCTCATGCTGAAAAAATGTTATCTCAAGATAGCGCCATTGCGACTCCAGATGTTTTTGCAGAACCCTTGCTCACATCAGAATTAGACATTTGTGAAAGAATGGAAATAAAGTCACTGTTGGCAATTCGTACTTCTTATCAAGGGGAAGCGAATGGCAGTATTGGATTGCATCAGTGTAATTATTATCGTCAGTGGACTAGGGATGAAATAGAATTATTAGAATCTGTAGCCGCACAAGTGGGAATTGCTGTTGCTCAAGCTCGCCTTTTGCAACAAGAAACTCAGCAAAAACAAGAACTTAAGATCAAAAATAGCCAACTCGAACAAGCAAAACAAGGTGCTGAAGCTGCCAACCGGGCTAAAAGTGAATTTTTAGCAATGATGAGTCATGAAATTCGCACTCCCATGAATGCAGTGATTGGTATGAGCGGGCTGTTGCTCGATATGGATTTGACTTCCCGGCAATTAGATTTTGTGGAAACTATCCGTAGCAGTGGTGATGCATTGCTAACTATTATTAACGATATTTTAGATTTTTCTAAAATTGAATCGGGAAGGTTGGATTTAGAAAAACTTCCTTTTGATTTGCGTAATTGTATAGAAGAGTCATTAGATTTATTAACTTCTCAAGCAGCGGCTAAAGATCTAAATTTAGCCTATATGATTGATTCTCAAACTCCAACTTTAATTATTGGAGATGTCACGAGAGTAAGGCAAATTATAGTTAATTTACTCAGTAATGCAGTTAAATTTACTCAATTGGGCGAGGTATGCGTTTCTGTTAGCGCCAACAAATTAAGCAGTAACTCAGCAAATAATTATCAAATCAAATTTTCTGTTAGCGATACGGGAATTGGTATTCCCCAAGAGAAAATACAAAGATTATTTAAACCGTTTAGCCAGGTTGATGCTTCAATGACTCGTCAATACGGTGGCACTGGATTGGGGTTAGCCATCAGCAAACGCTTAAGCGAAATAATGGATGGTACGATGTGGGTAGAAAGTACCGTAGGCATAGGTTCTACCTTTCATTTCACAATTGCCGCACAATCGGCACCGAGTTGCGGAATTACCAATCTTGAGAATATTCAACCACATTTATCTGGAAAACGGCTGTTAGTAGTAGATAGCAATCCAACCAATCGCAGCATTCTGACTTTACAAATGCAGAAATGGGGAATAGTTGTTTTCCCTGCTTCAACAGCTTCACAAGCTTTGGAATTAGTTAATTCTGGGAAGCATTTCGATATGGCTATTATAGATATGCAAATACCGCAAATGGATGGTTTAAGTTTGGCTGCGCGGATTCATAGCGCACCTGGTTGCGAATATTTGCCGATAGTAATGTTAAGTTCTGTTGACAGAATAACTCAACAGCAGCTTGCAGCAAAATCGGAATTTGTAGCTTTTCTAAACAAACCAATCAAACAATCCCAGCTATACGATACATGCGTTCGTATTTTATGCGAAAAACAAATATCTAATTTATCTTCCCCATCTACAGTTGATATCCAATTAAGCGAACAACTACCGTTACGCATTCTTTTAGTGGAAGACATGCCTCTAAATCAAAAAGTAGCTTTACATATGCTAAAAAAATTGGGGTATAGCGCCGATATTGCTGCCAATGGTATAGAAGCCCTTGCCAGTCTGCGTCATCAAGAATACGATATTGTTTTCATGGACGTACAGATGCCAGAAATGGATGGATTGCAGGCAACTCGCTGTATCTGTAAAGAATGGTTGCCTCCCTTACGCCCTTGGATTATTGCCATGACTGCTAATGCAATGCAAGGGGATAGAGAAGAATGTTTAAATGCCGGAATGAATGACTATTTAAGTAAACCGGTTCGTATTGATGCTTTAATACAAACTTTTCACAATTACAAAAGCTTACAGCATTCCTTGAATCCAGATTCCGATTCCACAGCTGTTTTTAATCGGGAGAAATCAGAATTGAACTTTGACTCAGTGATTGATATTCAAATATTGCAAGAATTAAAAGATATGGCTGGTGATGATGCTGATGAGATGCTAGCGGAATTAATCGATAGCTACCTGGAAGATGCACCTCCAAAATTGCAAGAAATTCGCTACTCCTTAGAAAGAGATAATGCAGAAGCTCTGCGTAATTCTGCTCATGCTTTAAAGTCTTTAAGCGTGACAATTGGCGCAGTTTTACTCGCTGGGGTATGTACTGAATTGGAAGCGATAGGTCGTTCTGGAACCATATCTAATACTTTTAATTTAGTTAAAAAACTCGATTTAGAGTACCAGCAGGTAAAAACGGCTTTGAAAGAACATTATCCTACCAGGAGAGCATCATGATTAATCCCGAATTACAACACAATCCACCCAAAATTCTCGTAGTCGATGACCAAAAGACTTTACGATTAGTACTACATAAAGCAATGGAGAAACAGGGGTATCAAATAATAGAAGCCTGTAACGGGCAACATTGTTTAGATATTTGTCAGAAAATTACGCCAGACATGATTTTACTCGATGGCAGAATGCCCGGAATGGATGGATTTGCCTGCTGTAGCAAATTACAAACTCTTATGGGTGATAACTGTCCGCCAATTTTAATGGTAACAGTTCTCGATGACCAAGAATCCATAGAACGAGCTTTCCAGGTAGGAGCCAGCGATTACATTACAAAACCCATTGATTGGGGGATACTTGCACGAAGGGTAAATCGCTTATTAACATCTCGATGGGCAATATTAGAAACTCGTCGTCAAATTGAAAGAGAATGCCGATTAACGGTAAGTTTAGAAACAGCAAATCGAGAATTACAAAATCTTGCTTCTACTGATGCATTAACTAAAGTAGCCAGTCGTTCTTATTTTAACGAGTACTTACAGCGCGAATGCAAACGACTACAAAAGTATCAATTACCTTTATCTTTAATCATGTGCAAAATTGATTTTGCACAAATAGATAGTCAAGGGAAAGATAGATACTTATGTTACATTGCTGATATCATGAGTAAATCTAAACATCGTTCAACTGATTTCATTGCTCGCTACAGCGATGAAACATTTGCAATTATTTTAGCGAATACTGAAGCTGAACAAGCAACAGAAGTAGTCAAAATAATTCAAAACTCTATAGAACCATTAGATATACAAAACGAATATTTAAAAATTCATTTTGGCACTGCTAGCATGATTCCCCTTGAAGAATCATCTGCATATCAATTAGTCAAAAATGCCGAAAAACAGTTAGCAGTTAGCAATGAGATGTTAAGGATTATTAATTATTAATTATTTGTAGGGTGTGTGAGGGCTGCGATTAATTTTCAGGCGTTGCCGAAAAGAAGTATGAATTAAATTTATGGATAACCGAAACCCCTGTAGAGACTTTACAGTGTCAATCTCAAAATCCAACTTCATACCGGGATTCAGCAACGCCAATTCTCAAATTCAACTAAATATAGGAATCCTATTTGAAAATTGAAAAAAACTCAGTACCCTTTAATTCCCTAAAACCGTTTTGCCTCTTGCCTTTTGCCTTTTGCCTAGCCACACCAATAATTATGGCTTCGCCACGCTGCGCGAACAAAAACCAAAACGGATTCCTATATATTCAAATTCCCGTCACGCACCAATTTTAATTATTGGGCGTTAACTGCAAATACAAACAAGGAATCACCAATAATGCAATTAAAGTCGATGCACACAAACCAAAAATAATCGCCATACATAAAGGAAACCATACCGGGTCACTAATTGCTAGGGGAATCAAACCAACAATAGTAGTGATACTGGTGGTTAAAATTGGTCTAACTCTGTCAGATGCTCCCCTAGCTGCTGCTTGTCTAACTTTCATCCCATTTTCCCGATGTTTATTCATGGTTTCCACCATGACAATGGCATCGTTTACTACGATTCCCACAAGGGAGATAATACCAATAATTGCAGGGAAAGAAAGAGGTATTTTAAATAATGAGAAACCACCAAAAGTACCAATGAAAGCGAAAGGTATAGTCAGCATAATAATCAAAGGTTGAGTAAAAGAACCAAATTGCAATACTAGTACTGAAAAAACTAAAAATAACGCGACATAGGACATTTGAATCGCAGAACCAAAAGTTTCACCTTGAGTTTCAGCATCCCCAGCAAATTTGTAATCGTAACCAGCACCCCATTTCTTCTTCATCTGCTCTAACTTTAATTCCAAGTCAGCCAAAATTTCACCAGATGTCCGACCATCAACCTTAGAATAAACTGTAACGGTACGTTCTGTATCTGTATGGGTAATTGATAAAGGAGCTACACTTTCTTCAATATCCAGTACTGACCTTCCCGGTATTGCTCCTTTTTCGGGAGAAAATAATCTAATTGTCGCTAATTCATCTCTACGAGTCGGACCTCCCACAGCTCCTTGACGGGAAGGAAAAGCTGTTGAAATACGAATTTCTAAATCATCTTCACCACCACCTATAGGGTAATCACCGATGTCGTTATCGGTCAGGATATAGCGTCCCTGTAATGCTAAATCATCTTCAGAAATACCATAAAAATTCATCGCTTCCCTTCGGGGTTGGAGTTTAACATCAGAACGCATATCTCCCAAACCATCGCGAACATCCTGAGTACCTGCAATTTGTCGCAATGCTAATTGAACTTCCATGGAAATCTGTCGTAGTTTATCCATGTCTTTCCCTTTGAGTTCAACTTCTATCGGGTCACCACTATCCCCAGTACCGGGAGTATTCAAGACTACGGAACCACCAGGATAACGACGTAATGCTTGATTTAATTCGGTACGTAGTTGATTAATATATTCATAGGACTGTAATTTACGTTTCTCTTGTTTGGTAAACACCGTGGAAAAACCTAGTAAATAATTATCTTGACTGGGTTTCATCCCACTTTCTTGAACTAAAGTACTTTTTTGTCCAACTAATTTCGTGACACTTTCAAAATAATCTTTGGAGCGTAACATTTCTCCCAAATCATCAGCTACTTCCTGGGACTGATTCAAAGTTGCTGTAGGTGGTAATTCTATATTAATACTTAGATTGCGCCTGTCATCATCTGGGAAAAGACTTCCTGGTAATTGTGCTACCGCAAACAAAGCACAAATAAATAGTGCTAAACTACCAGCAATCCAAGCTGCGGAAATGGCTTTATTACGTACTGTAAAGTTTAAACTCCAACGGTTAAATTTCTCAGAAAACCATTCCGTTAACTTATCAATGCGGGTTTTTTTCGCTCCTCCTCTGACATTACCCAAAAGAAACCGCGATAATGGTATATCTACTAATAGTGCGATCGCGTAACTCAGCAACAAACAAATAATAGCTGTAATCGGCATTAAGCGGACAAATTTACCCATGGTACCGCTAATTACCATTAAGGGAGCCATTGCTAAAATAGTTGTCATTTGACCAGAAAAAGCAGGACCAGCATAGGTTTGAACTGTTTTTAAAGCAGCTTGGTCAAAACTTAAACCTTCAACAAACAATCCATCATGCATCCCCTCCATCATCAATATAAACACATCCACTAATAAACCCAGCGCTAACACCATCCCATATAAAATCATGCTATTAAGGGTTTGTCCTGCTAACCAGAGGATAAATATTGCACCCAAGAAAGTTAGGGGAATTGATAATCCAGCAATTAGAGCTTCTCTCCAAGTTAGGGCTACTAATAAGATGATGAAAACACAAATTACTGCCTGAACAACATTACTAATCAAATCATTTTGGTCTTTTTGAATAGTTTCATCATCCCTAGAAGTAACCCGATAACCCATATTATGGGGCCAAGTATTTGGGTCTTTTTTCAGATTTTCTAACTCTTTTAAAGCATTATTAACTACATTAATCGTGTCAGAACCAGGTACCTTGACAATATCCAAATTAACCACAGGTTCAAATTCAGAACCTTCCCAACTAATAAAAGCACGGGTTTTTTCCCGTTCCAAATCCCGACGTATTTGAGCTACTTCATCTAAACGTACCACCCTACCTTCATTACCACCCAAACGAGCTACAGGTAAGCTGCGTAAATCTTCCAGAGTCCGGAACCTACCAAATAAACGTACCTGAGAACCAATTTGGGAATTTTCAATTTGGTCCCAAGGCATATCCCTATTTGCAGTTTGAATGCGGTTAGCGACAGTTGTGGGAGAAATTTCTAAAGCACTGAGACGACTTGGTATAAGTTGTACATGAATAACTTCTTCTCTTTGTCCTGCTAAATTGACTTCCCTTACTCCAGGAACTTTTTCTAATTTATCTTGAATATCTTCTGCAGCTCTACTTAAAACTGGAGGGTCTAATTTACCATACAGAGCAACAGTGAGAATAGGAGCATCTTGAACCGATATTTGGTCAATTTTCGGTTTATCAGCATCAATATTAATTTCCGGTTCTGCGTCATCTACCTTTTGACGTAATAATTGTATAGATTCGGTGACATCTGCATTAGCGACAAACTCCACACTAATTTTAGAAACACCATTAAAAGAGGAACTTTCAACCTTTTTCAATCCTTTGAGGGATTTAAGTTCTGTTTCAATCTTATCCGTAACTTGAGATTCAATAGTTTCCGGGTCTGCTCCTCCCCAAGTAGTAGTAATCATCGCTCTAGCAATTTTGATATCTGGATCGGCTTCTTTAACCATCGATTGGTAAGCCATTAAGCCACCAAAGAGCAGCAAAATTATCAGCAGAATACCAAAAACCGTTTTCAGAAAAAAGAATTTTGTTAAACCAGAAGCACCATTAACATCAGGTACATCATGATGCTTTCCATCATGTTCGCGAACAGAAACTAACTCAGAAGTCATAAGAATTTAAGATTGAGTAATGAGTAATGAGTAATGAGTAATGAGTGAGGAGTTGGCAGTTAATGAACAATTATCCGTGCAATCAGTGTAATCCATTTAATCAGTGGTCGGATTTCATTGTTCATTGCCTCCCCATCTCCCCATCTCCTCATTCCTCAACATTCACAACCTCCACAGGTGTCCCATCAACCAAACGATTACGTCCTTGGGTAACTACTAATTCTCCCGAACTAAGACCAGTTTTGATTTCAGTTAGGGAAATTCCGCGAATTCCTTCTTCTACTGAACGTAATTTAACTATCTGCTTTTCTTCATCCACAACAAAAATATGGGGCTTTTGGTCGCGGTAAACTATAGCGCTAGGAGGAACCGCGATCGCGTTGGGATTTCCTTCAACTGCTAACCATACTGAAACTCTTTCCCCATCCCGTACATTTTTTATTCCTCCTCCATCTAAACGAACGGTTATCTGTACGGCACGTTCTCCAGGAGATACTGAAGGACTGACGGAAAATACTCTACCTCTAGCTCTAGCTAAACGAATTAGAGTTTCTTGTGACATTCCTCTGGTGGAAGCTGCACTCATATCCTTGTCTAATACTACATAGGCTGATTGACCTGGTCGCACTAAAGCTCCATCAAAAGCTGGTAATCTCAATCTAACTTCGTATGCTCTGGGATCTATCAAAATCATTGGTACCGAATCCACTACACTTTGATAATCCCCAGAGACTTGTAACCTTTGGGTTGTCCAATAGTCGCCTTCACGAATATTCATATGAGCAACAATTCCATTAAAAGGAGCTTGAATTACCGAATCTTCCAAGTTGACATTAGAACGGGTTTGTCCAGCACGAGCTGAAGCGATGGTTGCTCCTGTGGATGCTAATTGAGATTTTGCCGATTCCAGTTGACCTTGAGAAGATTTGACTAGACTTTGAGCTGCACTTATCTGAGCTTGAGCTGCTTTGACTTTTGCTGAAGCGTCTTTAGCTGAATTTCTACGTACATCTACCTCTGAGTTGGAAATAGCTCCTTGTGCAAATAGTTTCTCATAGCGTTTTAATTCTGACACCGCTAATCTATAAGCATCTTCAGCAGCTTCTAAATCAGCTTTAGTTCTAATTACATCAGCTTTTGATTGTTCTACAGAGGCAATCGCTTGAGATACATTAGCTTGGGCTGTAATTCTTTGAGTTTCAGCTTCTGCTGTTCTTGCTCTTGCTTGGACTAAATCAGCTCTGAGTTTTCGGTCATCTACTTTAGCTAATAGTTCTCCAGCTTTTACAAAATCTCCTTCTCGCAAATTCCGTCCATTGATTTTTTTGATATAAGTAATTGTTCCAGAAGTTTCAAAAGTCAAGTGTTTTCCTCGGACCGCTGAAACAAAACCGTCACCAAATACAAATTGTTGTAAAGATTTAATTTTAGCTTGAGCTACATTTACTGGTAATTTCGCTGGTTGTGCTATTACTTCTTCTTGTTTTGGAGTATTTTGTGATTGTTGCCAAAATATTCCACCTAAAGCGATTGCGACCATTCCCAGTAAAGAATAAATCCAAATTTTAGATTTATGGGTAGAAGTATTTGATTCTGTAAACTTATCCTCACCAACTTGTTCATTTGTAGTAGACGATAATTCATCTGTTTCCAAATCACTTTCATCAAGCAATCCACTGTCTACTGAATGCATATCTGCAATATTTTTATCTTCATCAGTTTGATGAGAATCTTGTGGTGTGTTATTAAGCGGAGGCGATTGTTCTTTCGGGGAAAAATTGAACCTCACTATTACTTATCCTCTATTGTATAAAAAACTAACGATACATCAAACAAATTAGTACTGATTTTAAGAGTATTTTCAAGAGTATTTTTATTCAGATTCTACCATGTTAAAAACGAAAATTATTACTCAAATATTGCACTAATATTTTTTGATGTAATTCAATTGCTCAGCATTAGAGGATGTTTGAAAAGTATAGTTTTTATCAAAATTCTTCGAGGATCCCCCGTTCCCCCCTTTTTAAGGGGGGGGTTGAAGTCCCCCTTAAAAAGGGGGATTGAGGGGGATCTCAAAAGTGTCGAGTATAATTTATAGCTTTCACAACATCCTCTTAAGCTCAAAATCATAATTTAGTGATAAAAACGAAGTTAAATCATGTAACTTTATTTCGTATATTTATAATTTTTAGTGGTTTATAGGGTTAGGTAAATTCTGGTGAGCGCTCCAGGAGGGGAAGTCAAAAGTCCGGCATTCAAAAATATTAATTTTCAACGCCAACCTACTTACCCCAAATAGATAATATACATACCGCCAATATACAAAACAATTAACCCCAAAACATCATAGGTAAGATATAACCTCGATGGGCGTGTTGCACGGTAAATCAATCCTACAATCGCTAAGGAAGTCATCATCATTGCGATAACCGCAGTAAAAATATGCACATGACCTATTTTTGTCCACAAATCACCTTTGGTATAAGCAACGTCGTAAACTCCCAAAATTGCCATATTGAAAATATTAGAACCAAAAACATTGGAAATTGCTAAATCAACAGCATCCAATCGTACAGCAGCGATGCCAGCGGCAACTTCAGGAAGGGATGTAGTAATAGCGAGTAACAATGAGCCAATAAAGCTTTCTTCTAACCCGGTTTGTTGAACAACTTTGTCTCCCAACCAAGCTAACCATACACCCAGTATTACTATTGCTAATGAAGATAAAGCAAACATTAAATAAGCTTTTCGCGGTTTGACATGTTCGTATTCATAAGCTTCACTTTCTTGTTCTAATACTTCGCTACGTCGCCTCCTTTCAAATTTAGCAATCAAACGAGCGCTAATTAAATAAAGCAGTATTAGTACAAAACTGGGAAACCCAATCCAACCAATCATCGGATGTATGTTTCTCTGAGCTAAAAATATTCCACAACCAGCAACACCTAATAGCAAAGAACCCAAACCAGCCGCCAAACCATGAGTTACCTGGGCTTGCTGAAAAAGGGGACCTCCGCCAGTATAAATATCTAATATTGCCAGAATCATTAAATTAAATAAACAACTGCCAAAAATACCTCCTGCTGCTAAATCCGGTGCATCGAGATAATTGACTGCACTTACACCAGTAGCTAATTCAGGCAAAGAGGTAGTTCCTGCCAATAAAATAGCGCCTACCCAGTTACGCCCCAAACCACTCTTCTCAGCCACCATATCGGCGCTTTGCGAAAGTTTTGAACTCACTACTATCACCAGCGCTATACATATAATGACTTGAATCCAAAGCATTTAGGACTATCTCCGCGATGAGCTGTTTATCAGATGATATGTTATTACTTCACGACCCTATTTGTAAGGTATTTATTCGTAATAGTTAACAGTTAACAGTTAACAGTTAACAGTTAACTGTTATCAGTTAACACTTGTTCACCCAGAGGGTCTAGATCATCAGTTACCAGTTGTATCATCCCGATCCCAGGTTTCCCACCATAAGCCGGAAATAACAGTTCACTGTTAACTGTTCACTGTTCACTGTTCACTGTT
>JBCBPQ010000198.1:0-14020 GCA_039820645.1 Cyanobacteria bacterium J06633_8 | reverse complement strand
GGACTTTTTAATGTTTCTACTAAATTAGCAGCTTGTACTGCTGCAACGAGGGTATTAAAAAGTCCGGGACCTTTTACAGTTTTTGCACCTAATGATGAGGCTTTTGCAAAATTACCTCCAGGAACCGTTCAAACTCTGGTGCAAAATCCTCCCCAGCTAGCAAGAATTCTCACATATCATGTTGTTGCGGGGAAATTAATGCAGGCTGATTTAGCAAAATTGAAAACTGTAAATTCTGTGGAAGGTTCCCCTATTAATATTAATTGTACTGATAGATTTGAAGTGAAAAATGCCACAGTTTTGGCAGCAGATATCGAAGCTGATAATGGTGTAATTCATGTGATTGACAACGTCATTCTTATGGGATAAATCACAAGGTGATTGGGTTGATTTGGAATTGACAGATCCACCTTTGGCAAGCGGTAGTAATGTTTAGGCTTTTGTCAGGGAGATGCAGATACCCTAGAAGGAGGTGATGGCAATGATACTTTCAGAGGTGGAAACAGCAGTGATTTACTAGAAGGAGGGGATGGGGTGAGGTAGAATTTGTTCTGCATCCAAGTCAAAACCACCATATAAATGCGCGAACTCACACTTAAACCATAATGTTTCCTGATATTTTGGGAATACTAAATCCGGAACTGTCAAGGATTTAGCAATATGGTTTACATTCAGGGATATAAAATTACAGAAGAAATCTACAATGGTTTGAGAACCATTATATATCGTGCGGTTCGAGAAAAAGATGGAAAATCTGTAGTTATTAAACTGCTTAAAAATCCTTATCCGGATTTCAATGAACTTTTGCAATTTCGCAATCAATATACCATCACAAAAAATATTAGTTCTCCCATAATTATTAAAACTTATAGCCTTGAAGTATATCAAAATGGCTACGCATTGATAATGGAAGATATGGGGGGAATTTCTCTCCAAAAGTATTTAAATAATTTAGATATAACATATCTAGAACAATTTCTACAAATCGCAATTAACCTATGCGAAACTCTAGATGTTTTAGGGAGACATCGAATTATTCATAAAGATATTAAACCGGCGAATATTTTAATTAACCCGGAAACAAAACAAGTTAAATTAATTGATTTTAGTATTGCTTCTTTATTACCCAAGGAAACACAAGAAATTAAAAATCCTAACAGTTTAGAAGGAACGCTAGCTTATATATCACCGGAACAAACCGGAAGGATGAATCGCGGGGTTGATTATCGCAGTGATTTTTATTCTTTGGGTGTAACTTTATTTGAATTATTGACAGGAGAGTTACCATTTAAATCCAATGATGCAATGGAGTTAATACATTGTCATATTGCTAAAAACCCTCTTACTTTGAAACAGTTTCATGTTAGTTATCTCCTCGATAAAAAAGCTTGTCTTAACCCTGTCCTCGATAAAAAACCTCACCCTAACCCTCTCCTTGAAAAAAAACCTCACCCTAACCCTCTCCTTAACAAGGAGAGGGGACAAGAAATACCCTCCTGTATTTCTGATATTATCTTAAAGTTGATGGCGAAGAATGCTGAAGATAGATATCAAAGTGCTTTGGGATTAAAGCATGATTTAGAAAAATGTCTTTATCAATTAACAGAAACTGGTAAAATTGAAAGATTTGAAATTGCTCAAAGAGATATTTGTGACAGATTTATTATTCCTGAAAAACTTTATGGTCGAGATAATGAAGTTGAACAATTATTAGCAGCCTTTGAACGAGTATCTAAGAAAAATTGTGAATTAATGCTTGTGGCTGGTTTTTCTGGTATTGGTAAAACTGCTGTCATCAATGAAGTTCATAAACCCATTGTCAAACAACGAGGTTATTTTATAAAAGGAAAATTCGACCAGTTTAATCGTAATATTCCATTATCTGCTTTTGTTCAAGCGTTTCGGGGTTTAATGGCGCATTTATTGGGTGAAAGTGATGTTCAATTATCAAGTTGGAAAAATCAAATATTACAGGCTTTAGGAGATAATGCACAAGTCATTATTGATGTGATTCCCGAATTAGAAAATATTATTGGTAAACAACCAGTAGTTCCAGAATTATCGGGTATTGCGGCGCAAAATCGCTTTAATTTATTTTTGAAAAAATTTATTCAAGTTTTTAGCAGTAAAGAACATCCTTTAGTTATTTTCTTAGATGATTTACAATGGGCTGATTCAGTATCTTTGAACTTAATCAAATTGCTGATGAGTGAATCGGAAAACGAATATTTATTATTAATTGGTGCTTACCGAGATAATGAGGTATTTCCAGTTCATCCTTTAATGTTAACTTTGTCAGAAATTGCCAAAGCATCAGCGATAATTAATAGAATTACATTAATGCCATTACAGGAAGATAGTTTAAATCAATTAGTTGCCGATACTCTAAATTGTTCGCTAGAAATATCACAGCCACTGACAAAACTTATATATCAAAAGACTCAAGGGAATCCCTTTTTTAGTACCCAATTTTTGAAATCACTTTATGAAGATAGTTTACTGGAATTTGATTTGGGAACGGGTTCGTGGAAATGCGATATTACTCAAGTCACAGCATTAGCTCTTACTGATGATGTTGTTGAATTTATTGCTTTGCAATTACAAAAATTGCCAGAATCAACACAAAATATGTTGAAATTAGCTGCTTGTATTGGCAATAAATTTGATTTAAAAACATTGGCGATAGTTTGTCAAAAATCGGAAATACAAACAGCTACTGATTTGTGGAAAGCTTTACAATTAGGTTTAATTTTACCTACTACTCAACTTTATAGATTTTATATTGAAGCAGAAAATCAGCAACAGGAATTATCTGAAAAGCAAAATGTAAAATACAAATTTTTACACGATCGCGTTCAACAAGCTGCTTATTTCTTAATTCCCGAAGCTCAAAAGCAATCTACACATTACCATATCGGACAACTACTACTGGAAAAGATTCCTACAGAAGAAAGAGAAAACCGGATTTTTGAACTGGTTAATCAATTAAATTATGGAACAGCTTTAATTACCGAACAAAAAGAACGTACACAGCTAGCCAAGCTCAATCTTATTGCTTGTCGTAAAGCCAAAAGCGCCATCGCCTATCAAGTAGGAAGAGAATATGGGGATATCGGATTATCTTTGCTGGGAGAAAATGCTTGGCAACGACAATACCAGATGAGTTTAGCTTTTCATAACGAATTAGCAGAATTGGCTTTCCTTTGCGGTGATTTTACAGCTATGGAAAAGTTTGTAGAAACTGTCATCCTCAAAGCAAACTCTTTAGTGGAACAAGTCAACGTTTACAGAATTAGAATTCAAGCAAATGTATCCCAAAATAAACCAACCTCAGCCATTGCCATCGGTAGAAAATTCTTAGAAAAGTTGGGTGTCACCTTTCCCGAAAATCCTAAACAAGATGATATTCAACAAACATATGCAGAAATTATAGAATTGATTGGCGATCGCGAAATAGAGGACTTGGTTAACCTACCGATTATGCAGGACGCTGAAAAAATTGCCATAGTTACAATTAGCAGTACAATTATGGCAGCAGCTTATATCTGCGCTCCTCACTTTTTCCCACTATTGGTTTGTACCTCGGTTATCCAATCGATTAAATTCGGTAATACCCCGGCTTCAGCCCAGGCTTATGTATGCTACGGTCTGATTACTTGTAGCATATTTCAAGATGTAGATACAGGAGTAAAATTTGGCAATTTGGGACTCCAGATAGTATCCAAATTGGATTCTAAAACCTTCAAACCACTAGCATTCAGCCCGATGGGACTATTTCTGTTACATCGCAAATTTCATATTCAAGAAACACTACCAATTTTTGTAGAGAGCTATACAACAGCCTTAGAAGTCGGAAATCTAGAAATAGCAGGATATGATATCCATAACTTTTGTCTCAATTCTTTTTGGTGTGGAAAGCCTCTTTTTACCTTAGAAAAAGAAATTCGTGCTTACCACAATCAGTTGGTACAATTAAATCAATTGACAGCAGCTTCTTGGTGTCAAACAAAGTGGCAATCTATTTTAAATTTGTTGGGTGTTACAGAGCATCCAAGTATTTTATCTGGAGAAGTACTTCAAGAACCTGAGTTCCTAGCCCAATTAATCAAAATCCATGACTTGTTTGGATTGTATTTTTTCTACTTATATAAGCTAATGCTTTGCTACCTATTTGGGGAAATTGAATTGGCTAACGTTCATAGAGTTGAAATTAGACAGTATTTAATAGCTGGTGCTGGAACTGTTGGTGAACCTGCTTTATATTTTTATGATTCTTTGACTGCTCTAGCAACTTTGAATTTACAATCTCCACAGACAGCAGAAGTACTCCAATGGGTTGAAGAAAATCAAACAAAATTACAACAACAATGGGCAAATTATGCTCCCATGAATCACCAACATAAGGTTGATTTAATCGAAGCAGAAAAATGTAGAGTTTTAGGAAGAAAAACAGAAGCTATCGAATTTTACGAAAAAGCTATTTCTGGAGCGAAAGTAAACAAATATATACAAGAAGAAGCAATTGCTAACGAGTTAACAGCTAAATTTTACCTTGATTGGGGTAAAGAAAAAGCAGCCATGGGTTATATACAAGAAGCTTATTACTGTTATGCTCGTTGGGGAGCCAAAGCCAAAACCGATGATTTAGAAAAACGCTATCCTCAATTACTGACACCAATTTTACATAATCAAAACAATGATTTTGAAAATGTTCTCAATTCAACTATTCAAACAATCAATTCCAGTCGTAATAGTATTTCCGATGTTTTGGATTGTGCTAGTATTCTCAAAGCCTCACAAGCTTTATCAAGTGAAATTAAATTAGAACAATTAATTTCTCAATTAATGCAATTAGTGATGGAAAATGCAGGAGCGAAAAAAGTAGCTTTACTATTGCTGAAAAACGAAAATATAATCCTTGAAGCTTTAGCTGATATTAATCAAGGAGTTGAAATATTAAATATACCATACCAGGACAGTAAAAATATTCCTATCACAATAATTAACTACGTTAAACGTACTTTAAAAAAGGTTTTATTAGATGATGCAACTACAAAAAATGATTTTATTGGCGATTCATATTTAATAGAAAAACAACCCAAAAGTGTGTTATGTATGCCGATTTTAAAACGAGGTAAATTCATCGGCTTACTATACCTTGAAAATAGATTGACCATTGGTGCATTTACACAAAATAATCTCAAAATTCTGAATTTAATTGTAACTCAAGCTGCTATTTCTTTGGAAAATGCCCAATTATATGGCAAGTTAGAAAACTATTCACACACTTTAGAAAATAAAGTTGAAGAACGGACTGTTGAATTAACACAAAAAACAACTCAGTTAGAATCAACTTTAAAAGAATTAAAATACGCTCAATCTCAACTCATTCAATCCGAAAAAATGTCTAGTTTAGGACAACTTGTTGCTGGGATAGCTCATGAAATTAATAATCCGATTAGCTTTATTTTCGGTAATATTAATCCAGCTCAAGAGTATGTCGAATCCTTAATTGAATTAATTAATTTATATCAAAATGTATATTTACAACCTTTACCAGAAATTAAATCTAAAATTGTAGATATAGAGCTAGATTATTTAATTGAGGACTTACCAAAAATTCTCGATTCGATGAAAACAGGTGCAAACCGCATTAGTGAAATTGTGTTGTCATTAAGAAACTTCTCTCGTTTAGATGAATCGGAAATAAAATCTGTAGATATTCATGATGGTATTGATAGTACTATTTTAATTCTACAGAATAAACTGAATTCAAATGGTCAATATCCAGAAATTAAAGTCATTAAAGAATACAATCAAATTCCTAAACTAAATTGTTATGCTTCTGCATTAAATCAAGTTTTTATTAATATCATCGGTAATGCTATTTATGCATTAAGAGAAAAACACGAAAACAAACCTTTTATCAAAATTAAAACTTCCCTCAAGGATAAAAATAATATATTGATTAGTATCTCTGATAATGGTGTTGGTATCAATCAATCAGTTTTGAATAAAATATTTGACCCATTTTATACTACAAAAGCCGTTGGTAGCGGTACTGGTTTAGGATTATCAACTAGTTATTCAATTGTAGTGACAAAGCATGGTGGTAAATTAAGCTGTGTTTCTACTCCCGGAGAAGGAACCGAGTTTGTAATTGAATTACCGATAAAGTGATTTTAGTTGTTATTTGTTAGTTGTTATTTGTTAGTTGTTATTTGTTAGTTGTTAGTTGTTAGTTGTTAGTTGTTAGTTGTTATCTTTTTAGGAAGCGAAACGCTTCCACTACCTTCTGATTAATTGCTAATTGTTCACTGATAACTGTTCACTGATAACTGTTCACTGTTCACTGTTCACTGTTCACTGTTCACTGTTCACTGTTCACTGTTCACTGTTAACTGTCTTGCAGCGTTTCAATCATTAAATCTACCTGTTGCTGTCGCTGTTGTAAAAAACTTTCGCATTCCCGTAGAGATTTCACCGCAGCACCAAATTGTTCAAAGACTTCTTCTAATTGCAATTCTCCCGCTTCGATACGAGATATTATGGTTTCGATTTCTTCAACTTTGGCTTCGTAATTCCAATTTTTTATCATAGTTATTTTTAAATTGCTGTTTATTTCTTTCCTTTGTCTCTTCTACATATCTGTTATGATTTCACATTTTGGTGAAACGTAGCAATGCTACGTCTCTACATTATCTAGTTCCCAGGTTCAACCTGGGAACTAAGTTTTGGAGGCTCTGCCTCCAGAAGATATAGAATAGCATCGCTGACACCTTGAAAGCTGCGGCTACACAAACAAAACCCACCTGCATGGGTTATTTTGATTCAAAATTATTGTTACAATAGCATTTTCCTGTTAACTGTTCACTGTTAACTGCTCACTGTTAACTGTTCACTGTTAACTGTTCACTGTTCACTGTTCACTGTTAACTGTTCCCATAACTTTCACCTTCACCGCACCTTTACTTAACTGGATTAACAACTCTTCTCCTACTTCTAAATCCGAAGCATTGCGAGCAATACTCCCATTTTCTTGTCTTACCACTGCATAACCCCGTTGCAAAACTGCCCTAGGGTTTAAGGTTATTAATTTTTCTCGTAATAATTCTAATTTCTGCTTTGCTTGCTGCGACTTTGAACTCATTGCTTGTACTAATTTTTCCCGCTTCCAAGCTAAATCCTGTATTTCCCTTTCTACTTGTTTATCTAATTGATATCGCTGCAAACGATTTCTCAGTGTTTGTAATTTATTCTCAGAAGCTTCCACAGAATAATTAACAACTTCAGCTAAAGCTGCAATCCTATCACAATGTTGACTGTATAAATCATCGAGTGACGGTACAACTATTTCCGCTGCTGCTGTAGGAGTATGAACCCTTACATCTGCGGCTAAATCTGCTAAAGACTCATCCCGTTGATGTCCGATACCAGTAATTATCGGAATCGAACAATCAGCGATCGCTCTTACTACTCTTTCATCATTGAAGCAGGCTAATTCTTCAACAGCACCACCTCCGCGCCCTAATATCAAGACTTCCGCACGCCCATCATTTTCTACTCTTTGAATTGCTTTGGCAATAGAAGTCGGCGCTTGTTCCCCCTGCACCGTCGCAGCAGAAAATAAAACCTGTAAACCGGGATACCGACTCTTAAGTGTTTTCTTTATGTCTCCCCAAGCCGCCGCAGTAGGTGAAGTGACAACGGCAATAGTTTGAGGATGTTCCGGAAGTAGTTGTTTTCTTTCTTCATCAAACAAACCTTCTGCCATCAAACGGTTTTTTAACTGTTGAAAACGTAAAGCCTGCAAACCCACACCAGCGGGTATAGCTTGCCACACAGTAAGCTGATATTCTCCCCGCGCTGGATAAAGCCTAATGCTACCTAAAATAATTAATTGTTCACCAACAGCAGGCATTTGAGCTAGTTTCGGTATGACACTTCTCCAAGTAACGCATTTAATCGAAGCAGTACTATCGGTATCTTTGACAGTAAAAAATAATCCCGCACGGTGGTTGTTTGCACTAGAAACTTCACCAGTTACCCAAACTTGTCGCAATACAGAATCTTCTTCTAAAAGCGATTGAATATAGTCAGTTAAGCCAGCTACTGACAAAGCCGAATCGGGGATAAAAGAGTTTTTTTGTTCGGAATACATTTTCAGTGAACAGTGAACAGTGAACAGTTAACAGTGAACAGTTAACAGTGAACAGTTAGCAGTGAGCAGTGAACAGTTAGTAGTTTTCACCCGGAGGGTGTGGATTATTAATTAATTATCCATAAATTCCGAATTTTGTTGGCGGTAGAAACTTAATTAAGTTTTACAGCAGATAATCAATATATACAATTTGTCTTTCGGGTGAGTTTTAAAGTATCAGACTGGTTCCTAGCCTCCGGCTGGGAATCCATGACGGAAGGCTCTGCCGTCGGGTTGATTGGCAAGAGGCTCAGCAAGATAGAATACAAAGTTATCGGAGAGGGCTGTTTGTTTTGAGTGTATTCGACTCAACCGAAAACCTCTATTTTTAATACTTTTTGTAGTTTTAAAACGCTGTCTTGATTGCCATAGATAAATCAATTCAATACTGTCTTGAAATTTCTTGGAATCGAGAAATACATAGAATATATTTATAAAAAAAAATACAATAATTCAGGCATTTGTATTTTTGCGTAAGAAGATTTTCTGAAAGTAGATAAGGCTGGGAATGTCTATATTACAGAATACATCCCACAAGGTTTAACTGCGGTTAAAAATGTAGTTTCTCAGAGGATGTTTTGAAAGCGATAAATTATACTCGAAACTTTTGAGATCCCCCTAAATCCCCCTTGTTAAGGAGGAGCCGTTACCCCCCTTTTTAAGGGGGGAAGGGGGGATCATCCCAGTTTGGGGATAAAAACGATACTTCCCAAACATTCTCTCAGAGGACATCTCATATGACATCTTGTGATAATGGAATTGAAATTGATGTAATTTGCTTTGAAACTTTATTACCGGAGCAAAATTATCAACTTCCTAAATATGGCGAATAAACTCCGATTAAACTTGGATTTACTATTACCAATAATTCATCAACTCCTTATCGCTTTGATTTGCCTCACTTACTCCTATAAATTTCTAATTCTAATGGGGAACTGATGAAAATGAATATTTTAAAAAATAGTACTATAACGGCAAAAGAATCGGATATTCCTTTAATTTATTCTGGAGATAATGTTGATTTTTGGCTAATAAATACAAAATTTGAATGGTACAAATACGAAAGAGATTGCATTATACTCAATGGCTATTCATTCTATGGAGCTATTTGGACTTTCTATGGGTTTAAGCCTGATAAATATAATATTAGACTTAAATACGAAAATTCTCAATCGATAAATAAAATTCCTCCTGGGCTTGAATACAGAGAATATGATGGTTTTTGGATAGGTGAAGTTTTTACTCCTTGGAAAACATTATATTTAACATAAGGTTGTTTGTTTTATTGATTGAATACAAGTTAAGCTGTTCTATTCTTTTATGATTATTTAAATAATATTTCAGTCCTAAAATCGCTAATTTCTAGTTATAATTGCTGCCATCTCAATAAAATTTACTACGTTGATTATGCTATTCAATTCAGCGAATCTTCCCTACTGGGTATTTCTGGGGATGGGAGTCTTATTATTCCTATTTATAATTGTCTCTGGTGGTAGAGACGATGATTTTGATATCGATACGGATGTTGATACTAATACTGACTTTGATTTCAATGGTTTGTTTCTGGGATGGGTGGGGATTGGTAAAGCACCTCTAGTTTTATTGCTGGCAACCGATTTGAGTTTATGGGGCTTGTTTGGCTGGATGTTAAATGTTTGGTTGGGAGAATTACTTAATCAATTTCCTGGTGGTGCTTGGAATTTTATTGTGTTAATTTTGTCGATGTTTCTCAGTTTATTTACAGGGGGACTGATTGCACGACCAGTTGGAAAAATTTTTGCTGAATTTGGCGAAGATACCAGTAGCGACCGCTTGATTGGTCGTAATGGTACGGTTAGTTCTGCCACTATTCCGGTGGAAAAACAAGGCAGAATCGGTCAAGTTGATGTCATCGATAAGTCTGGGAACTTGGTGACTATTAATGCAAACGTCCCGGAATGGGCAACTGTTATCCCCCGTCATGGTGAAACAGTGATTGTGATTGATAGAACTGTTGATGTTTATTTTGCAATTGCTTCTAACAGTCGAGATGAAAATCATTGGCTCAGGGTTACAAATAAAAAATAACAATTGAAGAATATGCTATTTTGGTTAAATTTTATTGCATCATTACCGCTACCTCGTGCAAATACTGTGGTAGCGCAGTTACCTAATATCGGCGAGAATACATCTACATCGCCGAATCTAATTGCGGAAAAACCAGTAACAACACCTGCTTATGTTGCTCAATTTTCTCAACCTACTCTTACTCAAATAGGTGGAAGTTTAATTTTCCCTGGGATAATTGGCAGTTTAGTTTTACTTTTGCTGCTCAGCGTTTTTGCATATACGCGAATTTATGTAATTACTCCCACCAACGAAGCATTTGTCAGAACTGGTGGTGTTTTCGTGAAAAAGAAAACTGTATTTCTTAATGGTGGCTGTGTTGTGGTACCAGGATTTCACGAATTAACTCGGGTACCTTTACGAGAAATTTCGATTAATGTTGAGCGTACAGGTAAATTAGCAGTTCGTACTCAAGATTATCTGCGAGCCAATATGCGGGTAACTTTTTATGTTTGCATCAGTGCTAGTGAAGAAGATGTACAGATTGCTGCGGCTAGAATTTCTAGACAAGGAAAAATCTCATCGGAAGATATTAAAGAGGCTTTAGAAACCCGTGCTGATGATGCGATTCGAGCCGCTGCGAAAAAGAAAACTTTAGCAGAAATCGATTCAGATAAATTAGGTTTTGCAGAAGAAGTTTTAAACCTAACTCAGCAGGATTTAAAGAAAGTTGGTTTAACTCTCAACAACATTGCAATTTCCGAGATAGAAGAAAGCGACACCTACGACACCAATAATTTCTTCGATGCTCAAGGTGTACGTCTTCGCACGGAAACCATTCAGCGTTCAATTCAGCAAAAGCGCGAAGTCGAATTAACAACCCAAGTCGCTATCGAACAAAAGGAATTAGATGCTCAAAAGCAATCGCTACAGATTTCTCAAGAGAAAGAAACAGCCGAATTAGAACAAAAATTACAGGTAGAAGCGCTGACAGCACAGCGAGAGCGGGAAATTCAAGAAGCTAAAAATAAAGAAGCTGCTGCAACTTTGCGTAGTAAAATTTTGCAGGATAAATCTGTAGAAGAAGAAGAAATTCGCAAAAAATTATCGATTCAGCAAAGTCAAATTGAAGCCGATATTGCTTTAGAAGCCCGTAATAAACAACTAAAAATAGCCCAAACCGAACAGAAGCAAGAAGCCGAATTAGCAGAAATCACCCGACAACAGGCAGTACAATCCAATAAATTAGAAGCACAGGTGCAAATAGCAGAATCCGAAAAAGTCGCCAAACTAGCACAGGAAGATTTAGCTATATCAATCGCCAATAAGAGAAAAGAAACTTTTTTAGCAGAAGCAGAACAAGTTCAAGCTCAAGAAGCTGTTAAAACAGCCAGTGAAATAGAAAAAGCCGAACGTAACAAAAATCTATCTTCAATTGCTGCCGAACAACAAGCTCAAGAAAGAGATATTAGCGAGCGTAAAGTTATTGAAATCGACGCTTTTCGTCGTCGCAAACAAGCAGAAATCGCTCAAGAAGCCGCAGAATTAGAAGCCGAATCAATTCGTATTCTTGCACAAGCCGAACGCGATAAAGCCTTAGCTGAAGCAGAAGGTGTTCAAGCTAAAATTACTGCTGAAAACAGTATTAGCAACGCCAATTTAAGCGCTAAAATTGTCACCACACTTTGGCCGGAACTATCAGAAAAACTACCAGAAATAGTTAGTTCTCTCGCACCGCAACCGGGAGTTATTGGAAATACTAGAATTTATTCATTTCCAGGAGCCAATGGTAACGGTAAAGGAGTCGAAGATATTAATAAATTAATGCTATCAACTAGTGGTATTTCGATAATAAATAGTTTATTAGAAGAAGGCAATTTGGGAAAAATAATATCTCAAATTAGTAAATTAGTGCAGAATAAAAATGAAGTAAAACCAGATACTATAATTCCAGAAGTTGTAGATAATTCAGTAGATAATTTAATAGATAATTTAACAGAATCAAATTTTACCGATAATGATTCTCAGATAAGTTAGTTATCTTTTACTGACCTCAACTTATACCATTTCTTTATAAAGATGCGCCGAATTCAGCCCGTGTAGACGGTGAATCTAGTTGGGGGTGTCGGTTTCCGTCCCCCAAACTAGTGTTAGCGGAGCTATTATATTTTACAACAAATATAATTAATATTTATATTTATGCTAGCTTTAGCAGAACTACTTTATCTGAAAGTATTTAGTTTTAATTCAATAAATATAGTCAGATACACACAAATATAGTCAGACATCTGTTGTAATTAACCCCGCAATGAAGCTATTAGAAGATTATCTTCAAGAAAAAATTAGTTATTGAACTTTAGAGCCTAAGTAACGTCGAATTTACCATCCGTGCGTACATAAATAATGCTCTCCTCTCCCGCTAAGGATGAAACTTGATGCACTGAATTCCCCTTTGAACTGAAATAACTGCCGGGTTCCAAATCCTTGGCATTGGCATCACTTGATACTTGGTACTGTGGTTGACCTTGAATTACTACAGCGCGGAAACTTGAGCCTTGGCTACGTATCTTTCCGCTAAATCCAGCCGGTAGCTTGATAAGAGTTCCGTATAGCTGATTATCCTGGGGTTTTCCCCAAAGAAAAGCTACCTTTGCTCCATTGGATACCGCTGGCATTTCGAGGTTGTCTAACCACATTATGTTCGATATGTCCACATTAATCGGCTTTTCTGGGCTAGAAAAAGCTTTCTCCTTAGGAAGGACTCCAAATTTATCTTCAACTTCTATATATGCAAGATTATTACTACCCTTAGCAGCGGTAATATGTACGCCTCCGGCAGGCTGCGTCCAGAAAGAACCCTGCGGCATCCACATTTCCTCAGCATTAGGATCGTCGTTATGAATCCTACCACTAATTACCACTCCACGGTATGCGATATTGTGAATATGTGGTGGTGACCTAAAGCCATCTATTGGCTTAAGGAGAAAACCTGCTGCTCCAGAACCAGTGCGATCGCCCCAAAGAGTTCCGGCTTTCGGGCTTTTGTCGCCACGAGCGGGATTAAGCTGCTCCCATTTGACTTCGGACATCAGCAAAACCTCAGAATTTGACTCGGTTTCTGGTTTCGGAGCAACGCTATCAGATGTGATTTGTGAACTAGTACAGGCGGCAATTACGAGGCTTACAAGTAGCAGTGCTAGAAACTTTCTCATAATCCTTTACTTAAGTAGGTCAGCGTTGAAAATCGTATTTAAGACTAAGGAGTAACAAGTAGCGTTTTTAGTAGATAAAAAAGTCAATTATGTTAACCGGTGGAATAACCACTCTTTAGCATTATTTCATGTTTTAAACTTATTTGTCGCTATATAAAGATTAATTATTATCAAGTTCTTTTTATACTTATTTATACGTAGATGTGATTGGCGATCGCTGTTCGAGGAAAACTTTTTGGTTTACTGAGGTTGGGTTGAAGGTCGTGTAAGCGGAGCTTTCTCGTTAGCGAAGCGTGTCCGATAGGACATAGAGTAACCCAAGATGATGCTGGGTTTGCATCCGGCACACCTGCGCTAAATGTCCCTCAACAAGCGTCTACAATTTTCTAAATAATAATAATTTACCGTCACGCAGCATTATCATTCAATTGGTGCGTGACGGCATTATGATAATTATTAATTAAGTAGGTTGGCATTGAAAATAGTAATTGGGATAAGGCAATAGGCCGTCATGCAAAAGGCAATAGGAATAAGGGTTTGAGGGTAATTTACATTCTGTAAT
>JBCBPQ010000197.1:0-14135 GCA_039820645.1 Cyanobacteria bacterium J06633_8 | reverse complement strand
CACCAAAAACGATGTCTCTTTCTTGGAAGTCAGAAGTAAAGTGCATTGTACCGAAGGTGTCAACACCAGTGGTACCAATATAGTAGTTACGACGACCAGACCAAGACCAGTAACCACAACCAACGGGACCGTGGCTGATGTGAATCATGTCCTTAATCGTGATATTTTCCCACAGCTAGACAATCCGGTTGATAGTATTTTGTCAATTCTTAACGATAAGATTATCTGAATTTACCCTAAACTCACTGCGAGAAACCCGGTTTCTTTAGGATTTCACAACGAGATATTCATGCTTTCACAAATAGAAACCGGGTTTCTTTGAGCGAAGAAAAAATGGAAATAATAAATTAGATTGCGTTCTTTAGCTTGAATTAAATCACTTCCTTCTTCCTTTCGATAACATAGGTAATTCTAAATCTACCCTAAAATGCGAGTTGGAAATACTATATCTACTGTGGTCCCGGCATTTCTGATTGTGCGATCGCCTTGGGATAAGATGATATCTGCTGTAATTTATCCAGTTGATACTTAAGTTGTTGATTTTCGGCTATTAATCTGATATTTTCAGCTTCTAATTGTTCTCGTGATTTTTGATTAATTGCAGATTTCATGACTTGTTTGCGATTTTCTAATGAGAACCACCGCTGATAAACTTTAGTATGCATTTCTACAGAATGTCCTAAGTTATCGGCTGATGCTTTGATAGGTAAACCTTGAATATGCGCTCTAATGGCGCAAGCATGTCTCAAATCGTAAGGTTCAAACGGTAAATTTAGAATGCGTCTAAACCACCGAGCGTTAGTTTGAACCAAGTGCGATAATTCCTGAAAACTAGTTATTTTTTGGATTTTTTCTTTCAACAAGAAGATAGTTTCTGGATTTTTCAATTCAAATAATTCTACCCATTCTGGTACAAAAGGTAAAACTTCTCTGTAACCTGTTTTATTTGACTTATGAACTTTCCAAATATTGTCAGTATTTTCATCACTTAAAAACCAATCTAAATCGGGTTGATTAAATACCTCGCGGGGTCTTAAACCATAGGTAGCAATTAATCCGAATACTAATCTATGAAGCTTCCAGGAATTTCTATAATCTTTTCTGACCTTGGTATTTTCGCCTTTTGTTTGGTATTTATTAAAAGCTTCTATGATTTCTTTATCGTCAGGTATATATCTATCATTTGGAATTACAGGCAACTTTAAGTCTTTAAAATTAACTTCAATACCATGAATTTTTGAAAATACTCTGGCAATTCTAATTGCTTGGTCGCGGGAGGTTGGAGAGGTAATACTTTTAATAATTTGAATGATATTTTCGCTTGTCACTGCTAAATCAGATTCAAAATATTGTTTATATCGTTTACATAAATGCCAAAAACTATGTTCGCTCTTCATAGTTCTTTTTCTAGTACTAAAATATTCTCTTTCTAAAGTTTCTAATACTTGTTTAAAAGTTTTAAAATCTTGTTTATTTGCCTTTTGCCCTAAATACTTAGGATTCCATTCAAAACATTTTCTTGCAATCAGTTTTCCCAATTCATTAGCTTCCTCTTCAGCAGTTTTTAAGCCATTTAAATTTGCTGGAATACCTAAAGAAATAAAATATTGCTTTCTAGTTCTCCCCGATTTATTTGTATCGTCAGGTTTCAAAGGAAGAGTAGCCCTTAACTGTAGAGTATTTCCCACTCTTTTAATACTTACCTTGCTTTTACTTGCTTTAAGCCTTGCATTTATATCCTTCAACTTCTCTTCAATCTTTTTATCCATATACTCTTGCGTTGCCTTAACTTGATTCTGCGTACCCATGTAGCTTCCGTCGGTACTTGCTGGAACTTCAAATTCATCAAATAAATCATCTATATCCTCTTGATGCACCTGTTTCATCCTAAATATGCCCTAAAAAATAACTGCTTATAACGAACATTCAATACCAATTAAAAATGTTCTTTACAAACAGTTTAAAGTACTTTATTTTAAAGATAAAACATATTTTTAATCGGACCCCAAACCACACCTTTAGAACCTGCATAAGCACAACCGCGAGCGGTCATAACGCCAGGTAGAGACTTGACATTGGATTTTACGCCACAATCACTCTTACCTTCTTCGTGAACGTTGAGGTGCTTAGTACGTCTTTTCTTAGCTTTTTCAGGATAAGCGTCTAAAACTTCGTTAACAAGCTGCTTTCTTTCTTCGACGGTGTTCTTCTTATCTGCGGGTGACATATTTCTCTGCCTTTTTTACTACTGGTAACTACTTGGGATGTCAGGAATAGTAAGAGTTGATTGAAGCATTTGAGTAAAGGGTAAAAGGTAAAAGCTAGAATATAAGAATATACAGTTTTACCTTTACCTTTACCTTTCGCTAGAACATTACTGAATTACTTGCTAGCAGCAGCTTCAGCTTGGGTCTGACCAACAATATCTGCGTGCTTGGTATCATCATCCAAGATACCGAACTCAACTAAGAGTGATTCTAACTCATCCATTTCAAGAGGTGTTGAACAAACATGGCTATATTTGTTTGTAGATGGAATGTTTCGTCTGCGAATAGGGAAAGAGTACGGTGCTGAGATGCCGAGAAGAAAAATGTTTACATTATTGGGATAATTTATTTCTTGGTGTTCCCTAAATCATCCCATGATTAAGCAACGCCGAGATTTTTAGTGTGAGTAAAATTAATTTTGGACGACTACTTGTAAGCACATACATCTTTCGTTTAATAGTCTGCGAAAAGAGACTCTATTTATTTGCTGTTTTTCTTCTATTTTCAACTCATTTATCTTGTAATTTTAACAATTTGGCTCTTCAGTACTTAGTATGCTAAAAATACAATTAGACAAGTGAATTGAAAGAGGAATAGTGCCAATTAACTCGTTAGAGTTGCGAATTGAACTACCGCGAATTAACTCGTTGGAGCCGCACCTTAATACCGTTTCACTATGTTCTGGTGGCGTGATGACGGGCTAGAAAATTAATTGGTTACAACCTTAAGTACTAATAGCCCGCCTCTACGCCGCTGCGCTATATACCGCCCTTCGGCGGCACGCTTCGCGAACGAATCATAGTTCAATTCTTAAAATAAATAAGTTTATCAATTCATTACTAAAAGTAAAAAAAAGGAAAATACGCTACTAATTTATTGAAAAATAAAATTATAATCAGGCGAATTGAACATAAGGTGTATCTACTAAAATGACGATAAAGATAAAAAAGAATATTAAAATATTAACACAACTACTTAATATAGATGGAGTAAAAGTTATCTCACATCGCCAATATAAAGGGGTTGGAGTAATTTTACAAATTGAATCAATAAAGATGGAAAGCGTTTGTCCTCGTTGTGGTACAAGAAGCTATCGATTACATCAAAACCATCGACATATAATCAAAGATTTACCATTGGGAGAACAACAATTATTTTTAGAAGTAAATAAAAGACAATTTAAATGTGAAAAATGTAAAAAACCATTTAGTGAGGAACTAGATTTTGTAGATAGCAGAAGAAAATATACAAAAAGACTTGCGAATAAGACAATAGAAGAAGTACTAGAGTCAGATATTCATAGTGTCTCTAAAAAGGGAAATGTTACAACAGCTATATATAGAAAGAATGTTAAAAGATGCATCAAAAAAATCACTGATAGCAAAACCATCAGATTTAAAAAGACTTGGTATTGATGAGATAGCACTGGTTAAAGGAAAAGGTAATTACTGTGCTGACGCGCGTAGATTTAGATAATTCTAAATTACTAGCAATACTACCCCGAAGTTCACAAGAAATAATTAGGGAAGTTCTTAATTCATGGGGGGAAGAGGTTTTAGAACAAATAGAGGAAGTAAGTATAGATTTATGGATAGGTTATAAAAATTTAGTATCTGAATTAATTCCAAATGCTCAAGTTGTTGCTGATAGATTTCATATCATGACGCAAATAAATAAGGAATTAGATTTAGAAAGAAAAAGAGAAAAACGTAAAATAGAAGATTCTATAAAAAAAGCAAAATCACAATCAGAGAAAAACAAATATGAAAAAGTTTTAAATGGATTAAACAAAAGTAAATACGCTTTATTGAAAAACGAATCCGACTTGAATGAAGAGCAGAATATTAAGCTAGCACAAGTCAAAGAAGTATCTCCAAATCTTAAACTAATGCATGAATTAAAAGAGAAAATACGAATTATTTTTAATAAGACAGATGATTGGTTAATGGGATTATTTAAACTAGGAGTATGGCTATTAAGAGCTAAAGAACATTTTCCAAAGAGTCAGAAAACAATCATTCGTTGGCTTGATGAAGTGGTTGCTTACTTTGATAACGGTACAACCAGTGGTGTAGTTGAAGGTATTAACAACAAATTAAAACTGATTAAACGTTCAGGATATGGATTCAGAAACTTTGATAATTTTAGAGTTAGATGTTTACTTCATTGGAATTTTAGCTATTAGTTTAGCATACTAAGTACTGAAGAGCCAACAATTTAGATTATAAAGGCGATCGCGGATGTAATACGACTATCAGATTTCTTCTCCCGCTGCTCCCCCTACTCCCGCTGCTCCCCCTACTCCCGCTGCTCCCCCTGCTCCCCCTGCTTCCCCTGCTCCCCCTACTCCCTCTTTGACTTTCTGTGGTACATCGGTATTTCTAAATTTCAATAAGGTTTGATTTTACTCCTTAGCGAGAAAAATCCTTAAACGAATACCCATGCTTAAATTACTTTGGTAAATGCATTTTCTGTATTTACTTATCTTCACATAGCTTGATTTATTTGCACCCACCGACCTATCACTTAATAAATATTATTATATAATAAATTTTGTAACTAACAAATAAGCCGTCATGCTCTTCCCAAATGATTAATTATGTTTGATAATGGGAGGTATATTTTTATGAAATCTATTATAAGGAGCAACATTGTAAATCTATAGTTAGGAAAAATTTTCTTTGATATAAGCTCAATGCTTAACCGAGTTTATTACAACCAGTTTTTCTAATTTCAATTGGAGATAAATTCTTTTGTTTGGAATTCATGACAATAAATTTGTTACATCAATTTATTTGCTTTCTCAACAAAATAAATGAATTCAAAGCGTATTAGTTGACGATTTCAGCTATGAACTTATTTAATTTCAACCTAAGAAAAAAACGAGACAGAAATATGAGCAATCAAAGCAGCAATACTCCTCCTGTTGATTTGGTGATTGTTATCGATACTAGTCCTTCCATGAAGGATGAAGCGCAAGCCTTGAGTCAAGCTGCTGAAAGTGCGATTAAAGCAGCTAAATCTAGCTGTCCCTCAGATTTAAGAGTTGTTTGGTTTGGGATAGAAGGTGTTTGGAAAGGAACCAAGTTTAATCAAACAATTAGAGACTATCTGACTACTAAATTAAAAGTATCGGAATCTCAACTCCGGGGTAGAAAGAGGGGAGAACTGAAGTCAGCAGGGGCACAGGAAGACGCTGCTCGTGCGATAGAGGATATATCAAGCTTCTTTGATTGGAGAAAAAATGCCAAGCGAGGGATTTTCTATTTAGGAGATGAAGCATTAGAAGGTGGTGGCAGTAAGACAGAAAAAGCAGATATCGCAGCTGCAAATCAAGCAATTGAGAAAGCGATAGCTGCTAAAGTTGCAGTTCATACCTACTTTGGAACTTCTAAAAGCAAGCATCAAGAAGGTGTTAAAAAGGAATACGCTAGAGTTGCTGGTGAAACAGGGGGAAGATATTTTACCGATAAAGATGCAATAGATGGTTTTAGCGCTGTTTTAGAAAAAGTTATTTGTGGAAGTCGCAATTCTACTATTAAGTTAACACCTGGGACGGTTTACATTCAAGACAGCGTTAAAAATGAATTAAGCAAGCTTTATACCCTGGATTTATCCACTGGTAAAACCAATTTAATCGGTGAAATAGCTACAGAAGTTGCCGATATTGCTTTTGTAGATTCCCAGCTTTACGGACTTGATTTAGATAAAGATAAATCAAAGTTAGTTAAAATCGATTTGAATACGGGTAATGCCGAAACAATTGGGAATTTAGGTTTTGCTGCTTCAGGTTTAGCATATAGTTCTCAGTTGAAAACATTATATGCATCAACAGCAAAAGAAATAGTTTCCATCGATATTAATACGGGTAAAGCAAAGCCGGTATTAAAAGTAGCCGATAAAGATTATAACTGTGGTGAGATTGCTTTTGCGGCTGATGGTAAAGCTTATATTACCTTAATTGGTTATGCCAAGAAAAAGCTACTAGCAATTTGCGATTTAACTGCTGGTACAGTTAAAAATATTGGCGATACTGGTTTCGCCGATATAGCTAGTTTAGAGTTTATTGGTGATACATTATATGGTGTAACTGGTAACTTTTACAACTTAGGTAAAGACGGTCAATTAATTCGTATCGATACCAAAACTGGTAAAGGTACCTTAGTTACAACAACCGAACCCAAAGGAAGATGGGCAGGAATTAGTATTTATCAGCCAGCAAAAGAGGTAAATACGGTTTCCAAATCTACTTCTATAAACGATAGTAAAAAGCAAGAAAAAGTATCTCAAGTAATCGGAACCCAGGAGAAAGCAATGAGTCTTTTAACCATCGATACCAAAGACAATTGTTATGTCATCGACCCAGGTCAAATGAATAATTTGCAGCAAAACGTTGCGAATTCCTTTACCTTAGATAAGGGTATTTACGATATTAGAATTGGTAGCGGTAACTATAAATATGCTAAGAGTAAAGCAGAAGGAGAACCTTTTGTTTTACTTTGGATATATGGAGAGAATGGTGCTACATTTGTCAACCAAAATACAGGGTTTGAAACTGGTGCAACCTGGACAACTTTGAATGGTTATAACAACAATTTAAAGATAGAGGTGAAGCAGAAAGCTGTTATTTGCGGTTTATTTTTCGATGTAAATAATGACCAAAATAGCGGTTCTATAAAATTAGCTATTACCAGCAGCAAATCGTATTTCAATCCTCAAGAGTTAACAATTGACAGCAAGAATAATTGTTATGTGTTGGATGAAAATTATTTATCCAGTCTCAAGCAATCCGATAAAAATCTGGTTGAATTAAATCCTGGAAATTATACGGTAAAAATTCGCGAAGGTAATGCAAGTTACTGGTCGGATAATAAGAAGTTTAAATTGGAACCTTGGGCTTTACTTTGGGTTAAAGGTGGAAAATTCGTCACTAAATTAGCTGGTGTCGATTCCGAAGAAAGCTGGTGTTCTTTAAATGGTTTCAATGATGAATTTGTTTTAGAAGTTCAAGAGAAAACGACATTATCTGGATTCTTCTTCGATACATATAAGGAAGATAATGAAGGTAAAATTGTTTTAGCAATTGAAACAATTAATGCAATAGAATTAAATAGCAAGAAACAACAAAATCAACAGAATCAACAACAATTCGTCACCGGTGGTGGTAGTTCAAGTAGTAGTAGTAAAAGTTCTAAATCAGGTTCAAGTACAACTACTATTACTTCTGGTGGAGGAAGTCGGAGTACAACTACGGTAACGGAGGGTGGAAGTAGCGGCCAATATAATTTTAGCTTCAGCTTTGACGAAGCTCAAATGGAAGAGATGTGGCAAAAAATGGCTGCTAAAATCAACACTTCTGTTACTTTAAATAACGACGAAGGCGAGAAGAAAGAAGTTTATTGGGATCAGTTAGAAAACTGGATTTTAAAAGGTTATCAAAACCAAGCTAAAGGTTTAGCTATGCAGGTAGCTAGATTAGAATTCATGATGAAAGCGCTTACCCAGCAAATGGAGGTGAATTTTAATCAGAATTACCAAGCTTGGACTGGTCATTTTGATAGTCGCATCAATGATTTGATGACTACCAGAATTAACAATTTGATTTCCGAACAAGTTGGTATTCAAATTAACGACCAAAGTCAGAATATTAAAAATTTGGTTGTTCATCAAATGCAGAACGATTTGGAGCAAAGAGTTGATTCTGCATTAAACCTGAAAATTGCTCAAAAGCAGCAGGAAATTAAGAACCAAGTGGTTCAACAAATGCAGCAGTAATTGGAACAAAGAATTGATTCTGTTGTTAATTTGAAGATTTCTAATCAAGCTCCGGAAATTAATAATTTGGTCGTTCAGCAAATAGAAGGTGACATTGATAAACGGATTGACAATGTAGTTAATCTCAAATGACCAATCAAAGTCAAGACATTAATAACCAAGTGCTGGGACAGATTCGCAACGATATGGATGGACGTATCGATTCTGTGGTTAACTTAAAAATTGCCGACCAAAGCCAGAATATCAAGAATTTGGTGCTTCAGCAAATGCAAGCAGATATGGAAAAGCGTATCGATGCAGTAGTTAACTTAAAAGTTGCCGATTTAGGTCAAGATATTAATAATCAAGTAACTCAGCAAATCAAAAAAGATGTTGAAGAGCGAATTGATTCTGTAGTTAACTTGAGAATTTCCGACCAAAGTCAAAATATCAAGAATCAGGTAGTTAATCAAATACAAAGCGATATTGATAATCGCATTAATTCTGTAGTAGATTCTAAGACAGATAACAATGTTAACCTAGTAGTTAACAATGTGATTGGCGATATTGATAACCGCATCAATGCCAACTTTGAAAATAAAATTCTCAACTTCCGCGATGATGTAAGTTCTATCGTCAAAAATGAAGTTTCTAATAACATGGACTCAATCAAAACTAACGTATTGAGCGATATTAGAAACCAACAATTCTTCACGGATATGCAGTCCATAAAAGCCGAAGTAGAAAACTTTTACTCGCGTTTAGGACAATTTGAAACTCAATTGAATTTGCGTATTTCTCAAGGTGATACCCAACTTTATAACTGGACATTAGAACAGCTAACAGCACTTCAAGGATGTTTGACAGATAGAGAAGCATTGGTTGAAATGTTTGAAACCTTCAGCGCTCAACTGAAGAATAAATTAGACGGTGCAGATTGCGTTAATCCCAGCAGATTTACTCAGTTAAATGCAACCATCAGCACTCAGCAACTATCACCTTCACCACAAACTCCTCAGTTACCACCGAACAGTTAACAGCGAACAGTTAGCAGTCAGCAGTTATCAGTGAGCAGTTATTTGAGTTAATTTTGATAGTGGGAGCATCTTGCTCCCTACTGCTCATTGCTGACTAATCATTACTAGCGACTTATTAGACATCTCCGAAAACAAGCAAAGTCTTACTATAACTACCTATACAGGGAACACCTTTATTTGTCATCAAAGATAAACTATTTTCTGGAGCAGTGGAGCTATCGGAATTTGAAAAATTTTTGGCTGAAGTTAGTCAATAGGAATTCAGAAGGCAGAAGGGACTCATTCTTATTCATTGCACAAGTATACCAATTATTTTTGATACCTTTTAAAGGTATTTTCAGTATAATTATTGAATAAAAGTCGGGTTTATAAAAAGGGATAATGTTTTGATTAATACTTATTACCGCTCAAACCTTTTGCCTTTTTTGTAAATACAATTTTTCTGTGTAACGAAGTGTAAAGCACAATTATCTATTCCCTCAAAAAATTTAAATCCCAACTATCTAAAAATACCTCGATAAACTCAACTGAAACCCCAGCAACAAACTTTCACCAGACAACTCTGTCGGAAGACTTTTTACTTCCATATCAATCCCTTGACGATAAACTTCCACCTGCTGCTCTTGGGGATTAATCAACCATGCCAATTTCACCCCAGCATCCATATATTCGAGCATTTTCTCACGCAGCATTTCCAAATCATCCCTCGCCGATCTTAATTCAATAATAAAATCCGGTGCTATGGGGGGAAATTTAGGTCTTTGTTCCGGTGTCAGTGATTCCCAACGTTCCTTTTTAATCCAAGCAGCATCAGGAGAACGATTTGCGCCGTTGGGTAATTTAAATACAGTAGAAGAACTAAAAGTATAACCAAGAGCAGTTTGCCGATTCCAAATTCCCAAATCGATAATTAGATCGGCTTCTCGATTGCCGCTATCCCCTCCCACTGGTGGCATTATAATTAAATCTCCCGTTTTCGTGCGTTCAAACTGCAACTCATGGTTATTTTGACATAGTTTATAAAACTGTTCGTCACTGAGTTGAATAGTGTCTAAATTTAATTTAAAAGTATTCATAATACTACCATCTAAAGTTAGGTTAATTACTTATTATATCTTTAAGGTTTCGAGAGTTGCGGTTTTACCAATTACCCATTACCAATTACCAAAACCCTTCAGATATGATAACTGTTTAACCGAACATGATATCAATCGCTTCAAAGTAATTAAAAGTTATCAACAGCTTTGAATAGAATAAGTAAATCATTATTAAAACCATCGTTAAAATCTCAAGAGCAGATATTAATATACAGATATAAATCCAAAATCTAAAATCGAAATGGCATCAGCACCAGAATTACGCGACATCGGTAAGAAGCTGTTAAGGGACTTGCAAGTAATAAATTGTCCCACCGTCGGTGTCGCCTTTCAGGCGACACCGCCACACGTCTAGGTTTTGTCCGGGATGTTTGTAAAACGGTGGGACAATTTATTTTTTGGATCTTCCTAAGTGAAGGTGACTATGAGTTAGCATTCGAGAGCTTCGAGGAATTATTAGAACTTGAACCCGATTCCATGGAAGCTACCATTGGTGCTGCAACTGCTCTCAATGGTTTAGAAGAATACTCCGATTCCCTGGAGATGATTGAAAAAGCAATTGAAATTGAGCCAGATAACTATCAACCTTGGGTAATTAAAGGACAAGCAAAAGATGGATTGAAGCAGTATGAATCAGCCCTTGCTTATTATGAAAGAGTGTTTGAGTTAAATCCACCACAAGATGCTTTATCTGTAATTTGGAATTATAAATCGATTTCACTTCATGAATTAAGTCGATATCAAGAATCTATTCAAGCTGTTAATAAAGCATTAGAATTAAATTTACACTCATCTCAGGTTGGGGATGCTATTTATTTACAAGCCCGTTGTTATGCTTCTTTACAGGATGATGGTTTAGCATTGGCATGTTTAAAAACAGCTTTGGAATTAAAACCAAGTTTGAAAATCTGGATTAGGAAAGTTCCCGATTGGAATCGTTTTGATTCAGATACCAGATTTCAAGCTATCGTGGGAACACAAGTTACTCAAAAATCCGTCGAACAGTTTTTTGACCGACTTCGAGATCATCCCAAAGGTGAACATGCTTTTATTCATAATTTCCCAGAAAAGCATGAAGATGTAATTACTGACCTATGCCATACAGATTTAAATCAACTCCCCAATAATGTTCAAGAAGCTTATAACTTCTACAAACAAATCGTCGAAGATGGAGACTTTGGTTCTGTTCGTGCTTATAAATATTCTTCAGCAATTGCGCCAATATATGTAGTTGGTGTTTCTACAGATGGCGATGATGGCTATTTAGAAATATACAATCAAGCAGGTGAATCAATTACTTACGGTAGGTACGATGCTGATGTAATTAATTGGAGTAATCAAGAAACTACTCGCGCCGATTTAACTATGATGCAAAATGCTACTTAAGAAAGGGGGAAAGTAGCAGAGATACAGAACCTACTTTTCTTACTCTTACTCTAAAGCTTTTCCAACCCAGACTGCGATCGCGAATCATATCAAGTCCGGTTAATTACTTACGATATAACCTTATTGAAAAAATAACGGTTTATTCTCGACTTTACTTCTTACTTCTTACTCATTACGCCCGCCCCCACAGATATGATAACTGTTTAACCGGACATGATATCAATTGAGCATTTACAGATTTTGCACTAAAACTTGGCAAAAGCGACAATAAACAAGTTATATAGCTCAGTTGTTTTATATATCCACAGCATAAATTGAAATTTTTCTAGCTTCCCCTTCATCTCTAAAAACTGAAAATTATATCAACAGCGGCAACAATAATGATTTCTATTTTTCTCAAACAGGTTTTAATCAACTTTCTTGTTTCTTACCTATCTGTAAACAAATCTTTTAGCATCTCACATTCTTACAAATCTAATCAAATAGATATTTATCTAAGATGAAGCAATGTAAACTAGAGTCAGATAATTTTTTTTAAGGTAAGCAAATTACTGCAAAATTACAGGTTCCGTACTACATAAAAACAACGAGTTTTCTAGCTTAAAGTAAGCAAAATTAAAACAGCGCATTACTTTCGCCAGCCTACAAATAGTATGTTACACACTGTAACTCCTATACTGCTGTTGGACTATTGATAATAGCATCAATAAGAGTTGAAAACATTGCGAAAGATTTAGTTAAGTAAAGATTTTTGTATCGGAATATTTAATTTGTATTGGGGGGGGAGATTATGAGAGATTATAGTAAGCATTTTTTTGGTTAAAAATACTATAATTTATCAATTTAAAGTTGAGCTACTCAAGTTGAACGATATGTAAACTGAGAATAATTTGACTGTTGTTTTTCTTGAATTTCATCAATCAGATTATGTTCTGGTGATAAATGACAAATTGGATCGGTAGTGTTGGATTTCCCGGTAAGTAAAAAAGCTTGACAGCGACAACCCCCAAAATCAAGATTTTTACGAGAACAGCTACGACAAGGTTCATCCATCCAATCCGTACCGCGAAAACGGTTAAATGCTTCGGATTCAAACCAAATCCACTCTAAAGTTCGTTCGCTAATATTTGCAAAATTCAATTCAGGAATACTTGTAGCTACTTGACAGGGTAATACATCACCAGATGGGGAAATTACAATTGTTTTTTCTCCCCATCCACCCATACAGGGCTTAGGATATTGTTCGTAGTAATCGGGAAGTACGTAAACTAAACCCATAGGGAAATATTGTTTTTCCACAGCAATTGCAGTTGCTTTTTTAGCTTTCTCTAATTGAGCGGGTGTTGGTAACAATAAAGTACGATTTTTTAGTGCCCAACCATAATATTGAGTATTAGCTAATTCAACCCTATCTGCTTGCAGTGTTTTACATAGTTCCAAAATTTCTGCAATTCTATCCAAATTATGACGATGCAACACAACATTGATAGTTAGGGGAAATCCTAATTTTTTCACCAACTTTGCAGCAGTCAATTTTTGTTCAAAGGAAGCAACTCCTGCAATATAATTTGATTCTGCTGCTTGGCTTGATTGAATGCTAATTTGTATGTGGTCTAATCCGCAATCTTTCAATTTAGCTGCTCGCTCTAGGCTTAAAGTTGTCCCAGATGTAATAATAGTGGTATAGATTCCCGTAGAAGCTGCTGTTTCTACCATCACTTCCAAATCTTTTCTCAGAAGTGGTTCACCTCCAGTAAAACCAAGTTGTAAAATTCCTAGTTTTGCAGCTTGACGGATTGCATCTAACCAATATTCGGTAGCTAATTCTTGACGATAATTATTTTCACTATAATTAACCGGATTAGAACAATACGGACATCGAAGCGGACAGCGATAGGTTAATTCTGCAATTAACGTTAGTGGTTTATTATCAGTCATCAGTTATCAGTTATCAGTTATCAGTTATCAATCATCAATGTAGAAAGCATAACTGGTTCCAAGTCTTCGACTGGGAACCCATCGCTTGAGGCTCTGCCTCGCGTTACAATAGAGGCGGAGCCTCGAAAATTGCATTCCCAGGTTCTACCTGGTAACAAGGATTTTTTACCTTTGACTTTTAATCTTTAACTTTTGACCTTATTAACAATCCTCGTTTGACTACCGATAACAATAAATTTTCCACATCGCTAACGTTAACATCACAATATTGCTGCTTTAATGCTGCTACAATTTCATCTAGAGAATGATTTCCGTCACATTTAGCAAGTATGTCTGCCGCAGTGGAATTTAAAGCAAGTGCAGCTTCGGGAAATAAAAGCCAATATTGTTGTCTGACTTCACTCCAATGCAAACGTACACCAGGAGCAAAAGTTAAATAATCAAGAGTTTGAGCAATTTGACTTTCTTGCATCATATAAACTTCATACCAAGTTCGGTTAATTACTTACGATATAACCCGATTCAAAAGATGGCGGTTATTACTCATTACTCATTACTCATTACTCATTACTCATTACTCATTACTCATTACTCATTACTCATTACTCATTACTCATTACTCATTACTCATTACTCATTACTCATTACTCATTACT
>JBCBPQ010000196.1:0-14136 GCA_039820645.1 Cyanobacteria bacterium J06633_8 | reverse complement strand
GTTAGTGGTTGGTCCAACCACTAACCACTAACAACCAACCACTAACAACTAACCACTAACAACTAACCACTAACCACTAACCACTAACCACTAACCACTAACAACTAACAAAACCACAGCATAAGCACAAATTCCTTTTTCTTCACCAACGGGGCCTAATTTTTCATTGGTAGTGGCTTTGACACCAACTTGGTTTGGTTCGATTTGCAAAACACCAGCTAATTTTTCGCGCATTTTTTGAATGTGGGGTTTTAGTTTAGGACGTTCTGCAACTACTACAGAATCAATATTTCCTACTTTCCAACCTTGCTCTTGAATCAAATTATTAACTTTGTCTAAGAGTATTAAACTGTCAGCACCAGCCCATTTTTCATCGCTGGGGGGGAAATAATGACCGATATCGCCCAAAGAAACCGCTCCTAACATCGCGTCCATAATGGCATGAGTTAGAACATCGGCATCACTATGTCCCAATAATCCTAGAGAATGAGAAATTTCTACACCACCGAGAATTAACTTACGCTCTTGTGCTAGGCGATGGATATCATAACCGTTTCCAATACGAATATTCATAAAAAAGGTTCGTTGTTAGTTGTTAGTTGTTAGTTGTTAGTTGTTAGTTGTTAGGAGGGCGGGAGGGCGGGAGTTGGGAGGGCGGGAGTTATAAATCATAAGGTAGTGGAAGCGTCTGGCTCACTAATCGAAATATTTTCCCTCACTCACTCCCTCACTCCCTCACTCACTCCTTCCCTCTCTTCTCCTCTTCCCAAGCTTTAAATAAATCGGGACGACGTTTGCGGGTTCTGTCAATTTGTTGCTCGTAACGCCACCGTGCAATTGCTGCATGATTGCCGGACAATAATACATCAGGGACTTTGCGATCGCGAAAGATAGCGGGGCGGGTGTATTGGGGATAATCTAATAAACCTTCTTCAAAACTTTCTAATTTTAAAGATTCCGCTTTACCTACCGTTCCCGGAAGCAAACGGACTACGCCATTCATTAAAGCCATTGAAGGTATTTCGCCGCCAGTCAAAATAAAATCTCCTAAAGAAACTTCACGGGTGACTACTTCTAATACTCTCTCATCAACACCTTCATAATGACCGCAAATTATGACTAATTGGTCGTAGTTGGCAGCCAATTCTCTTAATAATGGCTGATTTATAGTTTCTCCTTGGGGACTCATCATAATCACCTCTCTTCGCGGCAAAATTGGCAGGGATTCGACGGCAGAAAAAATAGGTTCGGGCTTCATTAACATCCCAACTCCCCCACCATAAGGCTCATCATCAACTTTCCGGTGCTTGTCGGTAGTAAAGTCTCGCGGATTTACAAAATGCACGCTGGCAATTTGTTTTGCTAAAGCCTTACCAATCAGTCCCGAATTAAGAACCGAAGTAAAACAATCGGGAAATAGCGTAACTATATCAAAACGCACAGTATTTCGTATTGGAGGACACTATTCTTAAATTGAACTCGCTTGCGACGATGCATAGCGCATTGTTGACTACATTACATTTAAACTTTATTTAGAGTATATAAAAGTACTTAGGATAGATAGTTTTGTCTGGAAACGAAAGTTTTTCTAATTACTTAATTTATGTTTAAATATTGTCACATCTAACTTTAAATTAAGATTCATACAAAGGCGTTAACAACAAGGCAGGAAGATTGTATCCTGCATTGCGACAGACTTTGTCGTTTGTCTGTGCTTTATCCCAAGCACTTTACCGTCAAGAAATGGCGGGTATGGGAAATAAACAAGGATAGGTGAGCGGAGGTTCTGCGCTGGTGAAAGGAAAAAAGAATGGGACTTCATAGATAACGAGTTATGGGTGCCCCTCAAACTTTAAGCTAAAAGCTAAAAGCTAAAAAGCGAAAGGCATATTTTACCTGGCGCAAGCAAGGGTTATAACTGTTGCAGTAAACCGGCGTAGCCCTTATGGACATTTCCACAACAATAAACAGGAAAGTCCTATCAATTGCAATACTTCAGCGAACTGTCCGCGAAGTAAAATTCACCTTCCGGTTGTTGACAGGAGATACACAATGCGGCAACTAAAAGCGAAATGGCTGGAAATGACCACATCCCAAGCAACTAAAACCGCCGTTCTGGTTATTGGAGGCGCAGAAGATAAAGTTCACGGACGAGAAATTCTGCGAACTTTTATAGACCGTGCTGGCGCAAAAGATGCCCATATTGCTATTATTCCCTCTGCTTCTCGGGAACCCAGTATTATTGGCGCTCGCTACGTAAATATTTTTGAAGATATGGGAGTAAAAAAAGTTGAAATTTTAGATATTCGAGAGCGCGACCATTGTCACGACCGTTACTATAAGGAATCATTAGAAGAATGTAGTGGTGTTTTTTTGACTGGAGGCGATCAATTACGTCTTTGCGGTGTCTTGGCTGATACGCCAGTGATGGACATTATCCGAGGACGAGTGAAGACCGGAGAATTGACTTTGGCTGGTACTAGTGCCGGAGCTGCGGTTATGGGACACCACATGATTGCTGGGGGCGGCAGTGGGGAGTCTCCGAATCGCTCTTTAGTTGATATGGCAACTGGCTTAGGGTTTATTCCGGAGTTAATTGTGGATCAGCATTTTCACAATCGTAATCGCATGGTGCGTTTAATGAGTGCCATTGCTTCTCATCCCGACCGTTTGGGAATTGGTATTGATGAAGATACTTGTGCCATGTTTGAAAAAGACGGTTGGCTTGAAGTTATGGGCAAAGGGGCGGTAACAATTATCGATTCTAGCGAACTGACTCATACTAACGAGCCCCGTGTTGGAGCAACAGAACCTCTAAGCCTGCACAATTTACGAGTACATATTCTGAGTCATGGCGATCGCTATCATCTATACGGACGTACTGCGATACCATCTGTAGGGCGAATATCCAGCTGACGGGAATACGTATGTGTGGTTACACTGGGTTGACCGCGATTTTTTATTGCAGCAAAAAGGCATAAAAAGTCAAAAAAATACCAATAAGGAATAAAAAACTGTTATTCACGAACAGTTATGCGGTCAATTCCAGTAAGAAACTAGAATTTTGGTTCCGAATCTCCATCTACCCTTTATCATGAGAATCCTTAAGATCCAAACTTTACGCGGTCCTAACTATTGGAGCATTCGACGCCACAAGTTAATCGTCATGCGCCTCGATTTAGAAAACCTGGCTGACACTCCCTCGAATGAAATCCCTGGATTTTACGAAGGATTGGTAGAAGCTTTACCTTCTTTGGAAGGGCATTACTGTTCCCCTGGCTGTCGTGGTGGTTTTCTAATGCGGGTGCGAGAAGGCACTATGATGGGTCATATTGCCGAACACGTGGCGCTAGAACTTCAGGAATTAGCCGGAATGCCTGCCGGTTTCGGTCGCACCCGCGAAACTTCGACTCCGGGAATTTATCAGGTCGTTTTCGAGTATTTAAATGAGGAAGCCGGACGCTATGCTGCCAGAGCTGCTGTTAGGCTTTGTCAAAGTATTGTCGATAGGGGTCGCTATCCCCAGGCTGAGTTAGAGCAAGATTTACAAGATATCAAGGAGTATTGGCGCGATGCTGCTTTAGGACCTTCTACTGAATCAATTGTTAATGAAGCGAAAAAAAGGGGTATCCCCTGGATGCCTTTAGGTTCAAGATATTTGATTCAGTTGGGTTATGGAGTACAGCAAAAGCGGATTCAAGCCACAATGACGGCTAATACCGGCATTTTAGGTGTAGAACTTGCTTGTGACAAGGAAGCGACTAAGCGGGTTCTCGAATCTTCAGGGGTGCCCGTACCCAAAGGTACTGTAATCAATTTCTTCGACGATTTAGAAGATGCGGTTGATTATGTTGGTGGCTTTCCTATTGTTCTCAAACCCCTCGATGGCAATCACGGACGCGGTATTACTATTGATATCAGAAGTTGGGAAGAAGCTGAAGCTGCTTATGATGCTGCTAGGGCTGTTTCTCGCTCGGTAATTGTTGAGAAATTCTACCTCGGTCGCGACCATCGTGTATTAGTAGTTGATGGTAAAGTTGTTGCCGTAGCCGAACGAGTACCGGCTCATGTTGTCGGTGACGGTAGGTTAACTATTGCTGAACTAGTAGAAGAAACTAATAAAGATCCGAATCGCGGTGATGGTCACGATAATGTTTTAACCCGAATTATTTTAGACCGCAATAGTTATGCTTTGATGGAAAGACAGGGTTTTACCCTCGATACCATTTTAGATAAAAATGAAATTTGTTATTTACGAGCAACGGCGAATTTATCTACGGGTGGTATTGCTGTAGACCGTACTGATGAAATTCATCCCCAAAATGCTTGGTTCGCTCAACGGATAGTTAAAATAATTGGTTTAGATATCGCCGGGATTGATATTGTTACTACCGATATTAGTCGTCCTTTAAGAGAAACTGATGGAGTAGTTGTAGAGGTGAATGCAGCACCGGGATTCCGAATGCACGTTGCTCCCTCTCAAGGAATTCCTCGCAATGTTGCTGCGGCAGTAATAGATATGCTGTTCCCTGCCGATAAAACTACTCGCGTACCTATTCTCAGCGTTACCGGTACCAACGGTAAAACTACTACTACTAGATTGCTGGCTCATATTTTCAAGCAAACTAGAAAAGTGATTGGGTATACAACTACAGATGGAACCTATATCGGAGAATATTTAGTAGAAGCTGGGGATAATACCGGACCACAAAGCGCTCAGTTGATATTGCAAGACCCGACGGTAGAAGTTGCCGTGTTAGAAACAGCACGGGGAGGTATCTTACGTTCGGGGTTAGCTTTTGAAGCATCTAATGTCGGTGTGGTGTTAAATGTTGCTGCCGACCATTTAGGATTGGGCGATATTGATACCATTGACCAGTTGTCGCATTTAAAGAGTGTGGTTGCTGAAGCAGTATATCCCGATGGCTATACGGTATTAAATGCCGACGATAAAAGAGTAGCAGCAATGGCAGAAAAAACGAAAGCCAATATTGCTTACTTCACCATGAATCCCGACTCGGAATTAGTTAGAGGACATATTGAAAAAGGTGGAGTAGCAGCAATTTATGAAAATGGCTTTTTGTCTATTTTAAAAGGGGATTGGACTCATCGGATAGAAAAGGTAGATAATATTCCTTTGACTATGGGTGGACGCGCCCCATTTATGATTGCTAATGCTTTAGCAGCATCCTTAGCAGCTTTCGTACAAAACGTTTCTATAGAGGAAATTCGGGCTGGTTTAAACACCTTCCGGGCTTCGGTGAATCAAACACCGGGACGGATGAATTTATTTAATTTGGGTAAACACCACGCTCTAATTGATTACGCTCATAACCCAGCATCTTATGAAGCCTTGGGCGGATTCGTGCGTAACTGGACATCCGGACAGCGAATAGGTGTAGTTGGTGGCCCAGGCGATCGCCGTGACGAAGATTTTGTCATGTTGGGTAAACTAGCGTGTGAGATTTTCGACTGTATCATCATTAAGGAAGATGATGACACAAGAGGAAGAAAGCGCGGTTCTGCTGCCGAGTTAATTACTCAAGGTATTAGGGAAGTAAACCCAGATTGCCTGCATGAAACAGTTTTGGATGAAGCGGAAGCGATTAATAAAGCTTTAGATTTAGCAACCGATGACAGTTTGGTGGTGATTTTACCAGAAAGTGTCAGTCGTGCCATTAAGTTAATTAAAGCTAGGGGAGTAATTGAAGAAGAAGCTCCTCCAAAGTTTGATAGTACAACCCCAAAAGATAAAGAAGTCGGAGTTCCATCTTCGGTTTTAAATAGCTTATGAAGGGATAATCAGTAACAAGTTGTAAATTGCGCTAATAAATGCGAATTTACAACTTTTTACCCATAGGGAATAAATATTTACAGAATATTATCGTTTTTCCCCATCGTTTTCGTAATCGGCTTCATGCTCCCCTTCTTTCAATTCTTCCTTAAAACCTCTCAAAGTTTTTCCTAAAGCGCTGCCTAATTCAGGAATTTTTTTAGGTCCAAAAATCAAAATCGCCACAACAACAATTACAGCCATTTCTGGGAAACCCAATCCAAACATAACGCCTCTTTGAATAAAGAATCTTTTATATATCTTAGATTGGGGAAGTAAGTAGCGGGTAGAAGAAATTAAAACAGTGAACAGTGAACAGTGAACAGTGAACATTTCCTTCCGGCTTATGGGGGGGATGAGTAACTGATGATCCACACTCTGCGGGTGAATAACTGATAAATGAATTTCAATCTCACGTTTTTAAACGTGAGTTTTTTTTCCTTCTTCCCTCTTCCTTCTTCCTTCGTGAATTTTTTGTCGATATTGGTAAATTCAACCAATCGCTTAACTCCGAAGCCAGCCATTCAAGTTCGGATTCAGAAGAAATTGCACCGCCATATTGAAGCTTGTATTTATGTACACCGGTACTGATAATTAACTCAGCAAAAACTTCTGTTCTTTCACCGCAATCGTTTTGAACAAAATGTCTGGGAATATAAATCAATTCTTGAATATCTTTTTTATTAGATGCACCGGGACGTTGAAAATTAAATCCTAATATCTCGTAAAATTTAGTAATTCGCTCATTACTCAAACATAATCGCACCTTTCCAAGCAAAGAAAATAGGAAACTGTAAATTAAAAATAAACCACAACCCCAGAAAGGTAGGGAAAGAAGAGCAAATAATAAATTTATTGGGAAAATGCTGCTATTAAAAGCACCAACAGTCCATAAAAGGATGAGTGAATTCCAAGCAACTGTAAATAAACCGAAGAACACCAAAGATGGTTGAAAGCCAATTGGTGGAATTAGAATTTGTAAATTATCTTTGCTTTTATCAAGAGTAACTTTGCTTGCAAATGGCTTATTTAGTTTAATTGTATTGGGATTAAATTTACAATGAAAACTGGTTGCTAATAGCTGCTGATTTTTAGGAATCCAATTTTGACCATCCCAATACCAATCACCTCGAATCAGTTTTGCAAATTTATTTGAGATAAAATTGCTATCTAACTTTGGCTGTTGTAATCCTGCCAATGCTTGAGAAGCAGATTTTATCCGCATATCTAAACTCGGTTCGGTAACAGCTTTCAACCATTGGCTAAATTCAGGACTTACACTTATAACATCCTCAAAATTAATGCAGCCATTTTTTTGAGGTAAATCAGCTGGATGGGTGCCCGTCAACAAATAAATTAACGTCGCACCCAAACTATAAATATCCGAAGCTGGTACAGTGCGATCGCCGAATTGTTCGGGAGGCATATATCCGTAAGTTCCGACAATAGTGTGGGTAGCAAATTCTTTCACAACAGCATTTTGTACGGAACCGAAATCAATTAAATATACATCTGGGATATGATTCCCCGATTTATTTGCCAACAAAATATTACTAGGCTTTACATCGCGATGAATTACCGGCGGGAAAAGAGAATGTAGATAAATTAAAATATCTAAAACTTTTGTACCTATTTGTTTTACTTCTGATTCGGAAAAAAAACGCCCCGAATTTATATATTGTTCTAAAGTTTGTGTGGGGATATAAGTTTGTACTAAAGCAAACCCCGAGATTGGTTTATCAACTTCAAAATAATCTATATAGCCCGGAATAGAGGGATGTGATAAATTTTTTAACGTCCGAGCTTCCCGTTCAAATAATTTGAGGTCATCCCATTCAAAATTGCTATTAAAAGCAAGTAACTTAACGACAACTAGTTCCCCGGTGTTTAAATCGCTGGCTTTAAAAGTTCTTCGTCGGGTGTTTTTTCCTAATTGAGAAACTACTTCATAGCGATTATTCAATAATTCACCAATCATTTTGACGCACCCTCCGAAGTTTCATTACTATAAATGCGCTATAGACGGATTAAAACAGTGAACAGTGAACAGTGAACAGCGAACAGTTCTTTCCGGCTTATGGTGGGGGGATGAGCGGGGTGATACAACTGGTAACTGATGAACCATACCCGCCCGTGAACAACTGATGATCCACACCCTACGGGTGAACAACTGATAACTGATAACTGATAACTGTTAAAAAGTTTTAGGCGAGAGCAGAAACAAACATTGCTTTAATTATTATGACTAATAATATGACTAATAAACTGTGGCCTTACATCACTCCAGGAATTCCAGATGAATTATTCGAGCGTTTACCGGGAATTCCCTTGAGTAAGCGAGAAATCCGATTATTGCTAATTTCTCAACTGCGACTGCAACCCAAAGATGTACTATGGGATATTGGTGCGGGTACCGGTACAATTCCCATTGAAGTCGGATTACTATGTCCCCAAGGAAGAATTATAGCTGTAGAAAGAGACGAAGAAGTAGCCAACCTAATTCGTCATAACTGTCAGCGGTTTGAAGTCAACAACGTCGAAGTCATTGAAGGAAGCGCCCCTGAATGCTTGCATCATCTTAAAGATACACCCAATAGGGTTTGTATTGGAGGAGGACGTTTTGTCAGCGAAATTTTACAAACTGTTTGGAAGTACTTACCTCCATCAGGTCGCGTTGTCGCAACAGCTGCTAATCTAGAAAGTCTGTATGCTATTTCTCAAAGCTTTGCGACTTTACAAGCTAGAAACGTTGAAGTAGTTCAATCTGCTGTTAATCGTCTCGAAACCCGAGGATTTAGTCAAACCTTTGCAGCAGTAAACCCAATTTTTATTCTCAGCGGCGAAAAGTTAGATTGATAGCTTCATGGTGCAGGGTGCAAGACAAAGAAACAATTGTTAACAACATCCAGCTGAAGTCTAAAGTCTAAAGTCTAAATTTTAAAGTCTAAAATCTCAAAATTCTATCGTCTATGTCTTTGCCTCGGATTTTAAGTGGAATTATAGCGATCGCCTTAGCTTTGGGTGGCACCATGCTCGGAGGGTGGTATTTTACATTTTTCTATGTAATCATTATCTTCCTAGGGCAAAGAGAATATTTTAATTTAGTACGAGCCAAAGGCATAGCTCCGGCAGCCAAAATTACAATGGTTGTCAGCCAAATATTGCTAGCAATTTGTACCTTCGATAGCAGCTTAGCCGATGCTGTAATGCCTTTAGCCGGTACATTTATTTGCTTTTACCTATTATTTCAGCCGAAAATGGCATCAATAGCCGATATTTCCGCTTCAATTCTCGGCTTGTTTTACACCGGATATTTACCAAGCTACTGGGTAAGATTGCGAGCAATAGATACTGTTAATTTCAGCAATTTACCTTTGGGAGGTTATTTACCATCTTCAATCACGGCATTTATAGGTAGAGAAAACTTTTCTGCTTTACCTCTAGGTTTGCGCGCAACCTTACTTACTTTTACATGTATATGGGCTGCCGATATCGGCGCTTATTTTGTCGGTAAATATTTTGGTAAAACACCTTTATCCGGTATTAGTCCCAAGAAAACCGTTGAGGGAGCAATTTTTGGTATTTCTGCCAGCGTTGTAGTTGGAGTAGCAGTAGCTTACTACATTAGTTTACCCGAATTTTATCTCACAGGTGCTGCATTAGGTTCCTTAATCGGTATCGCCAGTCTTTTAGGAGACTTAACCGAATCAATGCTCAAACGCGATGCAGGAGTCAAAGATTCTGGCGATTTAATCCCAGGGCACGGAGGAATTCTCGACCGTACCGACAGTTATATATTTACTGCTCCCTTAGTTTATTACTTTGTCACCCTTTTATTGCCATTGCTTAGCTAAGGAGACAAGCTGAATTCTAACTCATAACTGATAACTGTTCACTGTTCACTATTCACTATTCACTGTTCACTCTTCACTCTTCACTGTTCACTATTCACTGTTCACTGTTCACTGTTCACTGTTCACTAAAAAAATTATCGTTACAAATAAATAATTTTCTACCCCATATCATTAACTAAGCGTTTATTATGGATTCACATTAATCATTCCTCGGAAAATAACTTTTCCGGGGAGCAACTGTAGGTCTTGAATTTCCACATCAGACCCCAAGTTAAAATACTCACCATCACTACTTTCAAGTAGAGTTTTTGTATTGCTTGTAACCAAAATGGGTGCTACAAGTAACTCATGGGGACTTATTAAATTTAATCCTATACAAATATCTAAAAGTTGAGAATTATTTTCCTGGTTGACAGTCGCATTTATTACAAGTTGATTTTCTTGAATTTCGACTCGATCCCAACTAATTGACTTGGAATTTATACTGTAGTCTGGTAAAAATTTAAACAGAATATCCTTTAAAGCTGTTGATAATAATGTACTAGACAAAGAAGCTGATAAATCTTCTTGCAGTTGACTTAATTCGCCAATTACTGGTACTTTTTCTAACAATTGGAGATGTTGTCCTTTGAGAATAGAACCAATATTAATACTAATATTTTTAGCGATTAAATCGACAAATGATAAATGAACACCTTGATAAATAGCATTTTCTGCAACAATTGATACACTGGGTATGCAGCCAGACAAAAGCTGGCGATCGCCAGCTTGGATATCAAGTTTAAGTTTCCCAATATGACTAACTTGTGTTCTTAACCAAAATTTAATTGCGACTGTTAAGACATTTGTAACTAGTTTAAACTTCTTTTTTTTCAGCATCTGATAGCTATAGAGTATTGGGGGGTAACAAACAATCGTGCTTGCAAAGAAACAAATACTAACTGTATCAAAACCACTTTTCAATTACAAAACATCAATACTATATTCTTATTTAGATATGAACTGATATGATATCAGTATAAATACATGGGGGTTAGGTTACAAAAAATTATTTCACAATGGGGAATAGCCTCGCGTCGTCAAGCGGAAGAACTTATTAGGCTTGAAAGAGTGAGGGTTAATGGTGTATTGGCACACTTAGGACAGAAAGTAAATCCTGAAACAGATACGATTACAGTTGATGGAAAAAACATTTCCGCAAAAAAGCGGCCAATTTCTACCTATTTGTTAATTAATAAACCCCCAGGTGTCGTTTCCACGTGTTACGATCCTCAAGCAAGAGCAACCGTATTAGATTTATTACCAAAAGAAATGCGCTCCGGTAAGGGTATTCACCCAGTTGGTCGTTTAGATGCGGACTCTACGGGAGCATTAATATTAACAAATGACGGGGATCTGACATTTAAGCTGACTCATCCCCGTCACAACATCAAGAAGACTTATCGCGTTTTAGTGAAAGGGCATCCACCAGAAGAAACGTTGCGGATGTGGCGTGAGGGTGTGTTTTTAGACAATAGAAAAACGCGGACTGCTTCATTGCAATTAATAGAAAAAATAGCGGGAAATAGTTGTTTGGAGATTGTTCTGATGGAGGGAAGAAACCGTCAAATCAGGCGTGTAGCCGAACAATTAGGTTATCCGGTAATTCAGCTCCATCGTACAGCAATTGGTTTAATAGAACTACGGTTACCAGGGGGTAAATATTTATCAGAGGGTAGCTATCGCTATTTAACTAATAAAGAAATTACTTATTTAAACAAACAGTTACAGGAAATTCCTATTAATGATTCAGTTGGCTCAAGGAGCGAAGAGAAAGATGAAGTGGTTTAGAAGAAATGTTGAAGAAAAAGTTACTCCTGCAACTTCTATAGAGGAACAAAGAGCCAACAAGTTGGCGCAAATGGGCGCACAACTGAGCGCTACACGTCAGCAATACGGCTTTTCCATTGAGGATGTGGTTGACTATACCAAAATTCCTCGAAAATTAGTTCAAGGTATAGAAGAAGCCAACTTGGATGATTTACCAGAGCCAGTTTATATTCAGGGTTTAATTAGGCAGTATGCTGATGCATTGGGCTATAAGGGTTCTGAATTCGCCAGTACATTTCCTATAGGCACGAGTAGAGTAGTTCTCAAACCTGTTTGGAAAAATTCCTCATTCTTTAAACTGCGTCCCTTTCATTTTTATTTGTTATACGTATTCATAATTGTAGGTTCGGTGAGCGGTTTATCGAACTGGCTCAATGGTGCAACAATGATTGCCAATGACACTAAACCTTCTGTTAACCCAGATAATGTAGCACAGGGCAATAAGCCTACTCCAGGTAAACCGGGATCGGGAACTCAAACTAACGCCGTTACCAGAAATCAAAAAGAAGTTGAAGTCGGAGTTACCTTAAAAGAAGAATCTTGGATTCAGGTAGTAGCCGATGGCAAAATAACTTATCAGGGAACTTTGAAAGAAGGAAGTAAGCGTACTTGGAAAGCACAAAAAGAGCTTACTGTCAAGGCTGGAAATGCTGGAGGAGTTTTAGTCAGTGTTAATCAGCAGCAAGCCAAAAAAATGGGTCAACCAGGAAAAGTTGAACAACTCCGAATCGCCCTTAGTCAGTGAGCAGTCAACAGTTAGCAGTTAGCAGTTAGCAGTCAACAGTTAGGAATTAATAATTTTCTTCGTCCTCAACCTTGTTTCTATCATCTCATTGATACAGTACCGCACCTTCATTAAACACTGATAACCGTTGACTGTTCACTGATAACTGATAACTGTTAACTGTTCACTGTTAACTGTTAACTGTTCACTGTTAACTGTTAACTGATTGGCGCTCTTCCAAAGAACTGAACAAAATCTTTCATCCGTTGAGATAATTCAGAATTCATCGCTTCAGTTCGATATCTCCATTCCCAATTACCTTCACCTGTACTGGGAATATTCATTCTCGCATCAGATCCCAATCCCAAAATATCCTGTAGTGGGAAAATCGCGACGTTAGCAATCGAAGCCATTGCCAAACGAATCAAATCCCAATGTACTCCATCGGTACTTATAGAACCTAAATAGAAAATTAAGTTGCGTTTTTCATCATCACTGGCTTTTTCATACCAACCTACTGTAGTGTCATTATCGTGAGTTCCGGTGTAAATTACACAATTATTTTCTTGAACGTTAAAAGGTAAATAAGGATTGCCAGCATCCCCACCAAAAGCAAACTGCAAAATTTTCATACCGGGGAACTCGAACTTATCCCGTAACGCTTCAACTTCCGGAGTGATAGTTCCCAAATCTTCCGCTAATACAGGTAAAACACCAAGTTGCTTTTTAATAGTTTCAAACAATTTATCTCCAGGTGCTTCTATCCACTTACCATTTACGGCAGTTTCTTCACCTAAAGGTACAGCCCAGTAGGATTCAAAGCCTCGAAAATGGTCAATACGAATAATATCAACATAATCGAGCATCGCTTCAAAACGTTGCACCCACCACTTAAACTTTTGTTTTTGCAACTGCTTCCAATCGTAAACCGGATTACCCCATAATTGACCGGTAGCGCTAAAGTAATCTGGCGGTACACCAGCCATTAACGCAGCTTCTCCAGTATCTTTATCCAAGCAAAAAATTTCTGGATTTCCCCAAACATCGGCGCTATCGTGAGCAACATAAATGGGAATGTCGCCAATAATTTCCACACCGGATTCATTCGCGTATTTTCTTAACTCCGACCACTGACTATAAAATTGGAATTGTAGAAACTTGTGATAAAAAACTTCACTTTCTAATTCTTTTTTCGCCTTTTCTATCGCTTTCGGTTTGCGCTTAGCGATATCCTTATCCCAACTATTCCAACTAGCGCCACCAGTACTATCCTTAAGCGCCATAAATAAACTATAATCATCTAGCCAATAAGCTTTGGAATCGCAAAATTCTTTAAAAGCCTTTAACTGCTCCTTGTTAGGATCCTCTTTAAAGTTAGAACAAGCTTTTTTCAACAAAGGAATTTTAGTAGATTCTACCTGTTGATAATCTACTTTATCTAAAGGAAACTCAGGTAGACCGTTAAAATCATCATCACTGAGTAAACCTGCATCCTGCAACTTATCTGGGCTAATCAACAGCGGATTACCCGCTAAAGCTGAATAGCACATATAAGGGGAATTACCGAAGCCAGTAGGACCTAAAGGTAAAATTTGCCAATACTGCTGATAACCATCTTTAAGAAAATCAATAAAACGGTAAGCTTCATTACCCAAATCGCCAATACCAAAGCGACTGGGGAAACTTGTAGGATGAAGCAAAATACCGCTACTTCTAGGAAAAGGCATAAATTATCCAAACTATAGAAAAAGCGTATCCAATCGAATCTTTCACAATCTTAGTTGTTAGTTGTTAGTGGTTAGTTGTTAGTTGTTAAGGAAAGCGGAGGAAGGGAGTTATCAGATAACTCCTAAGTT
>JBCBPQ010000195.1:0-14179 GCA_039820645.1 Cyanobacteria bacterium J06633_8 | reverse complement strand
TCACCTTGGATATAACGAGGTAGGTTTGCTGCGGTTTTAAATCTTAGCTGTAAATTTTTGCTCAAAGCGCGGAAGCGGAGCATTTCTTCGAGGTTATCTAAAAGTTTATACAAGTCGAAATCATCAATATTTAATGAACTTCTACCTGCTTCGATTTTGGACATTTCCAGAATGTCGTTGATTAACTCAAGTAAATATTCGCCAGCACGGTTAATTATGGAGAATATTTTTTGATACTCTGTGCTTATGCTTTTATCTTGGTTCATTAATTGGCTAAAGCCCAAAATCACGTTGAGGGGAGTTCGCAATTCGTGACTCATGTTGGTTAAAAATTCGCTTTTGGCGCGGTTGGCTGCATCTGCGGCGATGACGGCTTGCTTTAATGCTCTTGATTGATGTTGAGTTTGGGAAAGTAACTGTACTTGTTGCAGTGCGACTCCTAAGTGATTGCCGATTTGTACTGCAATGTTGATTTCTCCAGTTATCCAATTACGGGGGGCGGAATTTTGGTAGCTAACGAGCAATCCCCAAAGTTGGTTGCCGCAGAATATGGGCACGCTTATATAAGCTTTGGCTTGAATTTGCTCTAATGAGTCAATAAAATACTGGCTAAATCCAGTTTGGTAAATATCGGAAACGCAGATAAAGCTGGCACCGTTATCATAACTATCTCCTAAGTTTTCGTCGGCACCAGCATCGCGCACTTGATTTATATTGCTGCTAAGATCGCGGATAATATATCCATCTTCTTCAAAAATAACTGGGTTAAACTCCGTACTATCTTTTTCTAAAGACATTAACGATTTCCAATTACCTGCGAGCGACTCACCCACAAAACTACCTTGACTGTGGGAATTAAATTGGTAAATAATAACGCGATCGCAATTTAAGCAAGAGCGTAATTCTTCGGTAGTGGCGGCAAAAATTTCTTCGATATTTAGGGTTTGCCGCATTCTTTGAATTATATGAGCGATGGCTTTTTCCCGTTGAGCGCTTTCTATAAGAGCTTGTTGAGCCAGTTTGATATCGGTAATATCAGTTACGGTGGCGATATATCCTTTAAATTCACCTTTGTCGTCAACTTCTGGTAATGCTTGAACTTTAACCCAAACAATTTTACCATCAGGACGAAGGTAACGATGGTCGCTAATAAAAGCGGTTTTTTCTCCTATGGCTTGTTTCCATGTTTTGAGAAATTTTCCCCTATCTTTGGGATGCAACACTTTCATCCAACCTTCTCCCAAGGATTCCTCTGTAGAAAGTCTGGTGATTTCGCTCCAGTGTTGATTAAAGTAGATACACGAACCTAGAGCATCGGTATTAATAATCCCAACGGGAGAAGCTTCAGCTAAAGTTTGATAGCGTCTTTGAGAAAGTTGTAAATTTAATTCTGTTTGTTTGCATTCGCTGATATCAACCCAATAACCTACGTATTCTAATGGTTCGCCGCTATTACTACGAATTAATCGAATTTTTTCTTGAAACCAATGATAGCTGCCGTCTCCGTGCAAAAAACGATATTCGCAGCTAGCATATTCTTGAGTCAAAGCTTGCCATAAATATTGTCGCAGTTTTGGTAAATCTTCTGGATGTAGGTGAAGCTGCCAAAAAGTAGAATTCGATAAAACTTCTTGTGTTGTATAACCAAAAGTTTCGTAAACGTTATTACTAACAAATGCGATTTTACCCAGGTTTTCGGCTGGTAAACGACTGAAAATGACTGCTGGGGAAGAAGTTAATAAATATTGTAAGCGTTCGGTTGCCAAGCGAGTTTGTTTTTCGGCATTTTTACGAACGCTGATATCTTCTAATACACCAATGATATATTTTATTTTTCCGCTAGGTTCCCGTATTGCCGATGCTGTTAAGTGTGTCCAAATTTGCTGTTTGTCTTTTCTCACAAAGGCTTTTTCCATTGCAAATGCATCGATTTCATTGTTTTCCAATTGCTGACAATAATCTAGATATTCTGCAAGGGAGGAACTGTCAGTAATTTCGGAACATGTGAGTTGTAATATTTCCGATTTAGAATAGCCGAGGATTTTACAAAGTTGCTGGTTGACATTAATAAATTTATTATCTGGGGAGACTTTAGCAATCCCTACCGCTGCGTTATCAAAGATAGCGCGGAATGCTTCTTCTCTTTCCCGCAAAGCTTTTTCAGCGCGTTTAAGTGCGGTAATTTCTACTAATATGTTTCCTACTCCTACAGGAGTATTATCTTCACCTGGTATGGGAAAATAAGAAACTAGAAAATTGCGTATGTTTTCAGGTTCCGAAATCGAAGCACTGCTTAATTCAAGATAAATAATTGGTTGATTGGTGTCTAAAACCTGCTGGTAAATTGGTTCAACTTTATCGGCAATATGAGGTATAGCTTCTTGAATAGTTCTACCCAAATGTTCTTCTACCGAAATACCGTTAATTTCAGCCAGTAATTCGTTGATTTGAATAAATTTTAACTGCCTATCTACAATAGTTAATCCTATAGGAGCATTGTTGAAAAAAGCATTTAAGCGAGCTTCCCGTAAAGCAACTTCTCTTTCTAAAATTTTACGTTCTTGGATATCGCGTCCTTCTGCAATTAACAATACTACACGATTATTTTGATCAAATATCGGTTTAATAGAAGAGTCAAAAGTCGATATCGAACCAGATTCGGCGATAATATCAACTTCAAAGCGACTAAACTTACCATTCGCAGCTTTTTTAGTTACTTTTTGTAATTGCTCTCGACTCAAGCAAATATTGTTTTCCAAACATTCCCAAACAGATTTATCTACAACTTCGTTTTCTTTTAAGCCAAAGAAATCAAGAGCGGTTTGATTGAGTGAAATAATTTTGCCATTCGGTTGTAGCAGAGCGGTAAATCCAAAACTGGAATTAAAAATAGCTCGAAAACGTCTTTCGCTTTCTTGTAAAATATGCTCGGCTTGCTTGCGCTCGGTAATATCTTTATAGGTACCCGTCATCCGTAAAGGTAATCCCTTAGCATCCCGCTCGAAAATTTTGCCCCTAGATTGAATCCACTTCCAATTTTGGTTTTTACAGCGCATGCGAAATTCTACTTCATAAGTCTGACTTTTTCCTTGTAGATATGCTTTCAACTCTTGCCGAACAAAACCTATATCTTCTGGATGTATCAACCTGCGTAAACTTAAAGCATCTTCACTAACTTCTGAATCTTCATAACCGAGCATTTCCTTCCAACGGGAATCGCGATAAATTTGGGCAGAATTAATATTCCAATCCCACAATCCCAAATTGCTGGCATTTATAGCCAATTGCAATCTTTCTTCACTGCGTCTATAGGCTGTTTCCACTTGTTTGCGCTGAATTAATCCTCCCAACTGCGCCGCTACAGCACTGATTAATTGCAATAAACGTTTATCTGGGCTTTTAGTACTGCATTTGAAAATCATCAACACAGCTAACAATTCTTTTCCATTCAAAATTGGCACCGCGAAGCAGCTTTTTAAGCCTGCTTTCGCAGCCATTTCTTTACGGATAAATTTTTTTGGCGAAACTTGAGAAATATCTGTCAACCATTGCGCTTTTTGGCTTTTCCGAACTATTTCTGGAACTCCTAATTTGTCACTAAATTTGACAGTTTCGCTGTAATGAAAAAATTCTTCTAAATTACCTTCATTCTTATACCAACCCGGATAATATTGCCAATCTCTATCATCGCTACTAGGAATCCAGGCTTCCCCATAATCCCAATTAATATGTTGGCAAATTAATCGCAAAATTAGACTAAAAGCACTATCTATATCAATGGCTTTGCTAATAGCTTGAGTTGCCTTTAATAACAAACGAGTTTCCTGCAAAGCTTGTTGAAATTGAGTAATATCGCGGGCAGTTGCTAAAACACATTGCTGCCCTTCAATTTCGATTAACTCCGCACTTAATAATGTAGTTCTAATTTCTCCTCCGGCAATACGAAAATCCACTTCGTGATTGCGAATTTGTCCCCTCGAAATTAACAACTCTTGTAAATCATCGTATTGTTTTCGATTGTGCCAAATTGATAACTCTATTCTTTGGAGTCCAATAACTTGCTCTCGGGTATACCCAAAAAAATTGCAAAAGCTATCGTTAACTTCTATATATTTCCCCTCCGGAAAAGTACTTAAAGCAATAGGATCGGGACTCGAACGGAATGCTGCTGCTAACTTCTGCTCGCTCAAACGGCTTGCTGCTTCTGCTACCCGTCGGGATCGTGCTTCTAATGCCAGAGAAATTAAGTTACCTAAAGAACGTCCAAAATTAATATCTTCTTGCGTCCAAGTATGCACTCTTCCTACCGCTTCCAAACATAATATTCCCGTGGTAACGCCAGATAAACGCACGGGAACGCAACATAAAGAAGTAATATTAAATTGCTCTAAATAAGTTTCCCGCAATTCTTGAGTTCTTGCATCAATATAAGGGTTATTCGTAGCAATAATTTCATCCGCATTCAAAGATTGCAGAAAAACCGGATAATCTGCATAATTAAAACTACAACCCCCGCTATGACTATTTAAACTTAATTCAAATAAATCAACGCAGCGAATTACCCCAGCATTGTTATCATAAAGCCAAACACTAGCTCGCTCAACTTCAATATTCTCAGCCCCAGCTTCAGTTATTATCTTTAAAGCTGCTGGCAAATCTCCATCGTAAATCGCAGAATTTCTTGCTAAATTAGTTAATATAAAATTATTGCTGCGTAACTTAAAAGCACTTATTACCAGTGCTTGCTGCACTCTTTTAATTTCAGTAATACTATGCAAAGTGCAGATTATCTTAATTACATTACCTTCACTGTCGTACAAAGGCATAGAGCTATATAAAAAATCAACACCATCGCCATACTTATTTAAATAAGTTGCTTCTCTTTCAAAAATCGGCTCGCCATTTGTAACCCGCTCAAAAGCCGATAATTCTGTTGCTACTTGTGAAGGCAATAAAAATTCCATGAAAGAGCGATTAATTATCTCATCAGGCTCATATCCTAAAACTCTCCTGACTGCCGAATTCACAAAAGTAATACATCCGTTCGTATCGATTGACCAGGTAATATCCTGGGATGTTTCCACTAACAAGCGATATTTACTTTCGCTTTTTTTCAGGGCAGCTTCCACTTCTAAGCGATTGTCTATTTCTCGTTGCAACTGTAACCTTGCAAAACTCTCTGTTTCCAATAACTGAGCTTGAGCGATGGCAATTCCTAACTGTGCGGCGATAGATTCGAGAAATTCGACTTCAGCAGTTGTCCACTGACGCTTTAAATTAACTTGATGCAAGTATATAATGCCATTAGCTTTACCTTTATAGGAAGTTCGTATTCCCAGCATCGATTTAATCTCGAATTCGCGATATTGTGCCAAATTATTTTGCACTAAAGGTTGTTTTTCTACATCTTCAGTAACAACAGCTTCATCTTGACTTAATAAAAAATTGAAATAAGTATTATCTAATAGAAAACCCTCTTCTTGAATAATTGAACTATAGCCGGGAGCAAGATATTCCCCTTGGAGAATAATTTCAGGTACCCGCGAAGAATTGTAGCTAAAAATTACTCCCTGACTTATATTCAAAGCCGAAGCAATTTCTTGAATTGCAGTTTTTATAACTGAATCAGCATCAAATTCCCCACGAATTTTATCAGTAATTTTCTTTAATAATTGACTTCTATCAAGTTCTTGTTGTAATTTAACCTCTGCTTGCAATCGTTCCTTAGTTAAAGAGATTGCAGATGCAGCTGCCTGCAAAATTGCAACTTCCTCAGTTTCCCAAGTTATCGCTTCTGAATGATTTTCAAAAAGAACAAACTCAAAAATATCATCATTAACTAGAATTGGTATGATTAAAATTGCTTTAGTACCCTGCTGTTGAAACAGAAAACGTTCTTCTTCTGGTAAATCTGCAACCAAACTAGAAATTACATTGCCACCACTAAGTAAATCTTGCCAGCGTGAAAAAACATGCTCGCAGCAATTATCCTGCTCGGCATTGATATCTGTATTACACCATGTAACTGAGGGATAATTTTCAACTATACAAACACGATTAGCTAAAGAAGTAACTTTCAATATATGAATAATTCGAGCATAACAGGCAGCACTACCATCAAAACCGAGCAAAATGCGTTGAATCTCTACCAATCCCGTTAAATATCCTTCCCGAGACTTTTGTTGTTGATTGCGAATCCTCAACTCGGAAGCAATATTTTCTAGTCTATGATTTTGTTTTTTTATTTTTTTTTGTAACTCCATAATATTCAATTGATTTTCTACCCGAGTCAAAACTTCTTTCGGCTGTAGCGGTTTGGTGACATAATCAAAACAAAAGCTTGAATTTAAAGCTTTGACTTTCTCGCATACATCATCTATGCCACCCAGAAAAATAATCGGAATATCACAAGTAATTGGATTAGCTTTCAGATGCTGGCAAACTTCATAGCCATCCATATCAGGCATTACAACATCAAGTAAAATCAAATTTGGGGGAGAAGCAATTGCAGCATCAATAGCTAACTTTCCTGTAATTGCTCTTTGAACTTTATAACCTTGATTAACCAGAATGTTTGATAAAAAATCTAAATTTTCTACTTTATCATCAACTATTAAAAATTTTCTATTTTTATTCATACATATGTATTATTTATTAGCTTTTAATTGAATAATTCGATTAATTTCAGATACTTGAAGCTAGATTTACAATAATATCCAAAGAAAAATTTGTCATCTATCTCGTCAAACTTTCAGATAAATATGAATCCTCTGGGATTTCTGCTATCAAACTTTTTCATAAATTCTCATTCACATTTCATCCAAAAGCCGTTTAAATTTATTAAGTTTTCTACAAACTTTGTTTCCATCTATATCTGGCATCAGGATATCCAACAAAATGAAATCTAAGTAAGTTTTTAATGCTATATTTATAGCCCCTGGCTCTACCATGTAGCTGCAATCGGATAATATAGCGAACAAAAGCTTAAGATTTTCTAAAGAATTATCAACAATTAAAATATTTCCTTTACCGGGTTCTTTGTAGGAATCTCTTTCCATTTCTTATGTGGAAAAAATAGTAATCATAAGTTTATAAGCTACCAACAGAAATCATCCTCACACAGTGACGAGTATCACTCTTAGATACAAATCAAATTACTTAAGTTATTGATGACATGTGAAAACGCAGACTTTGCGGATGCGCTCTTCTATAAAAAACCGTCATTATTAAGAGAACGGAAAAAAGGAGCAAAAAATGGACACAAAGTCAACTAACCCATATTCTTCACTTAAAAACGTTCCCTCCGGTTATTTGAACATCATGGGTTACGTTGATGAGTCAGAAGTAAATGGTCCGGGAAGTCGTGCTGTCATCTGGTTGCAGGGTTGCAAGCGAGAATGTGGCGGCTGTTTCAACCCTGAATCTTGGTCATTTGAAATTAATCAACTCGAATCGGTAGATTCCCTTGCAAAAAAAATCCTTAGTAAACCTGGAAATAAAGGATTGACATTTTCGGGAGGAGAACCTTTTTTGCAAGCAACTGAACTAGCCTCTTTAGCTCGTCAAGTCAAAGCATCTGGATTAAACGTAATGGCTTTTACCGGCTTCACTTTAGATAAACTGCGATCGCAACAAGCACCAGCAGGCTCTCAAGAGTTATTAGAACAGCTAGATATTTTAATTGATGGTCCTTTTATAAAATCTTTAGCAATCAACTCCCCGAATTCACCCGTTTCGTCGAGCAATCAACGAGTGCGTATATTCAACCCAGATTTTCAAGATAAAATAACCTGGGCTAGCGATCAAATTGAAATTCACGTATTTAAAGACGGCAGTCGATTAGTTACCGGCTATCAAGGATGGCGCGAGCAATAACCGCAACACATGTAGAGACGTTGCCGGGCGCAACGTCTCAAACAATGTGAAATCAAAACTTCATATTTTTATTCAGCTTGAAAACTTATTTACTTGTTGTCATGGGCTTTATAGTATTTGCATAACTTTTGTGCAATGACTCGTATAGGTTCGTACTACTCTGGGAATAACTAACATCAGATAAATACTGCTTAAACCAATGGCTTGCTAAACGAGCAACCTCGTCTAATGCACCTGCTTCTTTAAATTGACGACTGGCATTTTGTACGATTTTCAGTTCTTTGTCAGCCGTTGGAATTTGTTTAATTATGTCTTCGTTTGTTGGAATTGCTGGTAAATCGTTCTCACCAACAATCAATAAAGTGGGAGTTTTTACAGAAGACAAAGTCTCATTCGTTAAACAAGTTTTGCCGCTACAAGAAACTACAGCACTTACTGATGTAGATTTTTCTGCCGCTGCCAGCAAAGCCGCACCCGCACCCGTTTGCTCTCCGAAATAACCAATTTTTAGATTGCTCGTCAACGGATATTCAAGCAACCATTTTGTTGCATCAGTTAATCTTTTAGCTAAAAATTGCACATTACTACTGCAATGTTTGCTGCGTAAATCAATTGCTTCTTCTTGAGGAGTTAATAAATCAATTTGTACCGTAGCAAGTCCTGCTGTTTGCCTTAAAAGATGAGCTAGATAACGATTTCGAGTACTATAACGACCAATGCCACTATTGTGAACGAATATTACCATTCCTTGGCAATTTTTAGGCAAAACTATTTCTGCTTGCAAACGAATAGAATCAAGTTCAATTGAAACTATTTTTTCCTCTACATGATTTACAACAGTTGTATTCATTTTTGTATCCTTTTTTAAAGATGGTAATTATTTCTTACTATTACCAATGTATATTGCTATGACCCTGATTCAGTAATTCATCGTATCTGAATAATCTCTAATTTGACAAGTATTTTTTATTTTATCTATAGTTCATGCAACTCAGAGAATTTGCTCGAAATATTGCTAGGGAGCAATACTATACTGATTTCTATGGATTATCTGCTATCAGCATAGCTTAATACTTGGTAACAAATGAAAACATAAAATAAGCTTTTCATCCCGATTTTTTACGAAATATTAAGGTTGTTTTCATAAAGTATCGGTCTAAAAATAAAGAAAATATTTTATTTTTCCGGCATGTTTTTCAGCAGTGTTATGCTGCCTTTTAGGTAATTTATTCTATTTATAAAACAAAATTTTGAGAAACTTGTGAGTATTTTTATTATTTTTCTAATTGTAAAAATAGAAAACCTGTAAAACAACTGGCTGAAGATATATGCCGCTGGTAGTATTTGTACTCAGTTTGATAGCAAAAAATCAGCACCCTCAAACGATAGCAGACGGTGCTTATGCAATAATCATAAATACTATATTGGTAATTGTTAAATGGGATTGGGCATGGGGCATGGGGCATTGTTAACTGTTCACTGTTCACTGTTCACTGTTAACTGTTCACTGTTAACTGTTAACTGTTCACTGTTCACTGTTCACTGTTCACTGTTCACTGATTACTGATTCAACTGATGAATTTTCCAAGCTGTAAAAGTACCTATAGGACTCCAAATTAAATAAGGTACTAATAATAATGCAGCCCAAGCAGATATTTGTAAAACAAACAAAGTCAAAATTAATCCAATTACAAATCCAATCCCCCCTACAATTGCCCCTAATTTCATACTTTGCAACCAAAGTGAAACTGGTGTGAAAGCAACAACGACAATTTCAAGTAGTAGATAGAAACCCATTAAAAACCAAGTTTGGGAACTACCAGGCTCCCGCTCCCAAATTATATAAGCAGACCAAGCACCACAGATAAAAATTACAGTCCAAATTACGGGTATCAATGTTTCAAATGTCAACCAACTTGGTCTTTGCAATCGCTTAAACCATTTGATATCCTTTGGTCTAATGATGTTGCTTCCTAGAGCCACTATTAAAGTTACCGCTCCGATTACCATCCAGGATTTTATCATTATTCTTTCTGCCGATACGAAAGTATTATTTTTGACTATCTATCTATAATTAACTAACAATATTAGTTTAAAAAGTAGGTTTGTGTGAAAATTTATAATTAGGTTCGCATCGACTGAAAAGAATCATTCACAATCGTTTCGAGCATTTTACATATAGTTAAATAGTTAGGTTTGTTCGTGTATAACTACTTGTATAAAAAATATCATAATTACAATACTTTGATATTTTGAATCAATTTGAATATAATTATGCTAGAAGAGCGTGAAATTACAGTTAAATGAGAAATTAAAGTGTACTCAGATAATTATTCATGATTTTCCGGATAGTCATTATTATTGCCAGATATACATTGACTAAAAATAAATCATAAATTTTTCCAAAACTTGCTAAAATTATTTCTCAAATGAAAATACATAATTTCATTTTAATTAATTGTCAGATGCATCTGAAGTTAAGCCTTTCAAAGCGTTATTAAGCCCAGCTTTTAACCAAAAAATGAAATGCGTTACTCAATAATTGACGAAACATCGATAAGAAAAATCCGCAGGAATTATATTATGATATCTCAGGCAAAATCGCTGTTTAGACAAGCCGGTTTATTCCCAGTCGCACGTAATTTATACCGTAACTTGAGTCCCTCACACCGGAAAGAAAGACTTTTTAACAAACGTTTTTATAATGAGATGATTAATCCGGGGGATTTATGCTTTGATATCGGAGCAAATCTAGGACAGACTATAGAAGCCCTGCTTGAAAATAATGCAGTTGTTGTTGCTGTTGAGCCAAATCCCAATTGTCTTCCTGTTTTAAATTATCAGTTTCCCGACAATCCCAACCTCACGATTGTCAACAAAGGTATTGGCTCTACTCCTGGATCTGCACAACTGCATTTCAAAGGAACAGACTCTACTGCTAGTATGCGAGATGATTGGCCTTTTGCCACCGATCAAACCTTGGAAGTTGAAATAATCACCCTAGATGATATGATTGCTCAATTCGGACTTCCCAAGTTTCTCAAAGTTGATGTTGAAGGTTTTGAACTTGAGGTATTTAAGGGTTTGAGTCAACCTATCTCCCTTATTTACTTTGAAATGCACGGTGATGAAATGGACTTAGTATTCCAGATTTTCGAGAGACTATCAACAATCGGTGAAATTGCTGGAATCAACGTAGTTAGTGGTGACAATTCCTCTTGGCTGATAGATGGATGGGTTAAACCCAACGAGTTGCTTGCAAAGTTGGGTGAACCGGTGCCAAGACGTGCAAATATTGTAGTCAAAATGAATACCTAGTACCGCTTGCGTTCGTAAGAAGTAAGAAGTAAGAAGTAAGAAGTAAGAAGTAAGAAGTTTGATTTTCCAGGCTTTTCAGCCATTTTAAATGGTTGTCTTATTTAAGCCGACTTGTACTAGTAACCTCTGATAAACACTTGATAAAAACCAAAGAAAATCTTTGGTTTTATATCAAGTCGTTTATCATGGAAAAATTTTCAACTTGCCATAAAACTTTTGACTTTCATTTTCTTGCGACGCAGACGAGCGATTGCTTGACGCTGTAGTTGTCGAACTCTGGTATGAGAAATGTCCATGCGTTTTGCAACTTCTGTTAATGTTAATTCTCGTCCGTCGCTTAAACCAAAATGCAAGTTGACGACTTCTCTTTGTTGTGGTGTCAATTCTATAAGCATTTCGTCAAGACATTCTTTTAGTGATTGGCTGTTAACGTAATCATCTATGGAAGAACTTGTATCTTCGAGCAAGTCTTGCAGTTCGGTGTCTTGTCCTTCACCAACTCGTAAATCTAAGGATACCGGTTGACGGGACATGTGTAAATAATCTTGGATTTGGGAAGGTTTTAAAGACACATGGGAACTAATCTCGCTGATTGTCGGAGTACGTCCTAATTTTTGAGTTAAATCGCGACGTGCTTTTTTGATTTTTTTCAGAGTTTGACATACATGAATCGGCAAACGGATAGAACGACTTTTTTGATCTAGAGCGCGGGTAATTGCTTGTCTAATCCACCAATAAGCGTAAGTAGAAAATTTATAACCTTTATCTGGATCGAATTTTTCTACTCCTCTTTGTAAGCCCAAAGTTCCTTCTTGAATTAAATCCACAAACTCCAAATTACGATGCTGATATTTTTTAGCTATCGCTACAACTAAGCGTAAGTTTGCTTCAATCATTTTTTGTCGGGCAATTTCTCCTCTATCAAGAGTTTCTTGCAGTTGAGTTGGTGTCATTTCCACTGCATTCGCCCAAGTAGATAAACTGGGTTCGGAGTTTGCTTTTTCTGTTAAATCTTCCTTAATTTGCTGCAATTCCATCAATTGCTTAACTCGTTGAGCAAAAAATATTTCTTCTTCACGAGATAACAATGGTACGCGCCCAATTTGGACTAAAAAAGACCTCACGGTATCTGTATTTAGCTTTTGACTGGCGGATGCGTTACTTTGTACCCTATCAACTACTGGTTGCATACTAATCAAAAACTCCTAAAGGCTCTACTCAATATTGTTTTTGTTCGCACTCCGGTGCGTTTCCAGGATCAAACTTTTTTTGTATTACCAACCCTTAGCCTTATCATCTAAATTAACATTTAATCTTTGTTTGAGATGTTCGACTACTCTTAAGGCATTAGCTAAAGCTTGTCAATATCGGATTCATTGCCCCATTGAAGGGAAGAAACTTGAATCTACCACATAAAGATTATCCATATCGTGAGTACGACAATTTAAATCGAGGACATTAACTGTTGAGTCACTAGCAAATCGGCAATTTCCTCCTTGGTGATTCATAATTTTTAGCGGCATGGGTATCCCGAAAATTATCGGAAATCCAGCCCAAGGGAAGTATTTTTTCAAATTTATATCGCAAAGGACGATAAACTTTTTGTTTATTTAAATGATAATAAACTTTTATTTGTTTGTTTTTTGCTATTTCGACACGATTTTCTACATTCGGAAAGTCCTCACTTTGCATCCACGAATCAACAGAACGATCTACAAAAACTTTCAGCAAGGTGTTAGGTACCCATCGAGGAAAATCGCCGTTGTATCATCTCCCATTTATGCTTACCCATTAAGTCAACTTATCCTAATGGTTTTGCATCTTCTGGTGAACCAAAATAAAAATGATTAATAGCTAATGTTTTCGGAAAAATTGTTTCGTTTTTAACTGGAGAAAAGGAGTTTGAAGCATCAGGGCGAACATCGCCATCGATTCCCATTAACACAGAAAAAGGTTTTTTCATTAGGAATACAATCCCCAGGTTCGAGCAATAAGATACCTTTAACAGTTGATGCGTGCGCCATAAGTAAGTATTCCACCTCCCCCACCAGTTCCTGTAATAATTATGTCGTAATATTGTTGCATTTATTTGATACTTTATTTGTTTTTAATTATTAATTTTTAGCGATACTCCATTTTCATCTGCTTCATATTTTTCATCAACTGCATTCCCAGCCACTTCTTCCCCTTTAATTTCATCTTTTAATTAATCAAATACAGCTTTGTATTCTTCTATTACCCCAATATTAATGCTTCCCATAATTGATTTACTACAATTCAACTCTTTCTCAATTTGAACATATTAATTTTAATCGTAAATCAACCCTAAGTGATAATTTTAGGTTCGATTTTAAAGATAAATACCTAAGTCTTTTTATCTAGTGCAATCATCTATTGTTGTTCAAATAATTAATCTTAAATAATAATAAAATTTTTTATAAAACTAACAATAATTAGTAGTTATAGCAATCCTATATGAGTTGTGAAAAACATAGGTGACAAAAACCCGGTTTTTTGAAAAAACCGGGTTTCTCAAATCTCACAAATGATTTATAAATGCTATATATATTTTAATTTCGATAGTTACTAACTTATTTTTAACACTCCTTGCGAGCAAATTTTAATCTACAACCCTTATGCTACAAAAAATACTGATATTTAATAACCATTCTTACGGAGTAATTACAATTTATATCTATGGGTAAATTGAATTTATGTTGTTTTATGGTATTGCCTAATAGGTAATGATTAATCCAGAAACTTGAATATTGATGGTTAACTACTCCAACGTCAACTGATGTGCTATTAAATTGTCCAAAAAGACAGGCATCGTCAAAATCTTATATACTCCCTTCCCGGCTTTATGATTACCGAAAAATTGTAGGTTGGGGAGCCACTCCGTTGCGGAGGTTTCCGAGCCACTGCGTTGCCGAGGAACACGACGGTTGTAGCAAGTGGCGTTCCGTTGTAGGAAGTGGCGTTTGAG
>JBCBPQ010000194.1:0-14209 GCA_039820645.1 Cyanobacteria bacterium J06633_8 | reverse complement strand
TTGAATGTTAATAATCCATTCAAAATAAGAATCTGACCAAACTTCATATTTTTCAAAAACATAACCCAAAGTTTCAAACCAACCGCGCATTTGTTGCGCTAAAGCTATAGCTTTACACTTTTTCTCATCTTCCAAAAATGCATTCTGACTCGTTTCTTTCTCTTCCGGTAATGCTGGATAACTTTGGGTTGCCAAACGTGCCATTTCTGTCCGAATACCTTCAAGAGTTGGCATTCTATCAAGCTGTTCTTGAATGCTAGAAACACCTTTATGTAAAGAACCAATTTGCTGGCTCATCATCGTATCTGCTGGATTGCGCGAAAGTTTTGCAACTTCTGAAAACACAATGTAAAACGCTGCTATTTCCCGCTTGGTATTAATCCTCAAATCTTTGATTTCATCACCCAAAGCATAAGTATCAACAAAAGCATCTACCTCAGAAAGAAGTATTGAAGGGTTATTGTGGTCAAATGCTTTTCGGAAAGCTTTTTTTATTTCTTGTTGACGAAATAACTCAAGAATGGGCTTCGGCTTACCAACACCATATTCTACAAGAGTATAGGCATAAACACCGCTAAAATCTCCTGGCGGATGTTCTGGATTTAAATTGAACTGCTTAAGTAATTTAATTACAGTCTCATTGCGTTGAATTTTTTCTTTAATCAATGGCTGGGCGATGCCACTAATTGCATTAAACAGCAAATCCAGATTAATTGGGTTCATTTGGGGAAATTGCGGTAAAACAAGGGGTATTAAAACTGTCAGCAGTTATCACTATTAGAAATTATAGACATTTGTACGGATGTGTGACTTTATACTTTTTTAATCATCCCAGTTACCAGATATTGTCACTAAATTCCCATTCAATTAAACTCATAGTTTGTGTCATATAATACTCATGGTTCGTAGTGATAGACAACGAATGTTGTCATCACAAAACAATATCGTCGAACATAAAAAAGGCTATAATCCTTACCCTATATGGATATGATGGTATATCAACACCATCAATTATCGTTATCAACGAAGTGTAAAAATTGTGGATTCCCTTTCCCTATTCCTGCGGATTGGGTGGCGGGGGAATGTCCCCATTGTTGCTTGAGTTTTACCAAAATGGGGAAGCGACGAAAGCCTCATTAGTAGGTAGTTTAAGTTACAGCAGAAGCAGTAATTAAAACACAATCGCTAAATCTTTCTAAATATTTCTTCCAAATCCCCAAACTGACGGTTTAATGTTTTGTATACAAAGTAACTATCCTACTAAATCTCCCAGTTCATGATCGAACGGCGTTTACAAGCTTATTACCGGATATATAGGCTTACCTAGTGGAATTTCTCTATGCGGATTATAAAAGTGCCGTCAGTTCTTTTGATGAATTAAATACATGGAGAAGCTTACACATAATGAATGAGAACGAATCATCAAACAGCGCAATACAACCTTTTACGCAAGATAATTTTTTGTCACAAATAGTACAATTAAGTACTGAAAATAAAGATAATCCAGAAGCAGTTTACCCACTACTTCAAGCTAACTTAGACAAACTATATAACTTAAAAACCCAGCAAGGGGCATCTCTAACTCAAATATTACGTCGCTGGGCAATTGTAGCCTTACCAGAATTGGAAATTGATAGAGCGGAAAATTTTGCGGAAGGGATTTTGAATTTTAGCAGCTTGATTAAACAGTTCCCGCAGGGTGATAGAGCAAAAAATTTAGAGATTGCTATTACAGGTTACGAGATTGTTAACGACGTTTTTAATCGCCAAGAATCTCCTCAACGATGGGCAAAAATTCAAAACCATTTGGGTAATGCCTATTTCCACCGTATTCGTGGCGACAAGCCAAAAAATTTAGAGAAGGCGATCAATTATTATCAAAAATCTCTGCAATTTTACACCTGTGAAGCCTTTCCCGAAATATGGGCAGAAATTCAAAACAATTTGGGGAATACATACCGTGACAGAATTTTAGGCGATTCAGCAGAAAATGTAAAACTAGCAATGAATTGCTACCAGGCTGCTTTAGAAGTCCGTAACCGCCAAGCTTTTCCCCAACAATGGGCTGAAACCCAGAAAAATCTCGGTAATTCCTATAGAGATAGGGTTCAGGGCGACCGAACTGACAATCTAGAGCAGGCGATTCATTGTTATAAATCAGCATTAGAAGTTTATATTCGCGAAGCTTTTCCCCAACAATGGGCAAGTATTCAAAATAATCTGGGCAGTGCCTATTACAGTCGCATTCGCCATGAACGTTCTGATAATCTCGAAAGAGCGATTTTTAGCTATCAAGCTGCCTTAGAAGTACTGACTCGCGAAATTTTTCCTCAAGAGTGGGGAACAATACAAAACAATCTAGGAAATGTCTACCGTGACAGAATGCAGGGTGACGAATGGGAAAATATCGAACTAGCTATAGGTTTATATAAAGCTTCTTTGGAAGTCCGTACTCGTGAATCTTTACCTTTAGGTTGGGCGACAACTCAAAATAATTTAGGAAATGCTTACAGAGATAGGATAAAAGGTGAACGTGCTGAGAATTTGAAGCTAGCAATCGAGTGCCATCAATCAGCATTGCAAATATTCTCCCGTGAATCTTATCCACAAGATTGGGCAACTACCCAAATAAATTTGGGAAATGCTTACCGAGATTCAGGAAAGATAGATTTGGCAATTGAGTATTTTTGGTCAGCGATAGAAATTCATACACCTAGTGCGAACCCGATTGAAGCTTTGAAGGCTGGGATCAATTTGGGCAACACAGCTTTTGCTGTAGGAGATTGGTCACAAGCGATTGAAGGGTATAGTGTTGCAGTTCAAGGTGTTGAGAAAAGTCGTGCTTGGGCTGTTACCGATAAGCGTCGCCAAGAGGTTTTGTCATCAGCAATTGAGGTTTATGGCGATATTGTGCAAGCCTACATTTATGCAAACCAGCCAGACAAAGCCATAGAGTATGTCGAACGCAGCAAAGCCAGAAATCTAGTAGACCTTATTGCCACCCGTGATCTACACCCAAAAGGAAACATACCCAAAAATATACAGAATCAACTAAGGCAATTGCGACAAGATATTGATTATGAACAACGGCGAATTGATATCAAGGAGAGCAACCAGATTGCTGATTCTTCATCAGCCAGCCTTTCCGATACAGAGCGTTTACATGAACTTAAAGAGCAACTGGATCAACTAATTACTGAACAAATCCAGCCTATCGACCCCACATTTAATCGACTACAACGAGTTAAAAAGATTAAATTTTCTGAAATTCAAGCTTTGCTACCGAATAATCATACCGTAATTATAGAGTGGTACATTACTAATGATAAATTTTTCGCCTTTATTGTCACACCTCAAATTTCTACCCCTATTGTCTGGCAATCATCCTCAGAAGATTTAAAAGCCTTATTCGAGTGGGCAGATGTTTACATAGAAGATTATAAAAAGCAGAAATTCTTGTGGAGACGTGACCTAGCTTATCGTTGTCAAAATCTTAACCAGATTTTGCATCTTGATACAATTCTTTCCTACATCTCGCCAAACATAAATGAATTAATTTTGATCCCCCACCGCTTCATGCACTTATTTCCTCTTCATGCTTTAGAAACTAAAAGGCTGGTGCAAGGCGAAGGAGGAGATGATTATGAATTTACTGCGTGTCTTCTTGACTTATTCCCTGGTGGAGTTCGTTACGCCCCTAGTTGTCAATTACTACAACTGACTCAAAACCAGCAACACCCTGATTTCAAAACTCTGTTTGCTATCCAAAACCCAACAAATGACCTTTACTATACTGATTTGGAAGTCCAGACCATTCAGCTTTTCTTCGACTCCAGTAAGCTCTTAGTAAAAGAGAAAGCTAACACTGCAAATCTAATGCAAGGTGGACAACCCCAAAATTCTCTGCTCCGCACTGCCAACTGTGTCCATTTCTCCTGTCATGCCCATTTCAACTTTAAACAACCTCTTCTATCTGCTTTGCTGTTGGCTGATTGTTATATTCCCGCAGTAGTTAGACCTGAACCTAATCGCAATCTTCTCGAACAAAATGGTGTTGACCTAAAGAAATGCCTTACCCTGGCAGATATATTCACCCTTGACCTTAGTCAATGCTGTCTTGTCACCCTTTCCGCCTGCGAAACAGGCTTAACTGATTATAAATCTCTTAGTGATGAGTATATGGGCTTATCCAGTGGCTTCTTAGTGGCAGGGTCTCCTAGTATAATCAACACCCTTTGGGCAGTAACTGATCTGCACACAGCCTTATTAATGATCCGATTCTATCAAAATTTGCATAGTAGATTAACTGTTGCGGTTGCGTTAAACCAAGCTCAAATATGGCTTCGTGATATCACCACAAAGAATTTACGGGCGTGGGCTAGTGATCTAAATTTAAATGAAAGCTTCAATCAAGCAATGGATGAGATTTTAGATTGGTATGATGGCGAAGAGTACCCATTTCAAAATTTATTGTATTGGGCTGCTTTTTGTGCTGTTGGTCAGTCACCTCTGTGCTTTGACTTTGAAAAATCTCAGTACAATACTAGCCATACCGTCGGTCAACCTGTAACCAAAAATTCAAAATCTACAATTTTAAATCAAATGACCTCTGATCCCCTACTCCAAGCGCTTCCTGCTCTTCTTGAAACTAAACCCGAACTATTTTCTCCTAATGACCTTCAAGATTTTTTGCAAACCCTAGCACCTTTGGAGAATAATCCACCAAAAAACGCTGATGAAATTCTTAGAGAATGGTGTAAAGCACGAAAACCTATCCGCAACGCACTGAGAAACTTGGCGAGTGATCGCGCTGAAATCAAAAATGTCAAACCCTCCGAATCCAACGATTCAAAGCGCACTACTAATTTTTTCCAAGAATTGAGTCAGCAGGTAAAAGATAAACTCGAACAACAAAGCGAGAGTCAAAATAAACAATAGTAACCAAACCCTGCTAATAAAATGTCTACCAAAATTTATGCTCCCAATGTTCATTTATTTGCCTTTCATCTAAAAGATAGCAACCAACCAAATTTGCTCTGGGAAAAGTGCAATCATCTACTTTCGCAAAAATTCGGTGTTACCAAAACCCTAGAAATAGAAGAACACAAAGGATATCGAGTTGACTTGCTAAAAGATAAAACCGATGATAATGTATCTCTCCAGTTTGAAAGTACAGTTTACGAAAATGGCACACCATTAACCATCGCTGGATTCGCTACTCCCCTTCGCATTCATGATACCTATGTCCTGACTTTAAACCTGCGTCGTCCCGAATTTGACGAAAATGATAAAAAAACAAATCTTGTAGAATTAAACTTTTTAAAACTTCTCAATCCTTCTGGGTGTTTAATGCCCAATGAAATCGGTGGTTCTCTCGGTCAAACTATTTTGTTGACAATTTGGTACACACCAGAAAAACAATGGCTACCTTGGAAATCTCCCCAAAATCGCCAACAACTAAGGGAATTAGCAAATGATTGTGTAAGAGAATTTATTCCCAATAGTTACCTCTGCCCACACTTTAATAAAGAAGGTCAATTATTCGGAAGTCCCATATTTGAATATGGCGTTCCTATGCAAGATAAAGATTACTGTCATATATTAGTTTGGGTATATTGCGAATCAGAAACCAGCGAAATATTAGTTAATTACTATAATAACTTTGTTGATTTATTTCATTATTTAAATAAAACCGTTGCTGCTTATCATCGCAGCCGTCAAGTCTACCATGTGACTCGACAAGATTCTCAAGAAATAAAAACATATCTGAATAATATTTTCCAAAAAATACCTGTTGATAAAACTCTTAATAAAGCAGAACTACAAGAATTCAAATATTACTTAAAAGATATACCCCAAAAACATTTATCATACTCCCAATTAATTCAAGAATTAGAGCAATATCGCCTGACAGTAGAAATTAACGCTCAAAACTACAGACGAGAAATAGGGGATATTCAAAGCCAATTACCATCTGAAGACATCAGCTTTCTCCGCAAATTTTCAGATGAAGAGTGTCACCTTTTTATCGAACAAATTCAAGCAGATTTAGGCTATTTACAAGATGGTGCTGCTTTATTGGAAAAGGCAATGACAGCCATCCAGGGACGAGTCGAAATCGAACAAGCCGAAAGCGATCGCACTACCCAAGAAATTCTCCGTCAAAAGGAAACAGCAGACAAACAACGTAACGATAACTTACAAACTGCGATAGCAATCCTGGGTTTTGGCTTAGGTGCAGCGCAAATCGGTGTTAGTACTGCTCCCTACATCATTCCTCAGCAACAACCACCCACACCAATACAGCTACCTTTGACAACCTCTCAACCACACCCTTTTGTTCTTTCGGTATTGTTAAGCCTGAGTTTTGGGGTTGTTGGTGCATTTGTGGGTTGGGGTTGCAGTTATTTATTTCAAGCTATGGTGATGCGTAGATTCAAGGCTATTCAAGCTAGTCGCAATCAGTCAGCAGTATTAACGAGTTCACAACCTGTTACACAAAGAAAAGTAAAATAAATTAAATAAAATCTATTGCCCAATGGCACAAAAGGCTGCCCAGTATACTGGGTTTTGGAATGGTTTTTCATCGACATCAAACCAATCCAGAGTCTCATAATTTTTTTGGGCTTGTTCTGGTGATAATTTTAAATCATTTACCCATTTTTGTAATTCGGCTGTAGTTGCATTCCTAAGCCAAAGTTGTGCTTTTTGCAGTTCGACTGCTACTGAAAAATATTCATTATTAACCATAGTAGCTTTTAAATTTTGAATGAATTTAATCATCAAAAATGCTGTGGATAAATCGCTTACTGTCCATAAACTACTTACCACACTGCTACTACCTGCATATAAAAAACCACTAGGCAAACTAATATATTCATCACTGGTATTATTAAAATCAACTAAGCCAGTTTCGCAAGCTGAAAGAACCACAAGACGAGTTTGACTAAAATCGAAAGTTCTTTCAAACAAATTACCCAATGTCAAACATTTACTTAAATCTAAGTTATTATTTTCATCCACACTTTCTGCTAGGAGTAAGCAAGAATTTTGAGGAGAATTAAAATTAAAGGAACCGTGACAAGAAAAATGGAGATAATTGGCTTGCTTTAATTGTCTTTCGGCTTGGGATAAAGCAGCTTTTGTGGCTTGTTTTTTGGGTAATACTTGATGGGAGGGAAAGTAAGATAATATGGTTTCTACTTCCAAATCGGTGAAAGCAAGGTCTTCTGTGGGGTTTTGGATGGCGAACAGGGATTGGAAATTTGGGCGATCGCGTTTTTGTACTTGTTGCAGTATTTGACAACTTGGTGCGTAACTCACACCACCAGGAAACACATCCAGAAGATAAAGGGAATCTTGATTATTTTGACTTGTTACTGGGAGTGCATGAAGGGGTAATAAATGCAGTAAGCGATGGGGAATTAATATGAGTTTATCACAGTGGTTTGGTATCTGGTTTAATATTTCATCAATGTGCAGAATTGAGGCTAATTTTTTGAGTGCTTCCCCTAAGTTATTTCGCCATTGGTCTTTTTGATAGTAGTAGTTATGTAAATATTGATTTACCCAATCATATAAAGCTTCTCGGTCTTCTGATTGTGATTGCCAAACTGTTACCTCTACCTTTTTTGTGACAATAAACGCCAAAATTTTATCATCTAGAATATACCACTCGATAATGGCTGTATGCTCATCCAAAGAACCTTGGAAGGAGTCGAATTTGAAATCATAACCAATAGGTAAGTATTCGTTTTGCAATTGATTACGCTGCTTTCGCAACTCTTGGAGATGTTGTGCAAGGACTTTTGGATTTTCAGCTTTGCGATTTTGAATTTGATACTGTCCTACGGCTATTTCATCTCTGTATTTTTCTAATTGAGTGAATACTTCTGGAGGGAAGATAGTTTTAGAGTCACGTTCAAGAATTTGTTCAACTAAATTGCGGGTTTTACTTCGTTCAACATATTCAATTGCTTCCGTAAATTTGCCCAATTCTAAGCAAACTTCTACCATGCCCAGATGAAGTTTATTCCATTCTTCAGCTTGTTTCCGCCTGCTTTCTTCACCAGAAACTATTTCCTCCCGCAGAGATTCTACTGTGGCAATTGCAGATTCAAAGGTATTGAAAGCTGAAGCAAACCTACCTTTGTTTTGGTACATTATGCCCAAGTTGAATGAAGTCTCTACATAATTTTGTGGGTAAGCTTGGTGGGTGCGAATTTGCAATGCTGCTTGGTAATAAGAAATAGCATTTTCAATATTTTCGACTTTATCTTCCTTTATTCTCTTCGAGTAAGCATTACCCAAATTATTTTGTATAACTGCCCAAGATTCGGGAAAAGCTTGACGGGTGTAAACTTCCAATGCTGCTTGGAAAGCTTTTATGGCATTTTCAATATTCTCTGCTTTATTTGCGTTGAGTATTTCTATGTAAGCATTGCCCAAATTATTTTGTGTGCGTGCCCAATCTTGGGGAAAAGTTTCGCGACTGTAGACTTGTAACGCTGCTTGGAAGGCTTTGATGGCATTTTCAATATTTTCAGCTTTATCTCCCTTGATTCTGTTTTTGTAAATAACGCCTAAACTATTTTGCGTCGTCGCCCATTCTTGCGGGAAAGCTCGGTTGGTGTAGACTAGCAAGACAGCTTTGTAGTAGCGAATGACATTTTCAATATTTTCGACTTTATTTCCTTTGATTCTGACACTGTAAGCGTTGGCTAAATTATATTGCGTCATCGCCCAACCTTGGGGAGAATCTTCATAGGTTCTCACTTGCAATGCTGCTTGATAGTAAGAAATAGCATTTTCAATATTTTCGGCTTTATCTCCTTTAATTCTGTTGCTGTAAGCATTACCTAAACCATTTTGTATTATTGCCCAATCTTCAGGAAAATCTTCACGGATGTAGACTTGCAATGCTGCTTGATGGTAAGAAATAGCATTTTCAATATTTTCGGCTTTATCTCCTTTGATCCTGTCGCTGTAAGCAATACCTAAACCATTTTGTATTTTCGCCCAATCTTCAGGAAAATCTTCGCGGATGTAGACTTGCAATGCTGCTTGATGGTAAGAAATAGCATTTTCAATATTTTCGGCTTTATCTCCTTTGATCCTGTCGCTGTAAGCATTACCTAAATAATTTTGTGTTATTGACCAATCTTGAGGAAAATCTTCACGGATGTAGACTTGCAATGCTGCTTGGTAGAAAGAAATAGCATTTTCAATATTTTCGGCTTTATCTCCTTTGATTCTGTTTTTGTAAGACTTTCCTAAATTTCTTTGAGTTAGTGCCCAATATTCTGGGAAAGCTTCGCGGGTAAATATTTTGAGAACTGTTTCATCACTGGCGATCGCAATTTCAATATTGCTAGCTCTATCGCCCAAAGAAAAATTCCGCATCAAATTACCAAAATTATTAATAACTCCTGCGATAAATACTGCTTTATCCGCTTTTTGTTGTTCAAACTCACTTATTGCCCAACGTCGCAATATGTCAGGAAAAATCACATCATCAAGCTTATCTGTATTTGCTGCCAGTAATGGGTAAATAACTTCTGCATCGCCGTTGCTTTCTTTGATTGCTTGCAACACTTCCATAAAAAACTCGAAACTAGCCAGTATATCTTCCCTTGTCAATTTTCTCTTCTGTGTTTGTGGGTAGTTGATATTTAAAGCATTGGCTAATTGATTCCCTAAATTCCTCAACCTGTTAGCAGTATTTTTATCACCCCTTTCTGAAAGCTCTTCCGCCACCAATTCCACTACCTGCAAAAACTCAGCATCAAGTAAATCTCGATTCGCCGCTAATATTTCGAGTTTCTCAGCATTTGGACAATATAGAAGGGTTTTTATCACATGGAGATAGGCTTGCTGACGCTGTTCGTTCATGAGTGGGGGAATGAGTGTGTACATTTATCATGATAAAAAATCAACACTAGTAACCTATATTCCGGAAAAACACGGAGATTATGTCATCATAGGCGATCGCAAATTATCAAAGTCTCAAAACACACTTTTATAAGTCACGAATCATGACTATAAGCAACACTCGAATCACGTCAAATAATAGACATGATTACCTCAAGGGATAAATATAGAATCGATGCACTCAATGAATAACCTTGGAGCCAATAGAATACTGCCGAAAATGGGTTGAGATGTCCCCCGAAGAACGGGGATATAGAAAAGCCTGCATAGCTGCTCTTGCCGAAGCCACCGGGCTGAGTCCAAGAACTATAGGTAATTGGGGTTCCAATTTCGAGAAGCGCCCTAATTATGCAGCGCATATCTTACGTATGGCGGATATGCTTAACGAAATCAAAAATATAGTCCTACCTCCTGACTTTCCACAAAAATAATTTAGTCGTGAATCGTGACTAAAAACTTGTATTGAGAGCCGCTTATTGCATAAGTTGAGTTGAGCTAGTCAGTTTTTGGGAATCGAGGTATTACCGAACATAACTTAAATACCTTTCCGTAAAAGCTAGCTTTTACTACTTAGCTGAGATAAAAGATGCATACTGGGAGCAAATCCCACCAAGACAAACATCGAATAGATATTATCCGTCAGTTGCCCCTAGAACCGATGGAATATTGCCGTCGTTGGGTTACTCACGAACCAGGACGAAGTTATCGTAAAACTTGCATAAATGCGATCGCCAAAGTAACGGGTACAAGCCCCAAAACAGTAAAAGACTGGGGCAAAGATTTTCTCTATAGACCAAAATACGTAACTCGCATATTACGACAAGCCGATTTAATAAATCAATTTAAACAGCTTGTTAATCGAGGAATTATCGATTTACCAGCGGATTTTCCCCAGGAATAATTTAGTCGTGAGTCGCTACTAATTGCCACAAAAACTTATTGTATTGAACGCGATGGTCTTCTAGGCTGACTTACAGATTATTCAAAAACCTGTACTTTTTATAGTCGTAACAAACAAATGGATTCCATCTCAACCTTTGACTTTACCAAATGCCCATTATTAGATTTGATGAGGGAGATCAAACTTGGGCGGATTCAACTACCAGATTTTCAGCGAGATTGGGTTTGGGGTGATAGCCATGTGCGGTGCTTGTTAGCGAGTGTATCCCTGGCTTACCCGATTGGTGCAGTAATGATGCTGCAACAAAGTATAGAACATCAAATATTTAAACCTCGATTGCTTGATGGAGTCACGAGTTCTACTGCTCAATTATCAAAGTCACTCATACTTGATGGACAGCAAAGACTTACAGCTTTATTCATGGTGTTGCTATCGGAGCAACCCGTTGTTATCAAAAAAACAAAAAAACAGAAATTAACAAAAAAATGGTACTACTTAGATATCGAAAAAAGCCTCCAACCAGAAGTAGACCGCAAATCAACAATAATCGCGTTACCCGAATCCAAAGTCATGGGGAGTCGAAAAAGCGATTTCATTGACTGTTCAACACCAGAAAAGGAATATGAAGCGCTATTATTCCCCTTATCGAAAGTATTCTTTTTTTCGGAATGGCGTAGTAATTTTTCTAAGTATTGGCAATATGACCCACAAAAACTCAAACTTCTTGACCGTTTAGAATTAGAAGTCCTCAAAAAGTTTGAGCATTATCAAATACCCGTAATTCAATTACGGGACTCCTTACCAAAAGAAGCAGTATGTCAGGTTTTTGAAGACACTAACACTGCTGGATGCGTCTTAAATTTCTTCGATTTAATGAGTGCGAGTTACTGTGTAGGTGATTTTAGCCTTCGAGATGATTGGAAAAGCCGCGAAATCCGCTTCCAATCGTTCAAGGTTTTACGAAAGGTTCGCAATACTGACTTTATCCAAGCAGTTACTTTAGTAGCTGCTTATGACCGAAGAATCGAAGCAGCTAAACTTCGTTTGAATTTAGACAAATTACCTGCGGTATCCTGCGGTCGTTCGGAAGTATTAAAACTTACAAAAGAAGAATATATATCATGGGCAGAACCCGTTCATAGGGGTTTTGAAGAAGCGGCTCGTTTTCTACATAATCAAAAAATCTTTGATGCTACTGATGTTGCTTACCCGATTCAGTTAGTTGCCTTAAGTGCAATTTTAACCATTCTTGGAGAAGATTCCCGCTCTTGCCAAGTACGCAGTAAACTCGAACGTTGGCTATGGTGTGGGATGTTTGGCGAAATTTATAGCCAGTGGCATGATGCACAAGCTGGAAGGGATGTTGTTGAGGTACCAGCATGGATTTCTGGTGGTACAGTTCCCTTTGCTATTGCTCAAGCTAATTTTACTTACGAACGACTGATTAGTGTCAGAAAACAAGTTGGTGCTGTATATCAAGGTTTAGCAGCATTACTTCGTCTAGAAGGTGCAGTAGATTGGATTACAGGTGAAGAAATCAATGATGTTGTTTATTTTGAGGAACAAATTGATTCACACCATATCTTCCCCGTAGCTTGGTGTGAAAAACAAGGAATTGACCCCAAAGTATATAACTGCCTTGTTAATCGTACTCTTCTAAGCGCTAAAACCAATAAAAAAATAGGTAGCAAGGCACCTTCAGTTTATTTGAAGAAGTTTGAACAACAAGGAATAACGGTAGTTGCACTAGAAGATATATTGCGATCGCACTGCATCGAACTTAATATTTTGCAATCTGATAATTTTGAAGCATTTTTTCAAGCTAGAGCGGAAGCCCTTATTAAGCTGATAGGTAAAGCTATGGGTAAAAAATTGAGCCTTGAGTCTAAGTTAAGAAACTGAGATTGTTTTCATTAATAAATCAAATTAAAAATAATTTTCACATTCCACTAATAGCGGAATGTAAATTAGTTAAAAAAAAACGTTTTTAAAATCTACTTGCCATTTTCCACTAATAGCGGAATGTCAAAAAATATGAGTTATAAATTAATTTTGTTATTGCAATATTGCGTGATTGAGCTTATATAAAAAAAAGATTAGTTGAATTTTTGCGTGCATCTATGAGTGTAAAAAAAGATAAAAAAACCTCGATAAAAACGATTCAATGCCGGTTAGTGGCAAATGAAGAGGTTCTGCGTCATGTATGGGAACTCATGAAGGAGAAAAATACGCCACTTATAAATGAAATATTTCACAGGCTTAAAGAATATCCAAACTTTGAACAATGGCTTGAAAAAGGTCAAGTTCCAGACAGTTTTATAAAAGAATTATGTCAATCATTAAAAAAACAAGAACCGTTTGCTGGACAACCAGGTCGTTTCTATACATCAGCAGAAACAATGGTTAAAGAAGTGTATAAATCATGGTTTGCTTTACAACAAAAACGCAAGCGGAAACTTGATGGTAAAAAGCGCTATCTAGCAATGCTTAGAAGTGATATAGAATTACAAAAGGAAAGTAATTTTAGTCTGGAATCAATTCGTGCAAAAGCGAATGATATTTTAGTTGAAGTTAGAGAACAATTCGATAAAACTGAAAATGACAAACCTCAAAAAAAAGAAAATAAGAATAAAAAAAACAAGAAAAAATTCATTAATAATACTCTTTTTTTTGCATTGTTTGATATTTATGACAAAACAGAAGATATTTTATCAAAATGTGCGCTTGCTTACCTGCTAAAAAATCAATGCAATATAACTAATGAAGATGAGAATGAAGATAAATATAATCTATATCGGCGTAGAAAAGAAATAGAAATTGAACGTTTGACTGACCAATTGAAAAGTAAGCGCCCAAATGGAAGAGATTTGAATTCTAATACTTTTTTTGAAACCTTAGAAATTATAAGTAATAGTTTTACTGTAGATGAAAATGAATTCAAATCATGGCAAGCAAATTTATTAAAAACACCTAGCAATTTACCATATCCTGTAGATTATGAAACTAATGAAGACTTAACCTGGTTGTTTAATACTGAAGAGCGTATTTACGTCAGTTTTACAGCGTTAGGAGATAAACGAGAAAATTCTAGACAAGTAGACAAACATAAATTTGAAGTTTGGTGTGATAAACGTCACCTACATTTTTTTAAAAGGTTTGTAGAAGATATAAATGTCAAAAAACAAGGTGACAAAAAAAATAGTCAAAAGCAATATTCAGCAGGATTATTAACTTTCCGCTCTAAATGATTAATATTCCAAGGTTCGTCTTTTTTAGAATGTTTTTTGTAACCTTTTTTCCCTTCTTTCCATATAATCCTGCCAGAGCGGAAAGTTAATAATCCTGCTGAATATTGCTTTTGACTATTTTTTTTGTCAC
>JBCBPQ010000193.1:0-14211 GCA_039820645.1 Cyanobacteria bacterium J06633_8 | reverse complement strand
CGTTAGGTGACTAATTGTAGTGACTTCGCTATCTTTGAACTTAATGTAAACTTAATAAAAATTCTTTGAAACTTTATTCAATTGATGTCAGTCATTAATCCAGGGTCTGGAAAAGTAAGTTTAAGAGTAGTGGTTTAAATCAAAGACAAAACTTTGTATAAGGGCACACTCAAACTACTTAAGTATCAATTTGAATATCAAAATTGCTAAAAATCAATTGCATGAATTTCATTGTTAATAAACTTTTAAGGTGTGGTGTTTTAAATGAGAAAGATTTTCTATTATCTCAGAAAAAGGTTTTTTTTAATCGCGAAATCCACCCAACTTTTAGCGACTGCATATTTTAGCTGAGTAAGCTCGAACAAATAGTAGTAGGGCCAAGCAAAGAAGGGAGATTTGATTGATGATTAGAATTCGTGATGTAGTTCAAAAAGCTTTAGCAACTGGTTATTTAAGCTTAGAAGCGGAAAATCAGCTGCGCCAGTTATTAACAACCAATTATGATTCGGAAGATTTTAACGCTTTCGTTATTCTTCAAGAAGCAGCTATGAATGGTAGAGTCAAGCAAGAATCCCGCGAACGTTGTGGGATAAAGTAGAGTCTAGCGACAAATTTTGATACAACGGTAAGCTTAAATAAGCTTTTGAGGCTTATTTAGGCGGAGATTTATCTTCAGTGAAATCCTCATCTAAAAAATCCCAATTGTCATCATCCTGGTTATTCTGAGAATTTTCTGAGTTTTGGGAATTTGTAGATGCAGCGGGAGGGGGTATAATTACGCGATAATCGGCATCATATACTGATTCTGTCTTTCCTGACCCAGAATCATTTAAATCCCTATCCCTTTCATCATAAGAATAAGGGTTGCTAGTTCTGGCATAATCATTTTCTGGTTCCTGAAAATCGTCGTAGTCCCTATCGTCTTGAATTTTTGTATACTCGGGACGAGGTGATGATTCAAAATATTCTTTTTCTGCTTCTTCTTCAAAATCCCAATCATCGCTAGGGTTTCTATCTAAATCCCAATCATCATAATCATCCTCAAACTGATTGGATGGCTGTGCTGAGCTTCTTGGCGGGGGGGGGTATACTCTATTTTCAAAATTCGTTTCTCTAGGATTTTCTCTATAAGTTCGTTTATTGACACGGGGTGAATCTTCTACCGCTTCATAGGATGTTCTTTGAGCTTGCGGCGAAACAGCACGGCTTGATAATTGAATTAAGCCGCTAATTAACAAAGAAGTGAAAGCACCAGCAGCAATACTGAACAACATCCACATGGCTAAAGAAACTGGTTTAGTTCGTAAGCCAAGAAAAACTAATGGTATTGCCGGAGACCAATTTTGCGCTAGCAATAGCATAAGTCCTCCCAGTACTGCAACCAAGAGAATTAAGCGAATTACAATCATAAGAATATCTTGATAGTTTGGAAACGAGCTTGTGTTCAAACGTGCCAATCACAGATCTTACAAGCTCACTAGCTTAGACCCTAAGTGACTCACACCTATACTTTATAATTTATCAACGACCTTGCCAGCGTTTAATAGGTACGCAATCAATATCAAGTTGATCTAAACTACGAGCCACAACAAAATCAACTAAATCCTCAACAGTTTGGGGATTGTGATACCAAGCTGGAATAGCAGGAACTATTCTAGCTCCAGCTTCAGCTAAACTCACTAAATTACGCAGATGAATCAAACTCAAAGGAGTTTCGCGGGGTACAACTACAAGTTTTCGCCCTTCTTTGAGTTGAACATCGGCAGCCCTTTCTAGCAAATCTGAACTTAAACCACCGGCTAATTTAGCTACAGTACTCATACTGCAAGGCATAATAATCATTCCCAAAGTACGATAAGAGCCACTGGCAATGTTTGCTCCGACATCAGCCCAAGGATGGCAGCGCAGTTTACCTGCTTTTTCCACTCCTGCTTGGTTTCGCCAAAACTGCTCTTGAGCCTTTGGTTCAGCTGGCATGGGGGTACTATTTTCCGATTGCCAAACCATAAAGCTTGATTTCGATGCGACTAATTCGATAGCGTAATCTGCTGCTAACAAAAACTTAAGGGCGCGTACAGCATAAATAAGACCTGATGCACCTGAGACACCTAATATTAATGGGCGGGCGTTATTGGACACTGGTTTGGGTGAGTACTTAGATAGTTGAATTAAAACGAAGGAAGAGGAAAAAAGAAGAGCCGAATTTGCCCCGGATTAGGATGGGGTTGACACCAACCATTATCTTGCACCGTGCGACGGTGGGCAATAATACTACTCGATTAAGAGGAACTCCTCCCTAACCCTCCGCTAATTTGGAGGGAATAAAAGCCCCCTTAAAAAAGGGGGTTTGGGGGATCTTAAAGATGGGGTTTAATTCTTTAACCGAGTACTATTGCTACGGTGGGCAATTCAACCCATATTTAGGAGTTAAACTAAAAAACTCAAATTACATACAACCAACCCCCCACAGAGTTGGGGGGCTATGTGTAAGTCCTGTTTTTAAAACAAAACTCTTAACTTACAATTATCATGATTACTGTTTACTCCGAATCGTAGTCTTCTATATTATCTGACTCGTAATGATGGTTAACATAGTAACCGGAAGAATCCGAATCGCGATCGCTTGTTCCATCATCGTTACCCACAGTCACTAAATCAATTTGCTGACGGTAGTAATCGACACTTTTCACCTGAACGGCTACACGGTCACCAAGTCGATAAGATGCGCGATTTTTACGACCGAATAATGCCTGCTGCCGAGCGCGATATTCATACCAATCGTCTTTAAGAGAACTAACATGTACTAGCCCTTCTACCCGCAAAGGTATGTTGCTAATTTCTTCAGTTTCTTGGCTTGGTACTTCAATTTCAACGAAGAACCCGTATGATTGAACTCCAGTAATTACACCGCTGAAAACTTCACCAATTCGCTGTTTCATTAAAGCGGCTCTTTTTAAGCCTTCTAAATCCGCTTCAGCTTCTTGGACTTCCTTTTCTCTATCGTTGATTTGGGTGATTACCCTTGTTAAATCAGTTTGTAGTTCCTGCTGTAGCTCGGGAGCTAACACGTTCCAATTGATGTCACCATGACAATTGCTCGAACGTAAATTTACCCGTTCCTTGACGCGAGTATTACGGCGATCGCGTCCGCTTTCGATTAAAGAGTAATATACCCTTTGCATCAGTAAATCGGGATAGCGTCGCATGGGAGAGGTACAGTGAAGATAACCGTCTGGTAAAGCTAAACCAAAGTGTCCGCCTTGATTGGTGGTATAAGTCGGCGGCTTAAGAGTATCTTGCAATAAATATGTCAGAACTTGTTCGGAAGCAGATTCAGCAAACACTTTAGTTAAGTGTTGATAATCTAAAGGTTGAATCTCAATATCATCCGGCAAAGCCAGTTCTACACCCAAGTTAATTGCTAGTTTGAGCATTTCTTGAACATCATCGGGATCTGGTGCCCCTTGAACTCGCCAAATGGCTGGAATACCCAAAGCGTTTAAATGAATTGCCATTAACTGATTTGTTAACAACACTAATTCCGTTAACAAAGAACTAACTAGTGAATCAGTTTCAGTAACGCAACCGCTAGCACCTTCATCAAAGAAGGGGTTTTGTAAAACCGGCAGATTTAACTGCAAGCTACCTCTAGCGAAACGTTGCTCCTTTAGAACTATTGCTAGGGCTTGCAACTGTTGCAGCATTTCCACGACTTCAGGCTCTTCTTGGGTTTCACCGACAAGAACCTGACTAGCTTGCTTTTGGTTTAAATCCGTATCTACATTAACTAAACTTGGCTGAATTTCCCAGTCAAGTACTTCTCCAGTTTCCCCATCTAAAGTAGTTAGAAAAGAAATTGCTAACCTGTCGCTTCCAGTAACTAAGGAACTTCTTGCAGCCACAGCATCTGGTAGCATAGGCAAAACCAGTTTTCCTAAATAAACGCTTCTTCCACGTTTCAAAGCTTCGCGATCCAAAGCTTCATCCGGTTTTACATAATGAGAAACGTCAGCTATATGGAAACCTAACAACCAATTTCCTTCTTCAGTTTCTTCTAAAGATATGGCATTTTCTCTAACTTTTGACGAATCGGCGTTAGCACAAATGCAAATCGTATATTTATCTGTTAAGTCCAGTCGGCTTTTACGATCTGCTTTGAGTATCCTTTTAGGTAACTTAGCAGCAGCGTCTTCGATATTATCCGAAAAAGTACGAGAAAGGTCGTGTTTGCAAGTAACTAAATCAATATCGGCAGCGGCTTCTGCATCGCTACCTAAAATTTGCACCACTTTACCTAGAGGTGGGTATTGAGCTAGGGGATAGCGCAGCACCTGTACGTGGGCGAGATGGTCGATAGCATTGTCTAAAGTAATACTATTTTGCCGTAATTTTAGTTCAAACAGCAGTCGGTCATCCAAAGGTACGGCACGAAAACCTCCTTCTATTTGCTTAATTCGCGCTAACAAAGTGTGGTTAGAACGTTCTAAAACCAGCTTTACTTCACCTTCAGGAGAACGCCTGCGACTACCTTCTTTAAGAACTCTGACTAAAACGCGATCGCCATTCCAAGCATTACTTAAATGGCTTTCTCGAATATAAATATCTTCAGCAGCTTCTACATCTTGAATTGCAAAACAAAAGCCCTTAGAAGAACAGCGAAGTTTAGCTTCAATTAAAGAATCTTCCGAAAGACGACGATACTTACCTCGTTCTTTCGCTAAAATTCCAATTTTTTCTAAAACATCTAAGGCAATTTGTAGTTTTTGTATGCTGTCATCATCTTCACAACCAAGTTTTTTTTCTAGAAGTTTACGAGCTACCAATTTATCATCAGTAAAATTGGCAAGGAGTGTAGCGATTGAAAATTCCATGCACTGAACCGACATAGAGGTCAAAACATCGTTTTTTTTTAAATTGCTTAGTCTTCTTGGGTATACCCTCACTACCTGCAAAGAAGTCAATCAATTTTGCGAAAAGCTTGGGGGAGATATTCTTCCCCATTCACCGCTCACGGTGCGGCTTCGTTTGGGGAAAAGTATCTTCCCCCAACTTCTCTTCCCAACACTTTTCAAGATGGATTTTAAGGACAGTGCATTTCCCTGGAGCCACTAAGAAAGCGGAAGTTCCCGGATTACAGGAGAAGTGCCGGGGTTCCCCCATGCGAGCGGAACACTTTCCCATAGGGTGCAACTGTCCGGAATTTACGATTTTGGATTGAAACCCCAGATTTATCTGTAGGTTTAAAAGATTCTAGTAAGTCCGACAGGAAATTAGCATGACAATTGCAACAAGTACCGTGTCTACTAAAGTTGCCTTGCTTGAAACCATAATCCAAAATCTTAAATATAAAATTGTTTCGGTCATCTAGAAACGAATTACCCGCCCCCATAGAGGGTATTACACGATTATCTCAGAGTTTGTTGGCTCTACAAGAACCAACATCACGACCAATCTCACAAAGCACACCTGAAATAATTCTTACTTCGTCGTTATGATTATGAACAACAAAGTTTTTGAAAGGTAACATGGAAAAATTGATCGCTGTTTTTCCGTTTATCAGTAGAAAGGAAAATCAACTTACTGTTCAATTGTTCTACACGTTAGGGTACTTTGACACCACCTAACTCTGAAAATTTACCTGGAAAAACTGCCGACTAACCGAACTGCCCCTATGTAGAATCGGTAACAATTAGGCCAGCAGTCAAACGGCCTCGGGAGGTGGAACCATTACTTTATATTGTAGATAAGGAGGGTAATTCCAGAAAATTGTTCTGGAAAGCAATTAGGGTATTTAGTATAGCATCGAAAGCAATACTACTAAAAATTACTCACTACTCAGCCAAAAAATTACTCCATTGACTTTACCTTTTCCTACAATCGGAACGTTTAACACGATTCGCAAGTAGGGTTTCGTTTTATAGTGAAACTTTTATACAAGAATATTTTTGAGAAAATTTCTTGTCTAATAAGAAAAGAACACAAGCCACTATTTTTGTTCCAACGAACAAGCTAAACTAACATTGGATCGTGTATATTGCATTCTATTTTCTGATAGTTTACTACGCTGTGGTAGCAACATCGGAGTTAAACTGACTCCGAACATCAAAAAAAGAACCCCACCGTAACCTCGGCATGTTAGGGTAAGCAAGCGGTGTAGCCAATAACTATTTTTCCGTAAAGAAAAATAGTAACTTGCAGCCATGGAGACGGCACCTTCGGTAAACACCATAACACATCAAAAGCTTGTAACAAGTTTTGTGATACACAATCTCCGATACATCAAAAAGGACAAATTAACGTAACTTAAAATTATTGATTCAAGGAACGAGGTCAACTAGCAAATAAATTTTGGTCTTTTGGTTGTCGTTATGTGTCGTTATATAAAAAGATAAACATTTAACAACAATAATCAATCCACGTCAAACAGATTTAAATTGGTAGCAATATTATGTTGGCTCAATTTCAGAGCTTGTATCCTACAGGTAGTCTTACAACCGAATTATTACAGATTCATCACGGTAAATATATCGTTCGTTCCAGCGTGCAAGTTGAAGGTGTAACCCGTGCTACTGGAATGGCTGCGTCTGAAAACATTGAAGAAGCAGAAGATAGATCGAGAACTAGAGCGTTAATAGTTTTAGGAATCACAGCAGAAGAATCTCAAGCAGAAGTACAGCAAAAACAAGTTTCGGCTTCTGGACAATCAAATCCAGAGGTTCTGGCAAATCGTTCCTTAACCACTGCAAAAGCTGGAGTACAACCCCCCACTCACAGCACAAATTCTTCTGAAGTTACTCAAACTCCAATATCAAATACTCCACCACCAACTTCTTCTCAAGTTGCAGAAACTGACTTATCAAATACTCCAGCACCAACTTCTATTCCAGCAGCAACTTCTGCTGAAGTAACCCAAATACCAGTACCAGATACTCGTTCAACTACTCCAGAAGTAGCACAAACTGTAGATACATCACCCCCTCCGGAGCTTTTTCCCGAGGAAGATAACAGCGATATTTACAGTCAAGAATTTGATAAACCCTTACCGATACAAACATATGGCGAGCCAGAATTCGATGCACCAGGTAACTTAGATAACTCAGAAAATCCTGAGATAGCATCGGATCATCAACCAGAAGAAGAACCAACTCCCAGTAAAACATCTAGTAAAAGCACTACTGGAAGAACTACAAACAAGAAGAAGACAACAAGCACAACCAAAAGAAAGAAAAAGAGCGAACCAATTGATTTGTCTGACGTAATTGCCAAAACCGATGTTGAAATGGAGCGTCTAAGTTGGACTGCCCAGCAAGGAAGGGAATATTTAATTCAAACTTATGGTAAACGAGGACGTACTTTACTTACTGAAGAAGAATTACTTGATTTTCTCCAACATTTAGAATCTATTCCCACGCCGCAACTAGAACTTTCCGAAGCAGATCCATTAGCGGGATTTTAAATTGGTAATTGGTAATTGGTAATTGGTAATTGGTAATTGGTAATTGGTAAAAAAGCACAAGGTGATAGAGGAATGGGGGTAGATAGAGAAAAATTATTCATTATTAACTCCTAATTCCTCACTCCTAACTTTTAACATCTAAATATGGGTTTAATTCCCGGGCAACCTACGGTGAACGAATTGGGTTGGGGAGCCATTGCGGTCTTGGGGAGCCACTGCGTTGCCGAGGTTCCCTCGGTTGAAGCAAGTGGCGTGGTTTCCCCCATGAGCACATGGCGTGTTTAAATCCCCATCCCAATTCCAGCCTTCTTCCTTCTTCCTTCTTCCTTCTTCCTTCGTTTTAACTTTTAACTTTGCTAGTACTCACATACTTAAAAATTAAAAATTAAAAACTGAAATTTCTCCAACATTTGGAATCTATACCCACTCCTGAGTTAGAACTTTCCGAAGTAGATCCATTCGCAGGATTTTAAGGTTAAAGGTTAAAATTATTCTTGTATCCCGAATTACCAATTCCCCATTACCAAAACAACACCCCCCGAAAAACAATCCGAGGGGTAGTTTAATTTGACAAATTCAAATTGCAATTTGCTTCAATAAGCGTCTTGCAATTCATAAAAATCGGGTGAAACGTAATCTTTACGTAAAGGATAACCTACCCAATCTTCTGGCATTAAAATTCGCTTCAAATTGGGATGTCCTTCGTAATTAATTCCGTACATATCGTAGGATTCGCGCTCTTGCCAATCTGCTGTTTTCCAAATCCAATACACTGAAGGTACTGTTGGATTTTCTCTAGGCAAGAATACTTTTACACGTACTTCTTCGGGTCTATCAGCATTATCACTGACTTTTACCAAATGGTACATGCTAACTAATTGTTCTCCAGGGCCTAAATCAATACCACATTGGCATTGAAGATAGTTAAACCCGTAAGCATACAAAGCAGTGCAAATTGGTAGCAGAAAATCTGCTTCCACCTTGATTATTTCGACTCCGCTATGGTCTGCTTCTAAAGACTCGTGAGCAAAATCGTTTTCACTTAACCATTTGGAAACCTTACCTGCTTCTACGGGAGAGTTTTCCTCTGCTGGTACTGGTTTTGATTCTTCAGCCACGTTCTACCTCCTCAAGATTTTTAGAAGTTAGTAAAGCAGGCGGTATTGGCATACCAATGCTTTCGGTTAATTCCTTTGGTGGAGCCATACGTGTAGAGGAACGTAAATATTCACCAGTAAGAATTTCTTCAACCGGCTTCATGCTGTGAGTTGTGCTGTAATAACGATGAGTTTGCTTAATCTCACCGCGCTCCTGCATGGAATCATCAGCAATCTTTTTCCGCAACTTAATTATTGCGTCAATAATTGCTTCCGGACGTGGAGGGCAACCAGGTAAATAAACATCTACCGGAATTAACTTATCTACTCCCCGAACTGCGGTAGGAGAATCAACGCTAAACATACCACCGGTGATGGTGCAAGCACCCATAGCAATAACATACTTAGGTTCTGGCATCTGTTCGTAAAGACGAACTAATTGGGGTGCCATTTTCATCGTGATAGTACCCGCAGTAATAATTAAATCGGCTTGACGGGGACTAGAACGAGGAATTAACCCAAAACGGTCAAAATCAAATCGAGAACCAATTAAAGCAGCAAATTCGATAAAGCAGCAAGCAGTACCGAATAGCAAAGGCCATAAACTAGAAAGTCGCGCCCAATTATAGAGGTCATCAACAGTAGTTAAAATGACATTTTCCGATAATTCTTGAGTAACGCTTGGGCGTTGTATCGGATTGGCAATACGTTCTTGATTTTGTCCTATGCCTTTTGTATTATCTAAGACCATTCCAAAGCTCCTTTACGCCATGCGTACACGAGGGCAACTACGAGAATTGCGATAAAAACGAGCGCTTCAATAAAAGCTAGTAAACCCAAACGATGGAAGGCAACTGCCCAAGGATATAGGAACACGGTCTCAACATCAAAGACCACGAACACCAGCGCAAACATATAGTAGCGAATATTGAACTGAATCCAGGCTCCACCGATGGGTTCCATGCCAGATTCATAAGTGGTGCGCCGTTCGGGGCTGCGACTGCTCGGGCGCAGAAGTTTTGAAGCAGATAACGCTAGTGCAGGCACCAAGCTGCAGACTATCAAGAAGCCTAGAAGGTATTCGTAACCGCTTAGGACAAACACAATAAATACAAATCCGTTATTGACGTAATTTTTGTAATTTTCTTTAACATTCTTACATTATATCGATTTGACGGTTCTGAAACTTAGAAAACAGACCTGCCAAAAGATTTGATTAGTTTTCGCTTTTCATAGAAATACCCGACAATTATGTCATAATTTTTAACGTATATTTAAGCTTTGCCCTGTTTGGCATTATGAGCGAACAAGTTGTTGAAAATACTGAGCTAGACCGCTATGAGTGTCGTGCCTGTGGTTACATCTATGAACCGGAGAAAGGAGACGATAGTCATAACATAACCCCGAATACAGCTTTTGCAGAATTACCCATAACCTGGCGCTGTCCAGTTTGTACTGCTAGAAAGAAAGCATTTGAAAACGTTGGGCCTGCCGGTACAGCTTCCGGTTTTTCGGAAAATCTCGGCTATGGGTTTGGCGTTAATAAACTCACACCCGGTCAAAAAAATATTTTGATTTTCGGTGCTTTGGCTCTTGGTTTCTTATTCTTTATTAGCCTGTATGGCTTAAAATGAGTAACTTCTTTTGTCTTGAAAAGTTGCTCATGGGGAGCCAGTCTGTTGCGGAGGTTTCCTCCGTTGTAGGAACTGGCGTGGAAACCCCCAATACCGCACTTTTCGCTTGTAAAGCTAGGCACATAATTTATTTGCAGCTAGAAAAGCTTTCAATACGCCTTCTTAAGAAAATTAATCAAAAGTAAACTGATACAAATGTTGCTAATTATGAAAATTGGAAGACGAATACTAGCATTATTCGCGATCGCTCTAATGTGTTTCGGTTGCAGTAGCGTTCCTTCCATGAGTTACAACCCTTGGGAGGTAATTTCCTTACCTACTGATTCCAAACTGCTTGATATTGCTTTTACTGATGACCCCAATCATGGTTTCATTGTTGGCAATAAAGCTGCCCTGCTAGAAACAAAAGATGCTGGTGAAACCTGGAATCCCATTGCTTTGCAAGTAGGTGATGAAAACTACCGTTTCAATGCAATTGATTTTTATGGAAATGAAGGATGGATTGCTGCGGAACCTTCGATTTTGTTACACACTAGCGATGAAGGTAAAACTTGGACTAGCATTCCTTTAAGCGACAAATTGCCTGGAAATCCAGTCAATATCGTGGCTTTGGGTGAGAACCAAGCTGAAATGGCTACTGATGTTGGAGCAATATACGTAACTAAAGACGGCGGTAAAAACTGGAAAGCACAAGTCGCAGAATCTGTAGGAGTTGTCCGCAATATTGAACGCTCCGAGGATGGTAAATATATCGCTGTTTCCGGTAAAGGTAATTTTTACTCCACTTGGGAACCTGGACAAAATGCTTGGGTACAGCACAACCGCAATAGTTCTCGCAAAGTCGAAAACATGGGTTTTGCTCAAAATGGGCAAATGTGGATGTTAGCCAGAGGCGGACAAGTACAATTTAGCGAACCAAATAGTTTAGAAGAATGGCTTGATGCTCAATATCCAGAATTATCAACCAGTTGGGGTTTGCTGGATTTAGCTTACCGTACTCCATCCGAAATTTGGCTCAGTGGCGGTAGCGCTAACTTACTCCACAGCAGCAATGGAGGACAAACTTGGGAAAAAGATCGCGATGTAGAAGATGTCGCAACAAATTTTTACAAAATCGTTTTCTTATCTCCCGAGAAAGGATTTATTATCGGAGACCGGGGCTTTTTATTGAAGTATCAGCCTGATATTGCACCGTCAATAGAGTCATCGGCAGCTTAATCAGTTAGCAACAGTGAGCAGTTAACAGTGAGCAGTGAACAGTTAACAGTGAACAGTGATCAGTTAACAGTTAACAGGGGTAATAACTGATAACTGATAACTTATGACTGATGACTGATGACTGATGACTGATGACTAAATTAATTATGAGAATTTGTTGCAACTTGTAACTCTTTCTTAACTTTGTAGGATAATAAACACATACTTGATGTTTTGATAGGTTAAGCAAATGAGTGGAACTACCGGAGAACGTCCGTTTGGAGACATTATTACCAGTATTCGTTACTGGGTAATCCACAGCATCACAATTCCTGCATTATTTATTGCAGGCTGGTTGTTTGTTAGCACCGGATTAGCATACGATGCATTTGGTACTCCTCGTCCAGATACCTATTTCACCCAGGAAAGGCAAGAAGTGCCATTAGTGAACGACCGTTTTGAAGCTAAAAATCAAGTTGACGTATTTACTGGAAACTAGTTTTAAATTATGACAAGCTCAGATAACATCAACCAACCAATACAATATCCAATTTTTACCGTTAGATGGCTGGCGGTTCATACTTTAGCAGTACCCACCGTGTTCTTTTTAGGCGCGATCGCGGCTATGCAGTTTATCCAACGTTAGGAGTTATTCATGGATAGAAATACTAATCCCAATAATGTGCCGGTAGAGTTAAACCGGACATCCCTTTTTCTTGGACTATTACTAGTGTTTGTTCTAGGGATTCTTTTTTCCAGTTACTTCTTTAACTAAGTTTACTGGTCTACGATTAATCTATTAATTAATCATTTTTTATTTAGCTGCTCGATGTTGTGATTAAGGAGACAAGTTATGTCTGGAGGCGGAAGAATCCCGTTATGGGTTGTTGCCACAGTGGCTGGATTGGGTGTAATTACTGTTTTAGGCATTTTCTTTTATGGTGCCTATGCTGGAGTCGGTTCTTCAATTTAAAAACAATCCGATTTTTCGGTGGATTTGATTAGAAATTAGCATTTGAAAACCGCCCATATTTTTTTGATGGGCGGTTTCAGTGCTAGCATCTCAATGGTTTATTATTAATTATTTAAACTTACTGTATATTTTGAAATAACATGCTGACCAAAATCTTGATAAAAATACGGTTTACCCAATTTAGATTCTGAATTTAATATAAATTTCTCGCTATCATCAAACTTTTTTGAGAAATATGAATCGTGACCTTTAATTAAAAATATATTAATTTTTAAAGTCGTTAATTTTTTTGATTTAATAGCACCAAGAATATTCGACAATAAATTACTGTAATCTTTTACATTTCCTGTTAAAGCAATAAAAGATATATTTAATTCTTTTGAATTGAAATCAAAATTTGATATCTTTTCAAGTTGCCCTGCTGTAATTTGTTGTTCTGGTGGTACATTTGTCAAGTAATAATTGACGAATTCTTGAATCCATGTGGGATGATATATAACCAAGCCATTTCCTTGCCATTCTGATTCTACTAATTGAGCCACTGCTCTATTTTGTTCTATAGGTTTATAGGCTTGATTACTTATCCAGTTTACGGAATAGCTTATGGTTAATAGGAGTAAACATACAATAGATGCAATTTTAATTTTTTTCTTCGGTATAGTTGCTATCTGTAATCCTATAAATGCAGCAAATGGGATTAAACCGGGCAAAAGAATTCTATAGTAAAAGATTGGACTATCTATTATTGAGTATATTAAAATTTCTAGCCAGAAAAATAAAGCAGTAGCAAGGAAAGGAAAACTTATTTTCCATTCACCAAAAAGAAAAGAAGTAGCTAGCATAGCTGAAAATATAAAAGCGAACCAGGGGATAAAATTAATCGATAATTGCAAATATGAAAAACCAAATAAATATTTAGTAGTGGATGAAATTAAGTGTAAGTTAACAGTAGGCATCCACCACCAAGTATCTTTAATTTCCTGTACTTGATTAAGCCAGAAAAATTTTAAATATATAGATGTGACAACTGGTACTATTATTGCTAGACCAAGTTTTAATAATTTTATATTTTTGTTAGACAAGAAAGTTTGAATAACGATGAAAAAAAGAATGGCGGGTATTACCATTACCCCAACCAAATGTGAAGATACTGCTGCTGTTAAGCTTAACGATAAACCTATGTATCCTAAATATTTATCTGGATTAGATATTATGTGAAAAGCAAATAAAAATGCTAATGATGTCGCAAAAATTACTAAAGAGTAAGCCTTCAGTTCTTGTGAATATCTGAGAATAATTGGTGTTGTTGCTAAATATAATCCGGCGATAAGACTACCTAAAGTAGAATATTGTTTTATCCATTTCATTACCACCAATAAAGTTCCCACACTGAAAAGAAGTGAAAACAGTCTAAGAAATTCTTCTTGTTTACTGATTTTACCCCAAAAATAAAGCAATACATAATATAAAGGTGGATGAACATCTTTTTTTAAACGCTCAAACATGTCATCAAGATTTTGGTGTGAAATCTTAATAACAGTCGCAATTTCATCATTCCATAGTCCTTTATTTAAGCCAATAAGACCTAGAGTTATAGCTAATAATATGATTGCATAAAAAGCACAATTGTAAAAACTATTGATATCTAAAGAATGATTCTTAGGAATTCTTTGGCTCATTTATTAAAATATTACTTGAATATATTTGAATTGAATATATAAGTTAGCATTCAATACTATTCACCAGGTAAATTTTTAAGGTCAGAAGCCCCTGGATTTATCCGTGGATAACAATTCCTATTCGTAATTAATACCCCATAAATAGAATTTAGGGGCTTCAACAAAGAATAGGAAT
>JBCBPQ010000192.1:0-14240 GCA_039820645.1 Cyanobacteria bacterium J06633_8 | reverse complement strand
CTTCTTCTTAGCTGCTTGGCCTGTAGTAGGTATCTGGTTCACCGCTTTGGGAATCAGCACCATGGCGTTCAACTTGAACGGTTTCAACTTCAACCAGTCTGTAATCGACTCTAGCGGTAGAGTTGTAAACACCTGGGCTGATGTATTGAACAGAGCTAACTTGGGTATGGAAGTAATGCACGAGCGTAACGCTCACAACTTCCCCTTAGACTTGGCTGCTGGCGAAACCGCTCCTGTAGCAGTTAGCGCTCCCGCAATCAACGGTTAATAATTTAATAAACTAGTTAAAATTTGAATAAGTTTTAGCTTGCATATAAAGCACCTTCCCGTGACGGGAGGGTGCTTTTTTGTTTTGGGATATCATAAGTTCACGAAAATAATATTGATAGGCACGTTGTATCTTTCAGACAGGAAATTCGCTATCTTTTTGTGATATTATAAATATACAAATTGTACATTTTGCATATTTTGTTAAATTTGTACGTTTTCCTGATTAAATTAGAGTGATTCATTATGACTATTGTTAGTGCAACTGAAGCTCGTGCTAATTTTCAGTCTCTTATTAGTCGTGCCGAGTACAAAGGTGAGCGTATATTAATTCAACGTCACGGCAAGTCTGTTGTAGCAGTTATTGGGTTAGAAGATTTGAAACGGTTGGAAGCTTTGGATGATGCAATTGACTCTGCCGCACTTCGTCAAGCAGTTGAGCAAAATGATAGTTTTACTACTTTAGAAGAGATTGAAGCGGCTCGTCGCGGTATCCATGAGTGAACGCTACACTTTAAGAATTGCTAAGACTGCCGAAAAAGATTTGCTTAAATTGCAACCAAAGCAATATAAACAAGTTGTTTCAAAAATTCTTTCGCTTCAAGGAAATCCTCGACCACAAGATTATAGTGCTCTGAAAGGATACGAAGGAGGTTATCGGGTTGACCAGGGTGAATACCGAGTTTTGTATACGATAGATGACGAAAACAAGTTAGTTGATGTTTTCCGTGCTGGAAAACGTAATGATGATGAAGTTTACCAAAATTTGTAGTAAATTTTAAAAGCACTTTCTTGAGATGGAAGAGTGTTTTTTTGTTATTATTCTATTTTTTTATCAGTATTGTTCAATAATTGGCTGAATATCAGATTTAATATGACAATACTTTTTAGAAAGTGTTCGTAACCGTTGCTTAAATTCGTCTGTAAAATTAACTTGAATTGAAGGTGGCTCACTCTGCATCAATACCATCCCATAGTTCTGAAACAGGTTTGGTTTTTCCTTCAGAAACTTGTTGCAGCGAAGTCTGAAGACTTTCTAATATTGAATCTTTGGGTTCATCATCTTCATCTATATCCGCTTCTGGAAATAGTACAATTACTTTGACACGGCTTGGTGTATTAACCGTAAGTGGTTCATCTAAAAGTAATTGACCGTTTTTATCAACAGTTGCCATTATTTCTTGTGCTTTCATAATTTTCGTTTAAGTTTATATGAGTTACTAATAGTTCTTGCATGACTTAATATATTTTGATTTTGATTTTAATTGCAAATCTAGCAGGTGAAACCATGTCTGGACAAACAGAGTCCCCGCAGAAATGTATAAATAGCCGACATCACCTAAAAAATCTGCATAAAAACCCAAAACTCATCCCTAGTAATAGTTAAGGTAAAAATATATTCTTATTATGTGTGTCTTTTTATTTAAAACAACACATAGAGTCAAATACGTAAACTTAGTAAACTAAAAATCTCCGCAACATCATCATGGGTAATACTTTTGGTCATTTATTTCGGGTTACTACTTTCGGGGAATCCCACGGTGGTGGTGTGGGAGTAATAATTGATGGTTGTCCGCCACAACTGGAAATTTCTGCGGAAGAAATTCAAGTAGAATTAGATAGACGACGACCAGGACAAAGTAAAATTACAACACCTCGTAAAGAAGCCGATAAATGTGAAATTCTTTCAGGAGTGTTTCAGGGACAAACTTTAGGTACGCCCATATCAATTTTGGTCAAAAATAAAGATACTCGTCCCCAAGATTACAGCGAAATGGTGCAAATGTACCGTCCTTCCCACGCTGACGCGACTTATGATGCTAAATACGGTATTCGTAACTATCAAGGTGGTGGTAGATCCTCCGCACGAGAGACAATTGGTAGAGTTGCAGCAGGTGCGATCGCTAAAAAAATTCTTCATCAAGTTGCTGGTATAGAAATCATCGGTTACGTCAAGCGCATCAAAGATTTGGAAGGGGAAGTTGATGCAGAAAAAGTTACTTTAGAACAGGTTGAAAGCAATATCGTTCGCTGCCCCGATGCTGAATGCGCCGAACGGATGATTGAATTAATCGAGCAAACTGGTAGAGACGGTAATTCCATCGGTGGGGTAGTTGAATGTGTCGCTCGGAAAGTTCCCAAAGGGCTCGGTGAGCCAGTTTTTGATAAACTGGAAGCCGATATTGCTAAAGGTGTAATGTCCCTTCCCGCTAGTAAAGGTTTTGAAATCGGTTCTGGTTTTGCAGGAACTTTGCTTACCGGAATCGAGCATAACGATGAATTTTACACCGACGATGAAGGAAATATCCGCACCGTAACAAATCGTTCCGGTGGTATTCAAGGTGGTATTTCCAACGGCGAAAATATTATCATTCGTGTAGCATTTAAACCGACAGCAACTATTAGAAAAGAACAAAATACAGTTACGAAAACCGGTGAGCCAGGAGTTTTAGCTGCAAAAGGAAGACATGACCCCTGCGTATTACCACGTGCTGTTCCTATGGTAGAAGCGATGGTGGCTTTGGTATTATGCGACCATTTACTAAGGTTTCAAGGACAGTGTCAAGTTTTGTGAACAATGTAGAGACGTAGCACTGCTACGTCTCCCGATATTGCAATCTAACAACCATAATTCTGCAAAAGTCTAAAAACTGGTGTTTTATATTTTGTGTAAACAACATACTTTGTCGGTCGCGATTGGAATAAAATTATGAATAATAATTTACCCAAACTCAAAAATCTCAGTCCCCTCATTCCTGCTGGTAAAAATGTCGAAACAGCCATCGAATTCTACGAAAAACTCGGCTTTACAACAACTCATACAGAAGGTAAACCCTTAAAAATGGCGATTGTTGAGCGAGATGAAATACAAATTTTTCTAGTTCAAAATGACTATAAACATCTTGCAGAGGACACATCCTTTAGAATTCGGGTTGATGGTTTAGAACAGCTTTATGAAGAATTTGTAGCTACAGGTGAAGATATAATTCATCCCAATGGCAAATTAGAAACCAAACCTTGGGGTTGTCAAGAATTTGTCGTTTTAGATAAAGCAGGTGTTTGCATTACGTTTTATGATTTTGTGAAGTAATTGAATAATTACGAATTACCACTTATGCCCTCAATCAGCTTCACCAATCAGCGTAAAAGCCGCTCAATCTTTCGGCACGGGATGCTGTTTCATAAAGCATAGCCACAAGGGTAAGTAAGGTAATTAAGCAAAGTTTTTCCCGATACATAGCAGTTAATCATACATAGTTTTTTCACTGAATATATATCTCTGAGCTTCTGGGAATTATGCAAATTCGCAACTATGTAACTTTAATCCGGGATTGGTGCGTTACGGCAAATTTTCACTTACTCGAACTATGAAAGATTTCCCTAGCCGTAACACACCCGACAATATTTTTTTATCAACTAATTAACCCACGCAGATGGGTTTCGCTTGTATAGACGTGTTTTCAACCGCCAGGTAAAACAATCCAAAATCCAAAATTGACACACCCGATACATTTATCCATTAATATAAAGAAATGTAAAGCACATTATCCTCAAAAAAACTAATGCTAATTGTAGGATTGCTGGCTGCGACTTTAACCACCACTGCTTTTTTGCCGCAGATGATCAAAACCTGGCAAACAAAGTCAGCTAAAGATGTTTCTTACACCATGTTAATTACGTTTATCACTGGTGTTTTTTTATGGTTGATATACGGAATTATGGCGGCTGATATTCCGGTTATTCTGGCTAATACATTTACTTTACTTTTTAACCTGACTATTCTTTACCTTAAAATTAAATATGGCAAAACACCCAAAAGAAAACGCCTGTGACATTCGATTTATTTGCTAAGGAACGCCTTTTATTTACTCCTGTAACTTCCGATACCGACGCAATCCCCGTTATTTTTGCTTTTCCCAATGAATATACTGTGGGAATCACCAGCTTGGGTTATCAGGTGGTGTGGGCTACTTTGGCTACACGTGGGGATTTACAGGTGAGTCGCTTGTTTACGGATACTAGCGAAACTCTGCCCCGAAACCCGGAAATATTGGGTTTTTCGATGTCGTGGGAGTTGGATTATGTCAATATTCTTAACTTACTCGAATCAAATGATATTCCAATTAAATCTGGCTATCGCCAAGATAATCATCCCATAGTTTTTGGTGGTGGACCAGTTTTAACTGCTAATCCCGAACCTTATGCTGATTTTTTCGATGTGGTTTTGTTGGGAGATGGCGAAAACCTGTTAAATGATTTTATTAATGCTTACAAAGAAGTTAGAAACGCACCTAGACAAGCAAAGTTAAAAGCGCTTGCACAAGTACCGGGAGTTTATATTCCGAGTTTGTATGAAGTTGAATATCATGCTTTAGATACTGGAATAAAATCTATCAAACCAATTTCATCAGATATTCCCGCAGAAATACAAAAGCAAACTTATCGGGGAAACACTTTATCAGCATCAACGGTAGTAACTGAAAAAGCGGCTTGGGAAAACATTTTCATGGTGGAAGTGGTCAGAAGTTGCCCGGAAATGTGCCGTTTTTGCTTGGCAAGCTATCTCACTTTGCCTTTTAGAACATCAAGTTTAAATGATTCGTTAATTCCCGCAATTGAAAAAGGTTTACAAGTAACAAATCGTTTGGGATTATTAGGCGCTTCTGTAACTCAACATCCCGAATTTGATACTTTATTAGACTATATAAATCAGCCAAAATACGAAGATGTCCGTTTAAGTATTGCTTCGGTAAGAACCAATACAGTAACGGAAGAACTGGCGAAAACATTGGCACAAAGAGGAACAAAATCCTTGACAATTGCCGTAGAAAGTGGTTCAGAAAAAGTTAGAAAAATTATTAATAAAAAGCTCGAACAGGAAGATATAATCAAAGCCGCAGAAAATGCCAAAAAAGGCGGATTAAAAGGTTTAAAACTTTATGGAATGGTAGGAATTCCAGGTGAAACTTCAGAAGATTTAGATGCAACCGTAACGATGATGCAGAATCTTAAAAAAGCTGCTCCAGGATTAAGATTTACATTAGGATGCAGTACTTTTGTACCTAAAGCCCATACACCTTTTCAATGGTTTGGGGTGAATAAACAAGCAGAAAAACGATTGAAATTTTTGCAGAAAAAATTAAAGCCCCAAGGAATAGATTTTCGTCCGGAAAGCTATAATTGGTCGATTATTCAGACTTTGTTGTCGAGGGGAGATAGAAGATTATCTAAGCTTTTAGAACTCACTCGCGACTTTGGAGATTCATTAGGTAGCTACAAACGTGCTTTCAAAGAACTAAAAGGAGAAATTCCCCCATTAGACTTCTACGTTTACGAAAACTGGTCAACCGAGCAAATATTACCCTGGAATCACTTGCAAGGGCCGCTACTACAGTCTACACTGCAAAAGCATCTAGGTGAATCAGTTAACAGTGAGCAGTTAACAGTGAGCAGTTAACAGTTAGAGAATGGGGAATTAGGGTGCAGGGCATGGTAAATAGTTAAGAGTTGGAAGTTATGAGTTTTAATCTTTAACCTTTTATTATGCAAAATACCGCTGAATATTATTGTGCTTATTGCGGCGAAGCAAATTTAACTTTTATTGATATCAGTCAAGGTTTTCAACAATCTTATGTAGAGGATTGTCAAGTATGTTGTCGTCCCAACGTTTTATATATACGAATTGATGAAGACACGCTGAGTATCGAAATTGATACAGACTATGAAGAGTAAGTAATCGATAATTAATTATTGATTATTCACACTTGGTTTGTGAAAAATGTTAACTGAAAACTGATAAATGTTGGATTTTAAACATTCTTCAATTATTAATGCACCGGTAGAAGTCGTTTGGAAATTTCACCAAAGAGCAGATGTTGTAAAACTTTTAATTCCACCTTGGCAATCAATACAAGTAATTCGCCGTGAGGGAATATTCGGTATCGGCACAATGACAGAGTATCGCTTATTTTTGGGAGCATTATCTATAACTTGGTTGGCTCGTCATACTGAATGTGAAGAATATGGTTTTTTTACTGAAGAACAAATATCAGGACCTTTCGAGTTTTGGCGACATCAGCATAACTTTGAACGGGAAAATAATCAAACTCGATTGACGGATGAAATTATTTTTTCATTACCCGGTGGTGAAGCAGTAGATTTTATGAGTGGTTGGTTGATTAAATCGCAATTGGAAGGGATGTTTCGCTATCGTCATCAAATTACGAAACGAGAGTGTGAATGAATTATGAAATATTCGAGACTTACGCAGCCCGCAGATTGATCGTCAAACTATCACATACAGCATATTTCATATTTATGAGGTATATTAGGGCGGGCAGGGATGCCCACCCCACAAGAGTTTTTATAATATAATGTACGAGGCGCTGATATCTGGAATTAAGCTAGTTGGAGAAGATAAATTTTCTTGGAAGACTACAAATCAGCAAAAAGTTTGGCAGAAAGAGGAATTCAAACAGATAATCGCTAGTTTTGAAGATGCAGAAAATGCTGTTAAAACTATTAGCTTGCAGGGTGAAGGTACAACTGCAAATAAAGATAAATTTATGATACCCTCAAACTACTGTCTAGAAGATGAGAACGACGATCCTCATGATTTAAATGAGTATTCTCACTATGAGCGGCTATTAAAAATTAAAAATCAAGGTGTCCCTGATGTTTACCCTGTGGTTAATAACGGACAAAATAAACAAGAGCAGCAGGAAGCTTTGCAAGAACTTCAGGATAGCTTTGCTAAACTCCTCGGGGGCATGAACAAGATATGGAATGAAGGTGAGGAAATGAGTGATAACAATTTTTGGAACGTAATGACGGCAGAATTAATTCCAAGCCTTGAAAGTTGCTGGCAAAATGGTGTAATACCTAAGTGGTCATCTAAAAAAACCCAGTCTTTCAACTTTAAACTCAACTCTTGAAATAAAAATCCCTAAAGCTTCAATTATGGGGAAAATTTCAACTAATTAATTTAATTACACAGACGGCGATGATAAACCTAGTATCTCTATAAATTTTAGGTATTTAAACCTACTATAGGGGTTTTCACTTGGCTACAATATAAATATGACCTCACCCTCATTCCCTCTCCTTAACAAGGAGAGGGATGTCCGTTAGCGAAGCGTGTCCGAAGGACATTAGGACAGGGTGAGGTTAAAAATGTAGGTTTTTATGTCTAGCTTCACAAATCTCAATAAGTTTATCTTAATTATTATTTTTATAAAGAAAATATGAAAATATGTGCAAGATAGTTGTATTTAATGATTGTACATATGATAATAAATTTAGTTTTTCATCAGGGATAACACCGATATTCTACGCCAAGCAAAACGATGTTATGGCGTATATTTTACTGTTGAATTTTTTACTTGTTTAAAAAAATTTATAAATAAATTAAATATGATTTTTTTTAATCGTGATTTAGCTCGCCGAAAAGCTTTGCAATCAGTTTTGGTGAGCAGTATTTTATTGTTCAATATGAAATCATCCTTAGCAAATAAAAACGTAGAAGAGGATTCTAAAAATATTGATAAATCTAGTCAAGGTTCTATTGAGCTTGATAAAAATAAAGTCTGCCCATCTGCAAACTTGTTACCCATACGTTCTTTTAAGACAGCAAAAGATTATGTTTATATTTGTAGAGGAGATAATAAAAATATTCTAGGATATTACGTTCGTATCCCGAATAATTTAGATAATAAAATAACAGTACCTATCACAAAAAAGGCTAGGGAAACTTACATTGCAATTAATGGCGAATTAGCTTATATAATTACCCCATATGAAATGGTGGTAACTAAACGCAATCGCATTATCCTTAGAGAACAAGTGATAAGTGCCGTACAAGCAGATGGTAAACCTTTAGCAAAAGGATGTCCTGAAGGTAACAATACTTTTGCTAGAGCAGAAACCAAAAGCTTTTTTATTTATATCTGTGGAATAGAAAATCCTAGGAGCTATGTGAGTGTTAGTAGAAAAAGTAATAGAAGAATCAATCTTCCATTAAAAAAATGGAATCAGAATAGTAAAAAAAATGATAGATACCTAGCTACCAACGGTAATATAAGTTTCATTCTAACTAGTAAAGTATTAAGAGTTTCTCGCGGAAAACGAAATGTAATTAAGGAAAAAGTGTTGCGGTGGGAGTGAGAAAAATGGGGAGAAGGAGAGAAAGTGACAGAAAAGGGATACTTCTGTTCTATTAGACGGGAAGAGTGGGAAGTAAGTTAGGAGTTGAGAATTAGAACTTAATAATGCCTATATTTACGGCAAGCTGTTGTGATAGTAATTGCTCTATTTTCAACTGATTACTGTTCACTGTTCACTGTTCACTGTTCACTGCTCACTGTTAACTGTTAACTGATTTTATCCAATCTAAAATCGTTTGGTTTACTTGAGAGGGGCATTCGTCATGGGGGCAATGTCCGATGTTTTCTAAAGTAATTAGCTGTATGTTTTCGTTGTAACGAACAAATTCAGAAGCAAGTTTTGGAGGTATTATTTTGTCTTTTTCTCCCCAAATCATAAGGGTGGGTATTGTTAAATTTGATAATAGTTGTTTGACATTAGGGCTGTAATCTGGATTATTTTGAGCTATAACAAGAGCGGTTAAAGCACCAGCAGAACCTCTATCTTGGGTGGGTTTGACTAATATATCTAAGAGTTCGTCGGTAATAGCTTCGGGATTTGCATAAGCTAAAGTTGCACTGCGACGCAATATACTAGGTTGGCGTATAAAGTGAAATACTGTTTTTACTAGTAAAGGGTTTGCGACAACATTTTTAATTGTTGCAACTAAAGGATATAAAAATGCAGGAATAGCTTCTCTTTCTAAATTTGGGTCTGGTAGACTCATCATTACCACACCTTCTACCATTTCAGGATGTTTGACGGCTGCGGCTAAGGAAATTAAGGAGCCGATAGAATTACCTATTAGTATTACCGGCTTACGAATAAAAGTTTTCCAAAAGTCATGTATTTGCTCTACCCATAAATCTATGCTGTAGTTAGCTTGTGCCTTTTCCGAAGCTCCAAAACCCAACATATCCAAAGCGTAAACGGTATGTTGTTTTCCGAATATCTCTAAATTGTGTCGCCAATGCCCGATGCTTGCGCCAAATCCATGTAGCAGCATCAAAGGTTGAAATGTGCCGGGATTATTTACTATGGAATTCTGAGGGCGAATATACGTGTATCGAGTTTGCCAACCTCGCCAAACCCAATCTCTTTGATTCCCAACTCTGTGCTGCCAATGTATGCTGTCAGTCATAAATACTTCTCTTAGGGAGATCCAAAAAATAAATTATCCCACCGTTTAACAAATATTCCGGACAAAACCCAGACGTATAATGGTGTTGCCCTATCGGGCAACACCGACGGTGGGATAATTTATTACTTGTAAGTGCTTTAAACAGCAATGCTAAACTATTTCCTAAATTTATTATAGATTTTCTCAATTATGCCCTGTGGTATCACTTCTTATTGTTGGGGAGAGAAGAAGCTTATATTTTTCGATTGGAAGAAAAGTGTAGCTAATTAGACATTGTTTTAAGATATGTGTAGTTTATATTTCATGGTGCTATCATGTATTCATACGTAGTCGGTATAGCGTTAATGTTTTAACAAAAAAAATTACAATAATTAATGTTTCTTGCATTTATGCAACGTCTATCAATTTATAGAGCCTAAACCTTCTCTAAAGTTAGTAGAATGACAGTAAGTTCTAAAATTTTACGATTGATGGATTAGCTAAGCTAGAAGTATACCCAATATTTTGTTTCAAGTCCCATTCGTTTTCTGCGTCTGAGATATCTCATTCCAAACCAAAACCAAATTCTTAACAACAACTTCCCCAAAATCATTCATATATGCCTGTGATAGAGAAAAGAAGAAGTCGCGACTTACCTCAAATCAATGAAAGAATTCGCTTTCCTAAAATTCGGGTTATCGATACAGACGGTGCCCAGTTAGGAATTATGACTCCCCAAGATGCACTCGTAAGAGCGGATGAAAAAGAACTAGATTTAGTGTTGGTTAGCGATAAAGCCGATCCGCCAGTTTGTCGGATTATGGATTACGGGAAATTTAAGTTTGAGCAAGAGAAGAAAGCGCGAGAAGCTCGCAAAAAGCAGCATACGGCTGATGTAAAAGAAGTTAAGATGCGCTATAAGATAGAAGATCACGATTACAACGTGCGCGTTAACCAAGCCAAGCGTTTTCTAAAAGATGGTGACAAGGTAAAAGCCACGGTAATGTTCCGGGGTAGAGAAATTCAACATACCGATTTGGCTGAAATCTTGCTTAAGCGGATGGCGACAGATTTAGAAGCTGTAGCTGAAGTGCAGCAATATCCCAAAAAGGAAGGAAGAAACATGATGATGTTGCTTTCTCCTAAGAAGTAATTTTGACAGGACTTACCTAAAGTCTCTAAAAAAATATAAGCCCAAAATCTAAATTTTCTTACATAGCAATACCAATGGTTAATATCTTTTGGTATTGCTTTCTTTTGGTGTTTAGAGTCAGGTTTTGTTGATTCATAGTTCTTTGCTACAGAAGTAATTCTAAATTAATGAAAAAAAACGATAGTCTTGGGTGCTGAGTGGGAAAACTAATACTCAGTTGCTCGGGACTTTCTTTCTTTCTTTCTAAGTAATTACCAACGTACTCCTAAAAAATTGTGACACGGAGGTGCTTTTTAGTTTGAAGTGTTCTATCAAACTGCTGCTGGGGGAAGTTTGAGTAGCTGAACGTAATTGAAAATGAGATGGTGCAGGGATAACTACACCTTTTGAAAACCGCATGGAATTAAAAGCTGCCTATCAAAAAATATTAATACAAGTACTTAGGTGGGTAAATCTTCGACCAGAAGAAGGTTCTCGAACCTTACTGATGTTTGCTTTTTACGCGACAACTTCAGTTGGATTGCGATGGGTAGAAGATAGCAGCATCGCTCTATTCCTTGACAAATACGGAGCTAACAACCTACCGCTGATTTATATTGCTAGTGCAATAGTGGGGATTGGGTTGGTTTTTATTTATTCGTGGCTACAAAAGATTTTTCCTTTGCGATGGGTGATTGTATCAGCCTTGCCCTGTATGGTGATACCTTTAATTTTACTGCCTGTAGGTCTGCAATTTACTGCTCCTAGTAATTTAAATCCAGAGCCAATAGCTTTATTTAGCGTGTTTTTATTACGGCTTTGGGTTGATGCGCTGTACGTTATCAATCAACTTAATACTTCAATTGCAGCAAACCAATTATTCAATATTCAGGAGATAAAGCGTACATATCCTTTGGTAAGCAGTGGGGTTTTAGTCGCTGATGTAATTGGTGGCTTCAGTTTACCGACTTTAGTTAGATTTCTTAAGTTAAATAAAGTAATTTTAACTGGGGCTTTAGTTATTGTTTTAGGAACGCTGATTCTTTTGTATCTTAGTAAAAAATATCCCCAAGCTTTTTCTGATGTTACGCAACGACAAATAAATAAATCGCAAGTTTCCCGTGCCCGTCGTCTTTCTAGCCCTTTAAGACGTTATGCTTTGCGATTATTTTTCTTCGGACTTTTGATACAAGCAATAGGTTTATTAGTCGATTTTCAGTATTTATCCCAATTAGAATCAACTTTTCAAGGTAAAGATATTACTAGTTTTTTAGGGGTATTTGGTGGAATTTTGGGGCTGTTTGAATTGACAACACAGTTGTTTGTTTCCAGCCGTGCAATCGAACGTTTGGGGGTATTTTTCACTGTTGCAATTTTACCTGTCAGTGTCGGTGCTTTATTAATATTGCTTGCCGTATTTTCTTGGTTATTTTCTTCTTTGTCAATAACTCTGCTATGGGGTTTAACGCTGATTAAGTTTTTAGACGAACTTGTGCGTTATACCTTTGTAGCTAATACTGGTACTTTGCTATTCCAACCGATACCCGAAAAAGTTAGAAGTCGCGTACAAACATTATCGGGAGGTGTTGCAGAAGCTGCGGCAGCGGGTTTTGCTGGATTAATTATTTTAGTGACTCAATGGCTGGGAAATAATTTTCTCCCCATGTCTTGGTATAACTTAGTTTTAATTATAGAAACAGCAATAGTCGCGATTATATGTGTGGGAGTAATTTGGGTATTGCAATCGCAATACGTTGATTTGTTAGTTTTAAGTGCAGAAAGGGGACAGTTAAGCGTCACAAATATTGATTTACCTTTCTTCAAGCGGGCTGTAATTAAAGCTTTACGAGAAAAAGGAAACGAAGCTGATAAACTTTCTTGCATAGAACTTTTATCCCACATAGATCCTCAAGGGGCTGGAGAAGTTTTAGCTCCTGAATTACCAAGCCTTAGCCCTGCTTTGCAGCATCGAAGTTTAGAAGTAATGCTTGAGTATGATATTAACCGCGCTTATTTACCTCAAGTACGTAATTTATTAGAAAATTCTTCAACAAAAGATAATCCAAATATATTTGCTTTAGCACTACGTTACGTTTTCTTGGCTGAAGTTTCTGCAAATTCCAATCAATTAGAAAAATACTTAAATCCTGAACAGGATTCGGCTATACGAGGTAGCGCTGCGGCTTTGTTATTGACAAGAGGAACGACAAAGCAAAAATTAGCTGCAACCAAAACTCTTAAATGGATGCTCACTAATAAAGAAGCAGAAATAAGAGTTTCAGGAGTAAAGTCTTTAGCAGAAGCAGATTATTTACAATCTTTACGGATTTATATACCTAATTTATTGGAAGATGAATCTCTAAATGTACGTAATGCAGTTCTAGAAATTATTGCTGCTAAACATTTAGAAGAATATTATTCAGCATTAATAGCAGGGCTTTACTATAAACCTACCAGGCTAGTAGCAGTTAAGGGTTTAGTGAAGTTGAGAAATGAAGTTTTGCCAATGCTCTCTAAATTAGCAACCAATATTTACGAACCAGAAATAGCTAGGGTGTATGCGTTAAAAACAATCGGTCAAATTGACACTTTGGAAGCAATTGATCGTTTGTGGCAGCATTTAGAAACATCTAAAGGAAAAATAAAGTCTCATATACTCCGTAGTTTACTAAAAAGACATCAGCAGCAAGGAATTTTAGCGAAGGTAGATAGATTTTATGAAAGTAGAGTACAAGAATTAATAGAAGAAGAATTAAAATTATTAGGTCAGATATACGCTGGTTCCGTAGATTTTAAAACTCAAGGTGAAATATATGCTGCTTATATAGAGTTTAAAACAGGAGAAACATTACAAAATTTTCATTCTAAAAAGAAGGTTGTAGCTTTATGTCTATTAGTCCAAAAATCTGTTGCAGAGCTAGAAATTGATATTAAAGAAAGGATACTATTGCTTTTAAAATTGCTTTACCCCTTAGAAAAAATCAACGCAGCTGCATTCAACCTTAATTCTGAATCAGGAGTAACTTTAGCAAGAGGTTTAGAAATTTTAGAGCATACTATTGATTTACCTTGCAAAACTATATTAATTAATATTTTTGATAGAAGACCATATTTAGAAAAATTACAAAAACTGGTGGAAGTAGGATTAACTAAATACGAACAAATGGCTGTAAACGAACGAACTCGAACATTATTGGAATTAGAACATTCGCTTTCTGATTGGTGTTGGGCTTCCTGCATTCATTTTGCTCAAGTTGCTCGTATCAAACTTAAACCTATACAAATTGAAGGAAGCTTACGTCACCCTTGTGGTTTTGTTAGAGAAGCTGCTGCTGCATATTTAAGTGTTGCATCTCCTCGTTTATTTATACAAGTTATACCCCAGCTAAAAAATGATTCACATCCTCTTGTCATTGCTCAAATACAAGAGTTTATGGAAAAGTATAAAATTAATAGATAGTTGATAGTTGATAGTTGATAGTTGATAGTTGATAGTTGATAGTTGATAGTTGATAGTTGATAGTGGATAGTTGATAGTTGATAGTGGATAGTTGATAGTTGATAGTTGATAGTTGATAG
>JBCBPQ010000191.1:0-14261 GCA_039820645.1 Cyanobacteria bacterium J06633_8 | reverse complement strand
TTTACCATTAGCTAGAGGATGGGACGATAAAGCCAAAGAAAAAGCTGCGGTACATTTTGCTGATAAAGAAATACGAGAAAAATTCTTTAGATTTGCCCGAAAATTGCAGACTATTTACGAAATTCTCTCACCCGATCCAGATTTAGGTGGGGAATTCATGAAAAAATACAAAGCCATTGTTAGACTGTACGCCACAATACGCGCAGCTTATAATACCAATCCTTACATAGATTTAGAACTCGTCGCCAAAACCAAAGAATTGGTACGTCGTAACGTTAAAATTGGCGAGTTGGAAATGCCGGGAACGATTCACCAACTCAACGCAGAACAACTAGAAAAATTCCGTCAAACTGACACAACGGATAACGTTAAAATTCTAAACTTAAGTAAGGCAATTTCCAAAGACGTAATTGAGGAAAGTGCGCGATCGCCATTTTTAGTTTCCATTGGTGAACGAGCCGAGAAAGTCCGTCAAGCCTTTGAAAACCGCCAAATAGAAGCTTCTGAAGCTTTAACTCAACTAAATCAAATAGCCGACGAACGTGTTGAAGCAGAGCAAGAGCGTCAGCAGCTAGATGTTGATGAAAATACCTTCGCCATCTACACTGTGATTAAGCAAGCAGTAGATAACCAAAATGTCGAGCAAGCTAAAACCATTAACGCAGTTTACAGCAACTTCCCCGATTATTGGTGGGATGCTCGGCAAGAAATCGACTTAAGAACCGAACTCTACGCTACCCTTTACCCCTTAACAAACGAAGTTGAGAAAACAATCGAAGTCAGTAATAACCTACTAAAATTGGAACGGGTTGAATCATGAGCGCTACCCCCTTACAATCCAAAACCCAAGATTCAGCAAAATGGAAAGACAGCCAAGAACTCAAAGATGCTGTGAGTAAGTGGGAAGAACAGATTAACGTCAAAGTTAAGAAGATTAGCTTACGTGGGATGAAGCGAAAATGGGCATCTATTTCTACCACAGGAAATTTAACGCTGAATACAGAATTATTGGAACTACCTAAAGAACTAGGTGAGTTTGTTATCGTTCATGAATTAGTACATTTGCTCGTACCCAATCATGGAAAGGTGTTTAAGTGCTTTATGTCCATTTATTTGCCGGATTGGGAGGAGAGGGAGAGGAAGTTACAGAGTTGTGTTGGTTAAAATTGTATTTTTGTCAAATAGGAACTCTCTTAGGATGAAATTCGTAGTAAGTTTACTGTAGCTATCAGTTGCGCTGTTAAGCTATAAATGCTTCACAAACATATTTTTATTTTGTTTCAGCAAAGCCTTAAAATAGAATAGTTCATTGAATTACGATAATAAATATTGTATTAGGATTAAATTTCTTAAATATGACCTTAGAAAACCTCAAAAATAAACCTCTTGTGGAGGCAATATTTGAGATTAGATGGTACGTAGACCAACAAAATCCACTCAGCATCAATTCTAATACTCAGTTTATACTTGGTAGACTATTTGACAGAATAAGCTCAGAATATCCAACATATGAACAATTACCTTCTTCAGTTGTTCCTGACAATATGGCTGAAGGATTAGTTCAACATAGAATTAGAAGTGAGAAAGGGTGGCCACTTGTACAACTGGGAACTGGAATTTTAACCGTAAATGATACAGAAAATTATGGGTGGGAAGATTTTAAAAAAAGAATAATTGAGGTTGTAAACCAGCTTTATATAGTTCATCCAAATAAAGAAAAATTTCGTCCCAGACAAATAATACTGAAATATGTTGATGCTGTAGATTTACAGCCAGAGCAGGACATATATCAATTTTTAAAAGATAAAATGAAGCTTAATTTATCTCTTAATCCTTTACTTTTTCAAAAAACTTTAGTTGAAGAAAGTCCGATTCAGTTTGATTTACAATTTGCATTTAAGTCTACTAAACCCAAGGGTGCTGTGAATTTTAGGCTGTTTAAGGCTCAAAAAATAAATGAACAAAACAACGAAGTAACAGAAGCATTAATATGGGAAACAACTATTCAGTCGCTTAAATCCGATATACCCGAAATACCATTACATCTGGACAGATGGTTAGAAGACGCTCATTCTGTTGCTCATGATTGGTTTTTTACTTTAATTGAAGGCGATTTACGAAGGAGCTTTGAATAATGTCACTAAGATTAACTAATTCCGATATGTATTTAGATGATGAAAACATATCAACCACATCAACAGTAACAAAATCAAAGGGTCAATTATCATCTGTCTCTTCTTCAAATACATATGTTTTTAATCGCGAACGCATAGGTAATGTACGCTCGCCTAAGATGAATGTAGAAGATAGAAAACTTGCTGATTACATGGCTTATTTAGCAATATCCAAGCATAATTCAAGACAACTTTATACAAGTCCTTTCTTAGAGCAAATAGAAAAATATTTTTTACAATATCCTTCATTACCAACAGAACCGTATAATCTAGAAATTAACATTACTAACAGTAGTATAATTGATTTTGTCAATAACTTAATTACTCGTCTAGAACCTATTTATATTTTTAGTAATCCAACAGAAATAATTAAGTATTTAAACGAAAACAAGCATTTAATCTATTTTTTGCTAGATGCTAATCAAAAAATCCAAGAAATATTTAATAAAGAAAAATTAGAACTAAAGATTATATGTGACCCAGAAATTGAGAATTGGAGAAAACTAATAATCAATATTCATACCCAGCTTGATGCAGATGAGGCCTTTGACAAATTAAAAACTTTAGATGATATTTGGTGGCTTGATGTTTCCCCTTTAGTAGGTAATGATTTAGACATTAATATTGATTTCGATGAAATTTGACTGGTTAAAATATTATGATTTAGCGAAAGAACTAGCTGATATAAATTCAAATAATTCTGGGGATTCAGCGAAAAATCCTAAATCACAAATCTCCGAAGCAAAATTACGTTCATCTATTAGCAGAGCTTATTACGCAGCATTTTGTATTGCTAGAAATTATTTACGGGATTTTTTATTCGACCCAAGACTTTCAAAAGCTAGAAGTGGCGATATAAATGAGCATAAATATGTAGCAGATGAATTCAAGAATTATGACAGAAAGAATAGAAATATGATAGAGATTGGAAACGATTTAGGGCGGCTGCGTCAATTAAGGAACAAAGCGGATTATGAGGATAATATACAGAATGTAGGAAAAGAAGTGAAGTTTGCTTTAAAGCTAGCCAAGAATATCATTAACAAGATAACTGAATTAAAAAAAGATACAACAGAATAAACTTGATAGAATAGAATTATCAGATTGTATTCTCTACACTTTATCACCAAAAAAGTTTATTACTAAATCGCCATCCATACATATTATCAATATTAAATTTTTCTGTAGCACTCTCCCAGTCAGCATTCCATCTCTCTTCTACTTCTAAACGCTGTTCTCTAGCGATATCATACATTTCAAATCTTCTCCCCTCTAAGTATATTTGTGCCTCCGAAACCAAATTTTCTGGATTTACTCTTCCCAATTCTGAGTAATTAACTTTTCCTACAAGCTTTGTAATAGCCTTATTTATTGATTTGTAGTTGATATCAGAAGCAAATTCCAGGCTGAACTCATACATTAATGCTTCAACTTCTTGAAAAGCACAATTCATTAATAATGTTTCTATATTCTGCTGATTTCTGAAGTTAATTATCCCTTCATTAAGCATTTTAGCTACTCCTCTCTCAATCGCTATTTCGGCTAATCCTTGGATTACGGGTTCCGGCATGATGCCAAGTTCTAATTTAGATTTATCTCTTTCTTTGAAATCAACTTCAATAAATGTAGTAAATAATTTAGTCGGATTTATCTCTTGTATGTAAGTAAAAGAACCCCAAGTTTTAACATGGCTATCAGAAACCATTTCTCGTAAAGATTCAACTAAAAAGTTGACAAGTTCGTTTCTCTTTACACGAGAAAATAAGCCATCTTCACTATCAACAGTTGTAAATGCTTTGGATTCCAAATAAGCGTACAAACCATTATTGGTACTATAAATAAAATCGGGAAAACGCCTAATAGGACGTACTAAAATAAAGGGTGAAATAATTGCTTGTCCAAATAATCCCGCTATTATCTCACCCAAAACTCCCACGCTAGAGGGGCTATTTGTTTTCGGTAGTTGAGAAGTAATATTAAATTTACGGTAAGTACCAGGATACGGAAAGCGTCTGTAACCACTCTTCCATAAATTCCAAACTTCCAAGTCAGCAAGTGGATTCGCCACTGCTGCTTCTGGAAATACTTCATTTGCACATAAGATTTGATGACGATGAAATTCTGCTTCCCCTCGCGATACTAATTGGCTTTGTCGGTTAAATTCTTCTAATAAAACAGCTTTTCTTTCTGCGTTATCAAAATATCCGCTGTTATAAGACTTTAATTCTTCTGTAATTAGGAATTTATAATGCTCAAACGAAACTTTTATTTTGCTCATGTTCAAAAAAACAGCCACTCTAATTGAGAGTGACTGGCTCAGAAATATAAAAACATACCAATTTGGTATTGCTTTTTAGGTTAATTCATGTTCTTTGACCGCTATTTCTTCATTTTGTTGTGTCAGATTGCTTATTTTTACTCAGACACAGCTTATCAAGAATTTTCGAGGGGATTTCTTCAAAAGACTCTAGTAAAAAGTCCATCAAAGCAAGATGTCGTAAATCCTGTGCAAGAGGACGACGATAAAAACGACCTCTACAAAACCAATATCTAACTGTAGATACCGAACGAGAGCAAATCTCAGCAATATTTTCTTGACTTACTTGCCACTTTCGATAAAACTCTTGGGGAGTCATTTCAAACTTGCAGCTACAGTAGAGACGTATTAAATCTTTTTCTCGCTGAGTTAGAGAAGGTGTATTCATTTATTTGTCTCCTAAGTAAAAGCCTCTAAATCGTCTTCCCAAGCAATATCGGTAGGTGTCCAAGAAGCACTAGGACTATCATTGCTTATCCAAATTAGATAGCACCACCTCCACTCACACAGATGGGGAGCAAAAGCGTAAAATCTGCCAATAACAATCCCCCATTCAGAATCCGAATTAACCCAACGTAATTTATCACCATACAAGAAGCGGGGAATTTTAGCTTCATCAGGGAAGTTTTTTGGTAAATCCGGAGATTGATGTAGGAATTTTTGGTTGATGATGTTTGACTTTATTTGTAAATTTCCAAGACGTATAGCAATAAGATACTTAGGAATTAGCTCGCTATTGATTTTCGAGGTAAACTGAGCTATCAAAATAGCAGCTAAGCTATCTACATCCTGTTGCTGTACGTGTGAAGAAGCTTCAGAGTCACTGTTACTAAACGCAACACTAATCAAATTAGCTTCTAAGTCATTTCTAACTTTTGCGAGTAATTGTGTGATATTAAAGTCTTCTAAAGCTTGTTGATAGCCCCTGTACCAATCGGTTTTATGACTAACTTGTTTTAGCATTGAAATATCTCCTTTAATCGGGGAGCGAAAAGTCAGGGTCAGCCGTAGGAAAGTTAGGCGCTGGCTTTTTGTTTTACAAAGAAGGCTTGACGCTTGTTAGAATAACACAGTTCTTGTGTGCTTTTATGTGTTTATGTTTATTTGAAAGAAAAACACACACTTAAGCCTATGATTGATGTCATGGCTAAAGTAACTGTGACTCTTTACATGGAAGAAGAAGATAAGGAAGCTCTGCAAGAATTAGCTGATGTAGAGGAACGTTCCTTATCTCAAATGGCTGTGTTGATTTTAAAGCGTGCAATTAAGCAAGCTAGGACGGAAGGAAAAATTTCATCGGATGGAGGAAAGGGAAAATGAGGCGATAGGCGCAGTTGACACCGGATACGGTGTATCGTGTTCTATGAATTTAATACTGTAATTGACTTTTGGTATTTACTCATCTCCCCAAAAGTCGTAAAACACCTATGACACCAACCATCAACCCACAACGCTGGAACCTTGAATCTCGCTCCACATTCAGGACACTCAGACAGCAAGGTTGATTTGTGCTGATTACACCCCTGCGTCACTTTAAACTGCCATTCAATCTTGTGACAAGGAGACTCAGCATAACAAGCCCCACATAAACGAATTGGCTCAAGCTTCATCCCCACCCCAGCAGGTGGTAACATCATCACTAACCTATCAACATCAACCCCTACGACACTAGCTAATTTCCCCAACTGCTGATGAGAAGGAGGTGGAATAAACCGAAATTTCTCCCAACGTGCGATCGCACCCCCAAGTCCGGCAGCTTTACCCAGTCCAGAAGGAGTTAAATCATTAGCCCGTCGGAATCTACCCAAAAAATGGCTTAAGCTTTCTCCCTCTAGTGGTTCTACTTGAAACAACCAAGGCTTAATATTTTCTACTTGCATCAGCGATATTCCTCAGTTACTTCCTTCAAAATTTCCAAATCAATTTTTTGCAATCCCTTTTTCAAAGCCCTAATTGCTGACTCTCGCAGAATCATATCCATCAAACCTATATAACCACCTGTCGCTTGCCCCAAAGTCTTTAACATCTTCGTGCTAGAAAGATTAGAAGCTACTGGTAACTTTAAAATTTGCTTCTCCCAAATTTCTACTGTCCGCTTAAAATCTTCCCCAGAGAATTTACCAAAGCGATGGCAAGACCGAAAGCGGTTATAAACTTGCTCATCTCGCTTGATTACTGTATCTAAGCGGTCAGTCCCTACCAAAATTACCGGAATTTCCAACTTGTCAAAAATATCACGCACCTCTGCAAAGGTCTTGGGTTTGAGTCGGTCAGCTTCATCAATAATTACCATCTCCACTGCACAACCTTTTAATACTCGGAAAGCTCTATCCCTAATCTCGGATACTGTTCCCTTAGTCACTTGATACTTCAAATGCTCAAGAATCATGCTGAATAAATCTCTTGCACCACACTCTTGAGGAATTTGGATATAAACAACAGGCACAGTTGGAGGTTTTCCGTGTTCCTGTGAGGGTTTATGCCTTAATCTGTAAGCATTGCAACCCATAGTTTTACCCGTTCTAGATTCACCTACAACCCTTCCAGATTGACGTGATTGCCGTTTCCCCTCTAACCAATTATGAAGCTTTTTGACTTGCTCAAGAGGAACAAAATTTTTACCTCGCAAACGCCGAATTTCTGCTTGCAAGCTTTCATTATTTGTAGGAATAGCACCTAACTCTTGAGCAACAGCCTGAGCTTGTTTATCAGTCATTTTTAAAACCCGTAGTCTTCTTGCATTTGCTCGTAATCAAATACTTCCGGTATCTCTACCTCTGGCTGAGTTTCATTTGTTGTCACTTCTACTTCTTCGGACACCTCAATAGGTAAAGGTTGTTTGGCTTGTTTAAGTTCAGCCTGCTCTGCTTTCTGACGTTCTTTTTTAGTTTTCTTTTGAGTAATAAAAGTTTCGCGATCGCGTACTTCTTGAAGAATTAAATGATTGCTCACCGTCTTACCTGCTTCCCTTACTTTACGACTGCTAGCTTTAGCTTCATCTAAAGAAAGTTCCTTAGTTTCCAAATCTTGAGCATAAGCACGAGCAAGAAATACTTCTTTACCTCCCTCTATCCGATAAACCAAAATCTTTGTAATATCTGTGGGATTGTAGCGCAATACAATACTTTCACCTGCATACCCTGCTAAATATTCACCTCGATACATAAGATTTTCAAATTGCAGATATCCTCCACGTTGGATTCTTCGCCGTATTTTCTTCATTAAGCAGATATCTAATTCTCTCTCTGGAAGCATATCTAGTGTTGTCATTAACCCAGACTCCCAACGCTGAAATCTAGTCTGTTCGCCCATCCGTGCATCAAGCCTTTGGTTATAGTTATCAACTATGTAACGTACTAAAAGCTTCTCTAACTGCCGTAGTGTCAAACAAGCATCTTTTTCGGCTTCCTTTGGACGTTCTTGCACATTTGAACCCGTATATCCCCTTAAAGTCGAGAAAAATTCGGTATTAAAAGTTTTAAAAGGACGCTCGACACTACCACCTTCAGAAGGGCGATCGCGAAGATGACATACAAATCCCAACTGCACCCCTATATCTTGCAAATGCTTAGAACGAAAATCTCTACCTCCATCTGTATAAAAATTTTGTGGTAAACCATAAGTACCCCACTCTTCATGCAGTCCATATTCGGAACTATACTGCTTTGGTAAAATCGCATGACGCAATGCCAAAGCTACAATCTGAGAACTTGGTGCATCGTAACCCAAATTAATACCCATGATGCAGCGTGAATAACTGTCAATGACTGTGGTTAACCAAGGACGACCAAGAACTTTGCCATGCCGATCTACTAATAAAATATCAGCACGGGTATGGTCGCATTGCCATACTTGGTTACTGTATTCCACTTGTAAATCATTTCCATCACGAGTTTTAACAGACAAGCGTGAACCACGCCAACCTGGAGAACGAACACTTTTAACTTGTTCTTGTTTATCTATTAAAGGTTGCAAAATTCGATAAACCGTCATGTGGGAAGGAGGCTTAACATCTAATTCGTTCGCTCTTGCTTTGACTCGAATAAATACCTGCTGACGAGTCATTCTTCTACTTCCCTTATTCCCCTCCTTATAAGTTTTCAACACAAATTCTTGCCAGTTTTGATCAACTCGATACTTTCCTTTATCGGCTCTTCGATTTTGTACCAGCCCAGCTAGACCTTCTCGTTCCCATTTATCGACCAGTCGCCTAACTGTACGTACCGACTTACCAAGTTTTTCTGCTGCTTGTTGAAGCCGTTGAGTGTATGTGGCACCGTCATCATTTTGCAAGAGACTTTGAATCACTTCTATTTTTAGCCGAGCTTCATCAGAAAGCTCAGAAACAATAACATTCTCTTCTTTTTGAGAAGCCGCGCAAGATAAACCTTTAGAGGTTGCAGAAAATTCAGAATCATGCATACACCTAATGTTTTATAAAACCGTAGTTGTATTATACTGCTTGCTTGACAGTTAATTCGTTAATTTATTAAAAATCATTATTTTTCAAGGTTTCTGGGAATTGACAATTAAAGTGTGAAATATCCGGTTTTTGACAGTTAACTTGTGAAATGTTCATGAGAGAATTATCACTGTTATAAATAGTAAAAACCCTGTCATAATCCTTGCAATGACAGGGTTGAACAGATTTAAAGTTGCTTGACGAATAATTTGTTAAGTTGACAGATAATTAGTTAATGTACAAAATACAAGCATTACAGGGCTTTCAAGCCCTTTTTTAATTTGTCCGTAAGGACTGATTTCTCAGGCTTCTATATAATTTTAGGTCACTTTTGGGAACTTCAGAGCAACAATTGGGGTAAAATTGGGGTAAAAAATGTAAGGTAGAGGTGTTTACCCCAATAAGCCCTTTTGGGGTAAAATTGGGGTAAAGTTACTTCCTTCCCTGTGGAAGATTGCCATTTCGGATTGAGGGAGTGAGTGCAAGAGGGAGAAAGGAAGGGAGCGAGCGGAACAGGACTAACCAAAAATCTTCAAGCTAACCCGGTAAAGTGAGAAATTATTGAGAATACGATTTGGTTTAAATATTTTATTTTTTTTTAACGTCAATATTTTTTTACAAAAATTAATTACAAAAATTAACCAAGTTTTGCAGCTAATTTCTGGTAAATGTCATCCAAGTAAATAGGAATTACTGGTTTTCCTTTTTCTAAAATTGCGATCGCCTTTTCTAGATCAAACTCAGATAGCTCTAACTTATCTAGTTTTTCATCCCAACCCAACATAAAACGTCGAGGAACTTCTTCAGATAGCACGGGTAGAATCAATTCCTTGTCTTTGAGATTATTAACTGTCGCAGCAGCAATCTCGAAATTTAGACCTACTTCCAAACAATAAACCATCAAAGTTAGTTCCATTACCTCCGAACGAGAATAGTAAACACTACGTCCCGTTCCGGTACTGGTAATCGTAGGTACAATAACTTCTTTCTCGCGCCAATATTGTAATTGTCGGAGAGTGCAACCTGCTATTTGCGCCGCTTGTTTGCTCGTAAAGAACATATCTTGCATAATTCAAATTATTGCATAAGCGGATTATTGTACATATATGTTACTATTAGTCGTGAATGTTTATTAATTCTAGCGATAATATTCAAAATTGTAGTACATAAACACTATTAGAGTTATATAATCGAAAAGTACGTAAAAAACGGAAATTGTGATTACTTTTTAGAATTGATAATTTATACTTTTTTGTAACACAGTTAATTACTCAAATAAATCAAGCTTTCACGAAAAGAAAATATATCGATACAGTAAATTTTGAAGGATTGACGTTATGTCCTCAAAGAAGCCAAATGGTTATTCAGGTCGTGGTTCGGTACAGATAAAAAATTCTAACGGCAGACTTCAAATAGTTTTTTCTCACCCAATTACAACAGAAGCAGGGGAATTAAAAACCAAACGTTTTTATCTTTCAACTAGACATGATGATACACCCTTGGGAAGACAGCAGGCTTCTACAATAGCTGCCAAGATTCAAAGGGATATCGATTATGGAGAATTCGATGCAACTCTGGCTAAATATAAACCAGCAGCTTCCCTCGAAACTATTGCTCCTAAAACTCGTCCGTCTCGTCCGAAAAAACAGGACTTGGAACAGTTATGGGAACAATACACAGAGTTTAAAAAACCACAGATAAGTCCCTCTACATACGCAGTCGATTATCGGAAGTATCGCAATCACATCGCTAATCTACCAACCAAAAGCCTTTCGGATGCAGTTGCAATTAGAGATTATCTGATTGCTAATCTTACTCCCAATGCAGCAAAGCGTACTTTGACAAATATAAATGCTTGCTGCAATTGGGCTATGAAAAGTAAATTAATTGAGTCTAATCCTTTCAGAGGGATGGCAAAAGATATTCAGATTCCGAAGTCGGAGACAACAGAGTATCAAATTAATCCATTTACCCCTGAAGAGCGTGACGCAATAATTAAAGCTTTTGAAGAAAGTAAGCTTTATAGTTATTATGCTCCTTTAGTAAAAATATTATTTTTTACTGGATGTAGACCATCAGAAGCTATAGCTTTGCAATGGAAACATATTAATGAAAAATACATAACTTTTGAGCAAGCTATGACAATTAGTAATAAAGGATTCGCTATTAAAAACGGGTTAAAAACTCAAAGTCAAAGACGCTTTCCGATAAATAATCAGTTACGTGAAATACTCGCATCAATTAAACCTGAAAATAACAATTCAGAAGAATTTATTTTTAAAAGTAAGAAAGGAGGAATAATTGACTTCGGTGATTTTCTTAATCGTGCGTGGAAAGGATATAAAAATCATCGCGGTAAACATATGGATGGAATCGTAACTAAACTTGTAAAACAAGGTATAGTAAGCGAATATCGTAAACCTTATCAATGCAGGCACACTTTTATTACTCTTTATTTAGAGGCTGATATTGATGCGAAGGATATAGGAAAATGGGTTGGAAATTCTCCAGAAGTTATTTATAAACATTATGCAGGTAGTAAGGCTAATTTAGAGGTTCCAGAATTATGATTATTTTGAATTATTATTGATACAAAAATATGTATCATAAATGAAAATGCGAGTATCAATAATGTTAATATTTTAAGACCTGTTTAATGCTTAAAAAAAATGATTTATTGTTATCAAATGAGACTATTATTTAAAATAAGTGTTATTACAAAGAAATAGCTGACGACTAAAAAAAAGGACAGAATATGATAACCCTTGGAAGGAAATAATTGAAGACTTTTTTCCTAACTTTTTAGAATTCTTTTTTCCTGCGGTATATTCTATTATCGATTGGACAAAACCTGATGAATTTCTGGATAGTGAACTACAAAAATTAGAACCAGATGCAGAAATTGGAAAACGCTTAGTTGATAAAGTAGCCAAGGTTTACTTACTTAATGGTGAAGAAGCCTGGATACTTGTTCATATAGTCAGTGGAACAAAGTGCGTAGTTTAATGAAATTGATGCTACGCAGCTTCTCCAATCTGCTATTGGCTGTGCGAAAAATTACCCAAGAAAATAAAGGTAAAAAGACGACTGGCATTGACGGTCAAGTCGCATTAACACTTAATAAACGGGTAAAACTAATACATGAAATGTTGGAATATTCTCTATGGCAAGTGGCGGACGCTGGTTATATCCGAGGTTAACGAAACTAAGGTTTTAGTACGCCAACAGCTAGAACTTTGTATTTTTTCTTACTTGGCTTTGGATTTGAAGACAGGAGATGCTTGTGTCGCTGGTTCTGAAAGTTACGCTGATTTCCGAGAACAATTACTGTCTCAATCCGAGTGTGAACCGCTTATAAAAGAATATTGTTCGACTGTTGGCTTCCCTTCTAACCCAGGAGTTTTTGTTAAATACTTACGTCAAGAGCTAAGTGAGGTTGCAGAAAAAGTAGATAAGATTTGTGCAGACGACAAGCAGGTAAAAATTAATCAGAATGGAGAAATCGTACTGACGCGAGTTCCATCAACTTCTGAACCAAAAGAGGTGGAGGAACTAGAAAATAAATTGCGTAACTTAATGCAAAGTCTGCCGGAAGAAGATTCTTCCGGCGAGCTTTGCGCCAGAACGTAGTATTTTAGACATACTCTGTAATGTAGAACATTGGTTGAATTGGACGAGACATTTCGGTCCTTTATCAGGAAGCGAACCAAAATTTAAACAATCTGCGGAGCGCTATATTTTTACCATTTTTAGCTACGGATGTAATCTCGGACCGAATCAAATGGCGCGTCATTCTAGAGATGTGGTGATATCTCATATGATTTCTTACACTAATCGTCGCCATATCAGTACTGCAAAATTTGTTTGTCCCAGTTGCGGTTTCACCTTGGATCGTGACTTAAATGCCGCACTGAATCTAGCAAAACTAGCTCACACTGTTTAATACAAAAAAATCGAGGATGGCTTGTCCTTGAAAGCCTGTGGAGGGATAACCGCTCCGATGCTCCCGGTGAAACAGGAAACAGAGGTAGTAAAAGTCAGGTGTCCGACCTGTCTAGACTTTGTAAAGCAGGTTAATCGTAGATATCTAAAAGCCTTAAGCCCTTACGTAACCAGACACATCAAAAGATACGGAGATTATGTGGTGAATTTACAGGCAATTCCCCAACCATTGGAGGTAGCGATGAAACTTCCACCCGAAATCCTTGAAAGCTAGATATAGCAAGAGTTACCAGACCATCTTGCAGGTTTTTACACCTGTCGGGTAAGGAGGCACACGTCACCGTGTCCCCCTCCCCTAAGAACCGGACTTGACTGTTACCAATCATCCGGCTCAAGCCTCAGCTTGCCAGGATGTCTACCGCTGTGTACGGCTTTGTGGCACATTTGGTGGAGGTGAATAAGATTGTCGATATCATCTGTTCCTCCATCTTTCACTTTAAGAATGTGATGTGTATCAAGTTCTTCTCCATTAAACAGATGTTCACCACATATTGGGCAGAGCCAATGCCGGTTTCTCGGCGACTAAATATAGCTTTGAGCCTTTAATCCAACGGGTTTTACCGTACCGAGTACCCCTGGATAACCAATATTTATGTAGTATGGGGTCATCTGGTGATGCTGATGCTTTGACTTTGACGTGGCGCTGAATAGGTATTTTTGATAATTCGGTGATGTAAACCGTTTTTGGTTTACCCCTTCTGTCCTGAGTCAAGGAGAAAAATTTCCAACCTCCTTTGAGTCGGCGAAAATATTTTCTTAGCACCCATCTTTTCCTTCTTTTGTGGTGTCTTCTTAGTGCCCATTTATATAGAGCTTTCCATTTCAAGGGGTGACAAGAGAAGTGAAAAATAGTCATAGTAAGGAATAGATGCAACAACGAATATCAAAAAATTGTCTCAAAAATGATAAGAAAATGAAAAAAATCATCATATCAGAGAAGAAGAAACCGCGAAGCGGTTTCTTCTTCTACAAAGGCAAGTCAATTTACTTTTCAACAAAGAAGCTTGAAGAAAAGATTGATAACTAATTTAAAATTGTTTTTTATAATAAGTGAAAAATGTTTTAAAATTTCAGATCATATATTTTTTAGCATTGACATTGCCCTTAATCCTTTTTGATAGCAAGGAAATTTATGACGATTAATATTCATCATGTCTTGAATAATATTCATTAGAAACTCCCAGGAAATTACCCATAAATCACCGTAAATACCTAGCCAAAAATTACTATGTCTTCGTGATGAACGTTTAGCTTCATCTAGTCTAGAGATGTATTTTTGAATTCCATTATTTTTTATTAATTTACC
>JBCBPQ010000190.1:0-14287 GCA_039820645.1 Cyanobacteria bacterium J06633_8 | reverse complement strand
CTTTAGCGCCAAAAATCTCCAATAAAAATGAGTTAGTAGTTGCGCTTTAGCGCCAAAAATCTCCAATAAAAATGAGAGATTGGGCATAGAGCTATTTTCTATAGCCTCTAGCAATTCTTGCTTGGTAATTGAAACACCCTCTTCCTTCTACAATATTCGCACAAAGGCTATCATCTGAACGAACTAATTGTTTACCAACAGTATCTTTTTCAAATAAATTCTACTCTCGAACAATATTCCAAATTTGATTAGCTAACTTCTCAGCTAATTGATAAACTTTTAACTCTTCAAAATCAGGTTTTGACAAACAATTTTCTGAAAATTGCAACGACAAGGATATAATTTCCAAAATCACCCAAAAATATTAACCAATCTCTAGTCACAATTGGAGATTTTTGGCGCTGAAGCGCAACTACGAACAGTCAAGATTTTTGGAGCTGAAGCGCAACTACGAACAGTCAAGATTTTTGGCGCTGAAGCGCAACTACGAACAGTCAAGATTTTTGGCGCTGAAGCGCAACTACGAACAATTTACGGAGTCAATTCTTTAATTCTCGACATTGCATCTTGATAATTATTCTTTTCACTTCTTTTAAGAAAAATATCTGCTGCTGCTTTATAATCTTCGATTGCACCGGGTACTTTGGCTAAGTCTGTACGTAATAAACCACGATTGTAATAAGCCCTAGCATATTCGGGATTGAGTTCAATTGCTTTGGAATAATCTGCTAATGCTTTATTCCATTTTCCTAATTTTAAGTAAGCGTTACCGCGATTGTTATATGCTGTTGATTGAGTAGAATCGAGTTTAATTGCTTGATTGTAATTTTCAATTGCTCCTTGAATATCTTTGAGTTGAAAGCGATATTTACCACGATGAATGTAAGCTGTTGCGTCTTCGGGATTCATTTCTATGGCTTTTTGGTAATCGTCATAAGCTTGTTTGGGATATCCTAAATCAGTGTGAACGTCTGCACGGGCAATATAGGCATCAATGAATTTAGAATCTAGTTCAATCACTTTACTAAAATCTTTCTTGGCGGCAATTTTTTCGTTGAGTGCGTAGCGAGTTTTACCGCGTTGGTAATATGCTTCTGCATATTTAGGATTAATTTCAATTGCTTTATTAAAGTCTTTGATTGCTGCGATTTTTTCTCCGATTTCTCGATGTACAATTCCTCTTTGAAAGTAGGCTTTAGCAAATTTAGAGTTGATAGCAATTGCTTGATTTAAATCGGCGATAGCTTTACGATTTTCTTTGATTTGATGACGGGCTAATCCTCTACCATAGTAAGCATGGGCATATCCGGGATTGATTTTAATTGCTTGATTATAATCTATTATGGCACCGTTAAATTCTCCAACTAAATAAAGACTAAATGCTCTATCATAATAAGCATTTGCATCTTGAGGATTGTTACGAATTGCGGCACTAGAATCTTGTTGGGATTTTTCGTAGTTTCCCAAACGATAATAAGCATCTCCGCGAAAGTTGTAAGCTGAAGAATATTGAGGATTTATTTTAATGGCTTGAGAAAATAGCTTGACTGCTTGTTTATATTCTGCTTTTTCGTAGCTAGCGATTCCTTGATAATACAGTTTTCTAGCGTAATTTAAGTCTTTGGATGCGAAGAAAAACCAACCTACTGCACTAACTGGGATAAAAATACCTAACAATAAGAATAATTTGGGATTTTTTGAAAATCGTTGTTTTAATGCTTGTAATACTAAACTTGCTGGGGGTTGATTAATTGTCTGTAAATCGTTTAACACCTGTTTCGCTGATTGATAGCGGCTTTGATAATTTAAATCCACCATCTTATCGATAATTTTGGCAAGTTTCCCATTTACTTTATGACTGCGAGGATACCAAACTATTTTTTGGGCATCAGAGTTTTTATGGTTTTTTCGGTTAGTAATTTCCCTTGGCGATAAACCTGTTAATGCTTGAATGGCAATTATACCCAAAGCATAAATATCGCTGTTAAATTGAGGATTTCTATAAATTTGTTCTATGGGCATATATTCTGATGAAGCAACTAAGTTAGATACTGCTTCTTGCGGGGCACCAAAATCAGTTAAAATGAGTTTATTATCTGACTCTCTACGAATAATATTTTCTGGTTTTATATTGCGATGAATTATACTGCGATGATGTATAATTACTAATATTTCTAAGACTTCTAATAATATTTCTAATACTTTTTCGGAGCTTAATTTTTGTCCGGTGATTATTTCTTTTTTTAAAGATTGACCGAGAATATACTCTCTAACTAAATAAAAATTTTTATTCTTGATAAAAAAATTACTTAAATGAAGAATCCTATCATCCTTTTTAGCTAAATATTCGAGGGGTTTTGCCTCAGTTTCTAAGATATCATGAGATATTTTTAATAGTGTAGGATGTTTACTGGATGGGAGAAACTGCTTTACTACATATTGATGACAATTTGATTGACTGGTATCTTCGCTTAAATAACTTCTGCCTCCTGGAGTACCACTAAGTAGCTCAATTATTCGGTAACGTTCTAGGATAATATTACTCATGGTAGATGACAAAACCAACATATACAGCTTTGCCATCTTAATTGAAGCACCTAGACTAAGGAAAGCAAACTACACTGCATTTACCAACATAAAATGCCAAAAAATATCTTCATTAAAAACTTTTATATGTTGAATATATACTTTGGCAAATTGCAATTGATTATCAACAAATATTGATTGATTAAATGTTTTTTAGTTAAATTGTTCGTATCAATATTAATTGTTATATTTTGTAATCCAAGAAAAATTTTATTAATTTATCTGGCAAGAAAATTTAAATGTTCATGCATACTGTTTTGTATATCTGTGTTTTGATGAGATATAGATTTCGATTATTTAATTTTTACTGATGGATGTGGTGGTAGCAAAATTAAAAAGCCAAAATAGAATACTAGGTGTCAGAAACCCGGTTTTTCGGAAAAACCGGGTTTCTTAAATCTCACAAATGATTTAATAATGCTATATCTGTGTTTTGATGAGATATAGATTTCAATTCTTTAATTTTTACCTATGGATGTGGTGGTAGCAAAATTAAAAAGCCAAAATAGAATACAAAGGCTTTATTAGGAAAGCCTGACATTTTATATGGAGCGTGCTATCAGTGGTTTTACAGATTGAGAAAGACATCTACGAAGCGAAAACTCAGGAAATCGCGAAAAAATTATTAGCGCCAAGTCAGGAAAATCGTTCTTTATTTTCGGCTTTGCGCGACCAAATGCGTCCGGATGATAAGTTATTAGCATGGGCAATGAGCAATCCTGGTTTACGGGTGCAGTTGTTTCGATTTATTGATACTCTTCCAGCTTTGAGAAGTAACCCGGAAATTGCGGCGCATTTACAGGAATATCTCGGCGATGATTCGGTAGAATTGCCTTCAGCGTTGAAGGGAATGTTAAACTTTGCTAATGCGGATTCTGTACCGGGGAAGGTTGCGGCTACAACAGTTTCTAAAAGTGTAGAAACTTTAGCTCATCGCTATATTGCTGGGGAAAATATCAAGCAAGCGTTGAAGAGTATTGAAAGACTGCGTAAAGAAAAGATGGCTTTCACCGTGGATTTATTGGGTGAAGCGGTGATAACGGAGGTTGAAGCGGAGTCTTATTTACAACGATATACGGATTTGATGACGCAGTTAGCGGAGGCTTCCAAAAAATGGAAGAATGTGCCGTTAATTGATGAAGCTGATGGGGAAGCTTTGCCGAAGGTGCAGGTTTCGGTGAAGTTGACAGCTTTTTATTCCCAATTCGATCCGTTGGATGATAAAGGTAGTGAAGAGAAAGTACTTTCTCATATCCGCAGTTTGCTACGACGTGCCTCTGAGTTGGGTGTTGCTATCCACTTTGATATGGAGCAGTATATTTACAAGGATCTTACCTTTAATATTTTGAAAAAGCTGTTGATGGAAGATGAGTTTAAACAGCGTACAGATATTGGGATGACGATTCAAGCTTATTTGCGTGAAAGTGAAGAAGATGCGAAAAGTTTGATTGAATGGGCAAAACAGCGCGGTAATCCGATTACAATTCGCTTGGTAAAAGGGGCTTACTGGGATCAAGAAACCATTAATGCAGAGCAAAATCATTGGCAGCAACCAGTTTATAACGATAAAGCTGCCACGGATATTAATTTTGAGAAGATAACTCAGTTATTGTTAGAAAATCATCAATATATATATTCTGCTATAGGAAGTCATAATGTTCGCTCCCAAGCAAAAGCTATAGCAATTGCTCAAAGTTTGAATATTCCCCAGCGCAATTTTGAAATGCAGGTACTTTACGGTATGGGGGATAAAATTGCTAAGTCTTTGGTAGAGCAGGGTTATCGTGTAAGAGTTTATTGCCCTTACGGTGAATTATTACCGGGAATGGCTTATTTAATTCGTCGTTTGCTGGAAAATACAGCCAATTCTTCTTTTATTCGCCAGGATATGGAAAATCGTCCTATTGAAGAGTTGATTTCACCACCTGTTATTAAAGAGGAAAAAGAAATTTCTATCCCCTCTACCCCCTCTACCCCCTCTTCCCCCTCTCCCCTTTCTTCCTTCCCCTCTCCCCCCTCTCCCCTCTCTTCCTTCAATCCTGCTGCTGATAGCGATTATGCGATGGAGGAGTTGAGAAAGAAATCTCAAGTTGCTTTTGAAAGCGTTAAAAAAGAACTTGGGAAAACTTATTTACCTTTAATTAATGGGGAAGAGGTAGAAACTGAGGAGAAAGTTGATTCGGTTAATCCTTCTAATTATTCTCAGGTGGTAGGTAAAGTTGGTTTAATTAATGTTGAGCAAGCTGAAACTGCGATGCAAGCGGCGAAAGCGGCATTTAAAACTTGGCGTAAAACAACTGCGAAGCAACGCGCTGACATCATTCGCAAAGTAGGGGATTTGATGGAGCAGCGACGGGCACAATTATCGGCTTGGATTGTTTTAGAAGTTGGTAAACCAGTGCGGCAAGCAGATGCAGAGGTGAGCGAAGCGATAGATTTTTGTCGCTATTATGCTGCGGAAATGGAACGGTTAGAGAAAGGTTACAATTATGACGTAGCTGGAGAAAATAATCGTTATATTTACCAACCGCGAGGAATTGCCGTCGTCATTTCTCCTTGGAATTTCCCCTTCGCGATCGCAACTGGTATGACGGTGGCAGCTTTGGTAACTGGTAACTGTACTTTACTCAAACCAGCGGAAAATTCGGCGGTAATTGCAGCAAAGATAAAGGAGGTTTTAGTTGATGCAGGAATTCCTGAAGGTGTGTTTCAATACGTCCCCGGAAAAGGTTCTGTTGTCGGCTCTTATTTAGTAAATCACATCGATACTCACGTGATATCTTTTACTGGTTCCCAGGAAGTAGGTTGTAAAATTTACGCAGATGCGGCGGTTTTAAAACCCGGTCAAAAGCATATGAAAAGAGTAATTGCGGAGATGGGAGGCAAGAATGGAATAATCATCGACGAAAGTGCAGATTTAGACCAAGCCGTTGTCGGTGTAGTTAGTTCGGCATTCGGTTACAGCGGACAAAAATGTTCTGCTTGTTCTAGGGTAATAGTTGTAGAAACGGTTTACGATACTTTTATTGAAAGGTTTGTAGAAGCAACAAAATCCCTTAATATTGGAGAAGCAGAATTACCAAGTACTCAAGTAGGACCTGTAATTGATGATAAATCTCAATCTAGAATCCGCGAGTATATCGAAAAAGGTAAAGCAGAAGCAGAAGTTGTTTTAGAAATGTCTGCACCAGCAAACGGTTATTTTGTTGGTCCAGTAATATTTAGTAATGTACCGGCAGATGGGATAATAGCTCAAGAAGAAATTTTTGGTCCTGTAGTTGCAGTTATTAAGGTCAAAAATTTCCAAGAAGCTTTACGAGTAGCCAACAATACTAACTACGCTTTAACTGGAGGGCTTTATTCCCGCACACCTTCCCATATCCAACAAGCTCAAGAAGAATTTGAAGTAGGAAACCTGTATATAAATCGTACCATAACTGGTGCAATTGTTTCCCGGCAACCCTTCGGTGGTTTCAAACTTTCCGGAGTCGGTTCAAAAGCAGGAGGTCCCGATTATCTCCTACAATTTTTAGAACCCCGTACTATAACTGAAAACATTCAGCGTCAAGGTTTTGCGCCAATTGAAGGAGCGGAATAAAAATGTAGAGACGTAGCAGTGCTACGTCTCTAGAGTTAGGAATTGGTAATGGGTAGTGGGTGGTAATAGGTGATGGGAAAAATATAACTCTTAATTCTTAACTCCTAACTTTTTACGACCTTTTCCACTAAGCTTATTTAATACAATCTCTATAAGCATACAGAAAACAACCTAATGACTGAAATAACTATAAAAGTTGTTGAATGGGAAGATTATCCAGTAATTGAAATAATTAGAAGAAGGGTATTTCAAGATGAACAGAAAGTACATGCAAAACTAGATATTGATGGTAAGGATAAAAATTGTCGGCAGTTGATTGGTTATTTAGATAATGCTGTGGTAGGTACTGCGAGAATTCGATATTTAAATCCGAAAACGGCGAAAATTGAAAGGTTAGCGGTTTTATCTTATGCCAGGGGAAACGGCATTGCTACAAAGATGATGCAAAAAGCTTTGGAAGTTATAGCTAGCGAGGATATATCCGAAGTTATAATTCACTCTCAAGAATATATTAAAGGATTACACCAACAATTAGGATTTGAACAAGTTGGTGAAGTTTTTCTAGAAGCCGGAATTCCTCATGTGAAAATGGTGAAGACAGTTAGTTGTTAGTTGTTAGTTGTTAGTTGTTAGTTGTTAGTGGTTAGTTGTTAGTGGTTAGTTGTTAGTTGTTAGTTGTTAGTTGTTAGTTGTTAGTTGTTAGTGGTTAGTTGTTAGTTGTTTAATTATTTTCCTCCCTCTTCCATGCCTAATGCCCAATGCCCAATGCCCCATGCCCAATAATTATGAAATTACTGATTCTGACTACAATCTGGCTCTTTGGTGTAATATGCGATCGCGTATGGTTTTTCTTTGATAAATCTATTCCACAATGGGATCAAGCTGACTATTTAACTGGGAGTTTGAATTATTTACAAGCTATACAAAATCTAGATTTATTAAATGGGGAATGGTGGCAAAATTTATGGTTGTTGTCTTCAAAAATACCTCCATTTACTTATATTGTTACTGGTTTTCTTCAATCTGCTTACGGCAAGGGTTACGATGAAGCAACTTTAATAATGCTGGGTTTCAGCGCTGTTTTAATTTTTTCTGTATATGGCTTGGGTAAAATACTTTTTGGCGACACGGTAGGTTTATGGGCAGCGGCTTTATGTCAAGTAATGCCGGGATTATATCGATATCGTTTAGAATTTCTCTTAGACTATCCCCTCGCAGCAATAGTTACTTTCTGCTTCTTCTGTCTCACAGTTTGGTTTTTCACGGGATACAAAAACACAACTTTTAGAAAACAAAACAATAATCTGACAAATACTTCCCTCCCTCTCTCCCTCTCTCCCTCCCTCCCTCCTTCTCCTCCTCTTCTCTACACAATACTCCTCGGCTTATCCTTCGGATTGGCGTTAATGGTAAAGCAAACGGCACTATTTTTTCTCATCACGCCAATAATTTGGGTTGTAATTACATCGATACGTAAAGGATTATGGGGAAGAATATTACAATTAATCGCTGCCTTTGGTTTATCTACATTACTATTCGGCTGGTGGTATCGTACCAATTGGCTGCTAATTTTAACTTCTGGTAAACGAGCTACGGTTGATTCGGCAATCGCTGAAGGTGAAGCACCTTTAAATACGATTCAAGCTTGGACTTTTTATTGGCATCAATTACCATCACAAGTTTCTCTACCTTTATTATTAATCCCGATTTTGGCATTATTACTTTATTGGGGAAAAGCTAAAAAACAAAGGAGAAGAGAAGGAGTAGAATTATCAACTGCCCTGAAATGGCTGGCAATATTTTTAATTGGCGCTTATATTTTATCCTGCTTAAATCCCAATAAAGATTTTCGCTATGTATTACCGTATTTACCAGTTTTATCAGTATTTTTAGCTTATGGTTTAACTCGTTTTCAAGGCACTTTAGGAAAACGTATTCGTTGGAGTACTTTCGGTTTAGCAATACTCTTAATGTTATTCAATCTATTCCCCATCGGTGGAATTGCAGGATATTGGTTAACCGAAGCTCTCAGCAATAAAGTTCAACATTATCCTTATGTCGGAGAAAAATTTCCTCATACCCAAGTTATTAAACAAATTATTAAAACCGAACCATATTTGTACTCCACTTTGGGAGTATTGCCTTCAACCCCGCAAATCAACCAACACAATTTAAATTATTACGGTGCATTACAAAATTTTCAAGTATATGGAAGACAGGTAGGAACTAAAAAAAGTTTTGTAAAGCAAGATGCAGGTTCTATTTCTTGGTTTTTAACAAAATCAAAAAAACAAGGTTCCGTACCTAAATCCCAAAAGATAATTACTAAAATTGTAGAAGAGAATGGTGATTTTGAATTAAATAATTCTTGGAATTTACCCGACGGTAGTATTCTCAAACTTTATCATCAGAAAAATCCCCCTGTTGTTGTAGAAAAGATTGGGGAATTGCCAGATAAGGAGAGAGAGGGAAGAAATAATAATAATAATAATAATAATAATAATAATAAAATTAAAAATAAACTGAGTTTAGAAAAGGTTGAATTACCGGAGATAGCACCACCAGGAAAACCGGTTCCCGTAACTTATATATGGGAAGGTAATTGGGAAGAACTGAAAAATGGTTTAATGTTGTTAACTTGGAAAAATGCGGATAATTCAAAATGGATTCATGACCATGCAATTGCTTTAGGAAAGCTGTATCCTTATGGTATCAAACCAGTAGGTAAATTCCAAGTTACCGAAAGAATAGCAATGTTGCCACCTGCCGATATAAAAAACGGTAATTATACTTTAGAAGCAACTTATTTGAATAAATTAACCGGAGAAACTTATCCTGTTAACTCTTCCCAAACAACTTTACAAATTGATTCTCAAGCAACAGCCATTCAAGCACCAGAATTAGATTTATCTACACAATTGCGTAGCTTAGCAGCCACATTACCCCAAGGAATCAAAGCATTAAATAAAGTCTTTTACGAAATTGGACGCATAAATCAATACGACCCAAATCAAGATTATTTAGTACAAACACGTAAAGCCTTAGAATATCGTTTGCAACAAAAGCAAAACTTGAAATATGCTTACAGCATAGCATTGACAAACATTTTACAGCGAAAACCACAACCAGCGATCGCCTCTTTGCAGAGAGTAACGCAACTAGATAAAAATAACCCGTATGCATGGGCATATTTAGCATTCGTACAGCTTTACGACTTCCAAGGAGCAGCAGCCGAAAAATCCTTAGAGCCAGCATTAGAAGAGTTACCAGATGTCACAGAAATTCAAGCATTATCAGCAGTAGCTGCATTACAACAAGGTAAATTAATTCAAGTTTGGCAACTTGTGAATCAATTAATGAATGGGGAATAGGGCATTGGGCATGGGGCATTGGGGAATGGAGATATAATTTATAACGTATCACTCCTAATATCCTTTCCGGATACATCAGAATTATAAAAAAATTAGCTAACAAACTCTGCGCTCCTTTGCGTATACCTCCGCGCCCCTCTGCGTTATAAAAATTACCGATTACCAATTACCAAATATATTATCTCAAACAATATATCTAAAACTTAAACTAATTCTTTCACCAGCACCATTTTGTTTTGGAATAGCGTGCATCCAATTATCTTGAACAGCTTTATCCATATATAAAAGGTTGCCAGATTTAAGTTTATATTGAAACTTAATTTCCTTATCAGCTTTACTTCTAAAAGAAATATATCTTTCACAACCAAGGGAAATAATGACAACACCAGTACCGACTTTTAACTCCTTCGCAGAATCTGAATGATAACCCATAGTCGAATTACCATCAGGATAATAATTCAAAAGACAATTATTAGGTAAAAATCCAATACTCGCTGCTATTTTATGACAAAGAGGTATCAATTCCGTATGCATTGCAACTTGAGGATAAATGATATTAGAATAATCATAAGCAACGCCAAAACTTGCTGTTTTTCTAGCTTTTATTCTTTCATCCCAAACAATATTATCTCGAAGCGAAACAAATAACTCATTACTGTTTTCTATAAAATTATCAATAAATACCAAATCTGGTTCTTTCATACTAATTAAATAAAATCTGTCGGGAAGGCAAATTGCGATGTAGAAGCTCTTCTGGCAATATTGCCGTTGTGTTACGGCATAAATAGATTTTATTGTAAATTACTATTTAAATTATGCCCCAGGACACCATTTAATTATCAAATTAAAATTATCAAATTCAAACTATAGCAGTTTTGTGTCAGAAACCGGGTTTTTCTGAAAAACCGGGTTTTTAAAATCTCACAAATGATTTAGGAATGTTATATCAAATTAAAACTATAGGATTTTTGGTTGAGTGCAATACATTTTTACCTCACCCTGCCCTCCGGGCATCCCTCTCCTTATCAAGGAGAGGGAAAAGTTACACAAAACCGCTATTTAAATAATGTCGTAACGCACCACCTGGAAATTATCAATTACCAATTATCAATTATCCAATCTACAAAGTATAGTAACTTAAAATCTGATAAACCTCATCCACAGCATTATCTCTTTTAAACTGAAATTCCCTTGGTACATCATCCCCAGAAATCCAAATCTTAATTTCAGCATCTAAATCTAAAGTACCAGCGCTTTCCTTACTAAAATATTTAATTGATTTATAGGGAATCGATAAAAACTCAGTCTTCTTACCAGTCATTCCTTGTTTATCAATTAAAATAATTCTCTTATTCGTAAACACAACCAAATCTCTAATTAACTTGAAAGCTTTGTGCATACTTTCCCCTTCAATCATCAAAGAAGCAAGTTCCTTTTCCAACTTCTCTGGATTAACCTCAGAAGCATTACCCATCATGCCGCTGAAAATTCCCATAACACAACTCCTCTTAGTTGATAAATTTGGTTGATTCTAGCTTATACAGCATATTTCATCTTAATGAAGTACATTCTAACGGGCAGGGATGCCCTTACCACAAGAGTTTTATAATTAATTGTTATACCTCCTGCAACTTGCAAAGTGCTGTAAATATAAAATTCATAAAAGCCCCCCTTTTTTAAGGGGGGTTGGGGGGATCTAATTTTGTGCAAACGAGCAACATAAAATTACTTCGTCTGAAAAATATTCTGCACCATCTTCTTATCAGTACTTGCTGCTGCTTTATCCAACTCCGCCATTTCCCCCGCATCCAATTCCCAACCCAAAGCACCAATATTCTGCCGTGCTTGCTCGGCATTTTTAGCTCCAGGAATAGGAATAGTACCTTTACAAATGCACCAATTAATAGCCACCTGAGCCATAGTTTTATTTCTAGATTCCGCAACTTCTCGCAAACAATCTAATAAAGATTTTGCACCGGGAATCAATTGTTTAAAAAGAAAATTTCTAATACCTTGAGGATATTTACTTTTATCTGTATATTTCCCCGTCAAAATTCCCAAACACAAAGGGCTGTAAGCAATTAACTTAATACCTAACTCGTCGCAAACTTCCTTAACCCCCAACTCCGTAACCGGATAAGTTGATAATAAAGAATACTGTACCTGTAAAGTCTTAATCGGTATTCCTCTTTGTGCAAACCTTTTGTGTACCTTCTGCAATCTTTTAGAGCCATAATTTGATAAACCTACACCCTTAACCAAACCTTGCTCGTACAAATCTCCCAAACCATCCAACAAAGCCCATTCTTGCCAAGGAAAATAATTCCCAGTTGACCAATGCATCTGTACTAAATCAACATTTTTTTCCAAACGTTTCGCAGAAGCTTTACCAGCAGATACCATAGCACCTCTAGTTAACCTCCAAGGATAAGCCGCTAATTTAGTAGCAATGCAGATATCGTCTTTATTTACACCTGCATATTCTTTAGTAAAACGCCCCAAAAGCTTTTCACTCTGTCCATTTAGCTTTCCCGTACCGTAGGAATCACCAGTATCAAATAAAGTGACACCATTACTTACACAAAGGTTAAATACCTCTTGTAAATCGTTATCCATGCCTTGATTGTATCCCCAAAGCACCTTGTTACCCCATGCCCAAGTTCCGCAACCCATCGTAGGAAGTAAGAGTTGGTTAGTTTGCATCTTTGTTGGTTGTAGAAGTTTATTATAGAGTTTAAATTTTAAAATAATTTTGTGTCAGTATTTAGAATAATTTTTGCAAATATTGCGACATTACACCGTAACAAAAATATCGCTAGCGGTGATAGTTGGTTTGCTCAAAAGCCTTGCAATTTGTACCGCATCAAATCCAGTTTGATTGCCGTCAGCATCAAATAACAGGGTACCGGAATTTGTATCGTAGATAAACCGTTGAGTGGCACTATCTGCTGAAAATAAACTACTACCGATAAGAATTTGGTCTTCTGAAATAGTACCACCCGCAGTTAATCCGCCACCAAAGCCAGATGCAGAAATATGAATTGTATCATCGACTGCCGAGAAATCTGTAATTTCGTCGATACCTTCGTCGGGGTTATTGAGAACGAAGATATCCTTACCAGAGCTACCTATGAGTTCGTCGTTACCAATCCCGCCAACAAGGATGTCATTATTAGAACCACCGTTTAAGGTATCATTTCCATCGCCGCCCAAGAGAATATCGTTACCGTAACTGCCAATCAAGCTATCGTTACCCGTACTACCATCTAAGGTATCATTACCGTAACCGCCATTTAAAGTATTGTCTTGGGCGTTTCCGGTAATTTGATTATTTCCAGAGTTACCAGTACCTTGATTAGCAGTATCGGTGAGTACTAAGTTTTCTACATGAGAGATGCTTGAAATTGAATAGTCGATTGTTGCTTTGACAGTATCGTTACCACTATTAGATGATTCAGTAATAATATTGCCAGTATTATTAATCAGGTAAGTATCATCACCTTTACCACCTGCCAAGGTATCCCTACCAGCACTGCTAATCAAGGTATCATTACCATCTTCACCTCTAATGTAATCGTTACCTTCTCCCCCGTTAAGAACGTTATTAAGTTCATTTCCTGTGATTCTATTATTGAGGGAGTTACCAGTAGCGTTGATAGCATTACCAGTCAGCGTTAAGTCTTCTACATGGGCAAAGTTTGTGATTGAGTAGTCAACTGAAGAAAAGACTTTATCAAAGCCTTCCGATTGGTTTTCTACAATAGTGTCGTCGGCAGAATCAACAATATAAGTATCGCTGCCTGTACCACCAATCAAGGTGTCGTTACCCGCGCTACCGTCTAAAGTATCGTTACCGTTACCACCGTCTAAGCTATTGTCTAAGGCGTTTCCAGTGATTTGGTTATAACGAGAGTTACCAGTACCGTTGATTGCATTTCCAGTAAGTATTAAGTTTTCTACGAAAGAAGTATTGCTATTGGCAATTGAGTAACTAATTAAAGCTTCGACTGTATCAGTACCTCCGCTTGAACTATTTTCAACGATAGTATCGTTGTGTGAATCAACAATGTAAGTATCATTGCCCGTACCACCAATTAAGCTATCGTCACCCGTACCACCATTTAAGGTATCGTTACCGGTACCACCGTTTAGTGTATCGTCACCCGCACTACCATCGAGGTTGTCGTTACCGCTACCACCAATCAAGCTATCATTACCGTTACCACCATCTAAGGTATCATTACCACTACTACCATTTAAGGTATTATCTTGGTCGTTTCCGGTAATTTGATTATTTCGATAGTTACCAGTACCTTGATTAGCAGTATCGGTGAGTACTAAGTTTTCTACATGAGAGATGCTCGAAATTGAATAGTCGATTGTTGCTTTGACAGTATCGTTACCGCTATTGGAAGATTCAGTAATAATATTGCCAGTATTATTAATCAGGTAAGTATCATCACCTTTACCACCTGCCAAGGTATCCCTACCGGCACTGCTAATTAAGGTATCGTTACCATCTTCACCTCTAATGTAATCGTTACCTTCTCCCCCATTGAGAACGTTATTAAGTTCGTTCCCTGTGATTCTGTTATTGAGGGAGTTACCAGTAGCATTGATAGCATTACCAGTCAGCGTTAAGTCTTCTACATGGGCAAAGTTTGCGATTGAGTAGTCAACTGAAGAAAAGACTTTATCAAAGCCTTCCGATTGGTTTTCTACAATAGTGTCG
>JBCBPQ010000189.1:0-14376 GCA_039820645.1 Cyanobacteria bacterium J06633_8 | reverse complement strand
TGGTGGTTAGTTGTTAGTTGTTGGTGGTTAGTTGTTGGTGGTTAGTTGTTGGTGGTTAGTTGTTGGTGGTTAGTTGTTGGTGGTTAGTTGTTGGTGGTTAGTTGTTGGTGGTTAGTTGTTGGTGGTTAGTTGTTAGTAGTTAGTAGTTAAGAGTTACTAATTATTATTTGTTGTTTTCCCACTTCCTCACTCTCCCACTCCTATCTCCCCAACTACATATAAAATAGGTCTTCAGACACAATTACAGTTGCATTAGGAGTATTTTCGGTGGACACCCGATACAACCCAGCAGAAATTGAGCTTCGTTGGCAAAAGAAATGGGACGAAATGGGTTTAGATAAAACCCTTGAAGATAGTAGCAAGCCAAAATTCTACGCGCTATCGATGTTTCCTTACCCCTCGGGTAGCCTGCATATGGGGCACGTTCGTAACTATACTATTACAGATGTAATTGCCCGTCTCAAAAGAATGCAAGGTTATCGGGTACTCCATCCGATGGGTTGGGATGCTTTTGGCTTACCGGCGGAAAATGCTGCTATTAAACGAGGAGTACCACCTTCAAAGTGGACTTATCAAAATATTGAGCAAATGCAGGGGCAGTTAAAACGTCTCGGCTTATCTATTGATTGGGATTGCGAGCTTGCTACTTGTTCGCCGGATTATTATAAGTGGACGCAGTGGATATTTTTACAGTTTTTCCAAGCAGGTTTAGCTTATCAAAAGGAAGCAGCAGTAAATTGGGACCCCATAGATCAAACTGTATTGGCGAACGAGCAGGTTGATAGTGAAGGTCGTTCTTGGCGTAGTGGTGCCATTGTTGAGCGTAAACTTTTGCGACAATGGTTCTTCAAAATTACTGATTATGCCGAAGAATTGCTAACAGATTTGGATAAGTTACCGGGATGGCCAGAGCGGGTTAAAACAATGCAGGCTAACTGGATTGGTAAATCCACGGGAGCTTATTTAGAATTTCCCATTGTGGGAATGGATGAAAAAATTGGCGTGTATACTACGCGACCCGATACTATATATGGTGTGAGCTATGTAGTTTTAGCACCAGAGCATCCTTTAACTAAGCAGGTAACTACACCGGAACAGAAAGCAGCAGTTGAAGCTTTTGTTGAAGAAGTTGGAAATCAAAGCGAGTTGGAACGTACTGCTGAAGATAAACCCAAACGTGGTATGAGTACTGGTGGGAAAGCAATCAATCCCTTCACTGGGGAAGAGGTTCCCATCTGGATTGCGGATTATGTGCTTTACGAATACGGTACCGGGGCTGTTATGGGTGTACCGGCTCACGATGTACGAGATTTTAAGTTTGCCCGAGAAAAGAATTTATCTATAAAATTTGTTGTTGCACCTGCCGATAATGTAGAGACGCAAAATTTTGCGTCTCCAGAAGCAGCCTATACCGAACCCGGTATTTTGGTAAACTCCAGCCAGTTTGACGGAATGCAGTCAACCCAAGCCAAGCAAGCAATTGTGGAATATGCCGAAAAGCAAGGTTTTGGTAAAGCACGGGTACAGTATCGCTTGCGGGATTGGTTGATTTCACGTCAGCGATATTGGGGGGCACCGATTCCTATCATTCACTGTTCCGACTGTGGAGCGGTACCGGTACCGGATGAAGATTTACCTATAAAATTACCCGAAAATGTCGAATTTTCAGGAAAAGGTGGTTCGCCGTTGGCGCAATTAGAAAGTTGGGTAAATGTAGATTGTCCCAATTGCAGTAAACCAGCGAAGCGGGAAACCGATACGATGGATACTTTTATTGATTCGTCTTGGTATTACTTGCGGTTTACCGATGCTAAGAATGATAACCAGGTGTTTGATTCGGCTAAAGTAAATGACTGGATGCCTGTGAATCAATATGTTGGCGGTATCGAACACGCAATTTTACACTTGTTATATTCGCGCTTCTTTACCAAAGTATTGCGGGATAGAGGTTTACTTAATTTTGATGAACCATTCCAACACTTGTTAACTCAAGGTATGGTACAAGGTTTAACTTATACCAATCCTAATAAAGCTGGTAAAGATAAGTGGGTTGCTTCTAATTTGGTAGATGCTTCTAATCCTCGCGATCCCGAAACCGGCGAACCTCTGCAACAAGTTTACGCTACCATGTCCAAATCTAAAGGTAATGGTGTTGCGCCGGAAGATGTAATTGCTAAGTATGGTGTTGATACGGCGCGGATGTTTGTTCTATTCAAAGCACCCCCCGAAAAAGATTTGGAATGGGATGAAGCTGATGTTGAAGGGCAATTTCGCTTTCTTAACCGAGTCTGGCGCTTGGTGACTGATTTTGTAAATAATCCCCAATCATCAAAGAAATCTAAACAAGATAATCCCAAATCCAAAATCGAAAAAGATTTACGTAGGGCAATTCATACTGCAATCAAAGAAATCAGCGAAGATGTAGACAGCGACTATCAATTTAATACTGCTATTTCTGAATTGATGAAGTTAAGTAATGCCTTGAATGATGCTAAGTGCAAAGATTCACCAATTTATGCAGAAGGTATTCATACTTTAGTTTCGATGCTGGCTCCCTTTGCTCCCCACATCGCTGAAGAGTTATGGCATTTGTTGGGTAATGACAATTCAGTACATACCGCAAACTGGTGTAAACACGATCCCGAAGCTTTGATTGCTGATGAAATAACTTTGGTGATTCAAATCAATGGCAAGAAACGCGGCGATTTACAAGTTCCAGCACAACTGGATAAAGCAGGATTAGAAAAGTACGCTCGTGAATCAGAAGTTGCTCAACGTCATACCGAAAATAAAACTATTAAGAACCTGATTTTAGTACCAGGCAAGTTGGTAAATTTCGTTATCAGTTAAATTTTATTCAACTTGTGCAGGTTTACTAATCGACACAACCGGGGCTAAACTCCCCGGTTTGCTATTTAAGTTCATTTTTCAATTCTTTATGATTCATCCGTTACATGGAAAAGCGCCTGACAGTTTTGCCTACCAAGCGCCTCATTTGTATAAAGTTATACCATTCCACTTGTTTGATGCAACATTTGAACTCGACAATATCCCCTTAGAGCTAGGGATTGCGAGAATAAGCTTATAGCAAACGTGTTGTGAAGTGGTATCACTCCTTGCACAAATATAGAATATCTTTTAAGACCATTATCAGGGAATTGACTGAGTGACAGTTTGTCAACTGACATAGTAAAAAATAACTCGGCATAATCAACAGTCACTGAGAATTTGGGATAAGAGTTTACAAAGTCTTTACAAGGTAGAATCACTACGCAGATGGTATTGCTTATGTCCAACAAATGGGAAGATTGCAAAGGAGGATACAAGGGATAATTACCTCATTATCATTGTTCATTCCTAACTATTCCCAGTTACTAATGCCCAATTCCCTATGCCCCATGCCCAAATCTAAAATTTAAAATGAAGAATCAAATTAAAAAAGCTGTAATTCCTGCTGCTGGTTTTGGTACTCGTTTATTTCCAGCAACGAAAGTTGTAAAAAAGGAATTGTTTCCAGTAATTGATCGCGATGGTAGAGCTAAACCGGCAATTCAAGCGATTGTAGAGGAAGCTGTTAGTGGGGGGATAGAAGAAATTGGAATTGTTACGCAACCGGATGATAGAGATGTTTTTGAAAGTTATTTTAATAACTCACCCCAACCTAAACTTTTTAACAAGCTTTCAAGGCAGAATCAGGAATATTGTAAATATCTTCAGGATTTAGGTAGTCGAATTACATTTTTAGCACAGGATAAACAAGAAGGTTACGGACATGCAGTTTTCTGTGCCAAGGAATGGGTGGGAAATGAACCTTTTTTGTTAATGTTAGGAGACCATATTTATTCGTCTGATGCTGATAAATCCTGTACTTTTCAAATTTTACGGGCTTACGAACAAGTTAATCAAAGTGTTATTGGATTGAATTATTTACCAGAGGAAATGATTCATAAGGCTGGGTGTATTACGGGAGTTTGGCAAGAAAAAAATTCAATTTTAAGAGTTACACAAATTTTTGAAAAGCCTACTATTGAGTATGCCCGCAAAAATTTAGGGGTGGAAGGAATGGCTGACTATGAATTCTTATGTATATTTGGTTTATATGCGCTAACGCCGAAAATATTTGATTTTTTAGAGGAGCATATTAATAATAATTTTCGAGAGAAGGGCGAGTTTCAATTGACATCTTGCTTGGAGAGATTAAGGGAAGCTGAGGGTATGATTGGTTTGGTTGTTGATGGTAAAACTTTTGATATTGGAATGCCAAACGTCTATCGGCAGACAATGATTGATTTTTAAAACAGTGAACAGTTAGCAGTTAACAGTGAGCAGTTAGCAGTTAGCAGTTAGCAGTTAGTGTCAGAAACCCGGTTTCTAATTGTGAAAACAGTATTATTTCGTTATCTAACCAACAAGAAACCAGGTTTATTTGAGCTTGTTTAGAATGGTGTAAGAAGTCAGATTTAATAGAATCTACAAACATATTATTATTTTCGTAACTGTTCACTGTTAACTATTAACTGTTAACTGTTAACTGTTAACTGTTCACTGTTCACTGTTCACTGTTAACTGTTAACTGTTCACTGTTCACTGTTCACTGTTCACTGTTAACTGTTCACTGATAAATATTTCATAGAATTATTTAGCTTATGAAAGTAAATTAACGAACAGCCGCTTCTAACATTTTTATCGTTCCACTATTCGCGTCAATTTCTACTTTTACACCTAAAGGAAGTGTAAATTTATTCCTGATATGACCAATCATCGAACCATACCATGCTGGAATATTTAAGGGGCGAATATGTTCTTGTAATACCTGCATTAAAGTTAATGAAGGTTCGTCTCCCATACTACATCTAGTGCATTGTCCAAAGACAAAACCGGATAACTGATTCAAAATTCTGGCGTTTTTCAATTGTACCAACATTCGATCTACGCGGTAAACATCTTCACCGATATCTTCTATGAATAAAATACTATTTTTCCATGTCGGTAAATAAGATGAACCCAACATTGAATTTATCACTGACAAATTTCCACCAATAAATCTACCTCTTGCTTTACCTGGTGTAATTATTTCGCGTTGAAGCTTGGTAACTAAAGTATTATTCATTGTCACAGCTTCAGCATCGAATAATATACTTTTCACATATTTCACAGTAAAATTATTCCAAGTAGAAGTAGCTACCGGACCATGAAAAGTTACAAGTGCGCTACGGGCAGTAATTGCTAATAACAAAGATGTAATATCGCTATACCCCATAATAATTTTAGGATTAGCGCGAATAGAATTATAATTAAGTAATGGTAGAATACGATTTCCACCCCATCCACCACGCATTGCAATTATTGCCTTAACAGATTTATCGGTAAACATAGCATTAACATCACGAGCGCGATTTCTATCTTGCCCCGCTAAATAACCGTATCTATCTAAAATATGTCTACCTGTTTTAACTTTTAAACCTAGTGAAGTAAATATTTTTCTTGCTTCTTCAACGTCTGCCGAATCAATGATACCAGCAGGACTAATTAATCCGACTGTATCGCCAATTTTTAAACGTGGTGGTTTAATAATTGCATTTGGAGATATGTTAGCTTGAACGGCAAACAATGGTATTTGGGTAGAGATAGTTGCTAAACCCAAGGTGGTAATAAATTTTCGGCGATTGATAGTCATAATGGAAGTATATTAGCACTTAAATCTTCTCAACTACCCTTTTTTAGATCCCCCCAACCCCCCTTAAAAAAGGGTGGCTATATCGTCCGATTTATTGCGGCTTTTACTTTGAGATGCAGCTATTTTGATAACTAACAGAAGAACTAGTTGCAGCTATTACACTTGCAAGACTCAGAAGTGAAATTGATATAAATGCAATCAGAAAAACCGGAAGCATATTTTGAAAAATTAATTTTATATAGCGTTCGATTACAGATGAATTACCCATTACTCCTATGGAACCAAAGCTGAGGAGAATCATCAATCTTCCCAATAAGTTAACCCAATCTTCCGATATTGAGCGTTGGTTGATTTTACACAAGTAATTCTTTTTATTATCGAAATTATAATTAAAAATATCTAATTCATTTTTTTGATTAACAGCTTTTTCATCTTTAGTAAAAGAATGATTTATAAAGTTGGTAGATTGCCCCAAATTATACGCAATTTTTACCTGAATTCCTTTAGCGTTACTTGCAAAAATAGCTAAAATAACTACGCTTGCTAGCGCAAGTTTTTGATTCAATTTCATTGATTTTATTTTAATATGCATCCAAATTATAATAATTTAATCTTGCTAAACTTGAGATTAATTTATTAAATATTACATTGATAAACTTAGATATGAGAAAAAACTATTCAAGCTTCTTTACTTTCCCTTAAAACGCTAAAGTGAATACTAATAAATTTTTTATTATTAAATCTACAATCGCGATCAATCCCGCACCAAAGCCAGGAATTAGAAATATAATCATTAAACCAAATGCACCCATGGCGCTACGTTCCAACTGCTTTAATCCCGGAAAAATATTACTAAATATATGAAAACCATCTAGTGGAGGGATGGGTAATAAATTAAATATAAATTGAGCTAAATTAATTCTTGCAGCGAGATAAAGAAAATCTTTACTAATAAATCCTGCATTGTAAAAAAGAGATAGCAATACAATAAATATAAATCCTAAAGCTAAATTACATAAAGGTCCTGCTGCGGATACTAAAATATCGCTGAATTTACCATTACGAAATTTATAGGGATTTACAGGCATTTGTCCCCAAGACATACCAACAAGGCACAGAAAAACTATTGATTCTACTCCCATATGAACCACGGGATTTAAAGTGATATGTCCTGATTTTTTAGGGGTGTCATCTCCTTGACTCAAAGCCGCAAAACCATGAGCCAATTCGTGTAAACATATTGAGATAACAACAATTACAATATATCTAAAGAAAAAAATTGGATGAGTAACAAGTGTAGTGAGAAACATATATTTTTAACTCTGATAGATGCTAAATTAAAAATTTTTATTTATTAACGAAAAAAACTAAGAAGCAAGCCTGATTTAAAGCTTTTACTAATTAGTTATATATGTATTATTAAGCAACTTTTATTACTCAGTCAGCGGTTTATATACTGAAAATGTCTCTTTGTCAGTCATCGGTACACCGCCGTGAAACGGCGGTGCCTGCGATGACCGCCTTCCGCTGTCAATGATGCATTAGTTACAATGCTTATTCTCTGTAGTTAATTGCACCAATTAATTCGAGGTGTTCGGCAATCGTTTTATAATTGTTTTCATGAAGTTGTCAGACTCTGAGGAAATACCTCAATTCATTTATCGGTAATAATTCTGAATCTATATAGTTTAAATAGTGATGATATTGGAAGATATTTCGGGAGATTGCTTAAATCATGGCGATTACGTGCAAACAAGCACAAATTATCGGATTTTGATTAATTTTTAATAGTTGATAATTTGAAAATACTTGTGGTAGCATAATTTACCCATATCCAATGCAAAAACGCTAAAGGCAAAAGGTAAAAGTAGAAATCCTTCCCATTACTTTTACCTATTGCCTTTTACTTTTTTTGAGGAAGTCAGTTACTAGTATTCCGCCAAGCGAACTTTGCAGGGTTTAGTGTGAAAATTAAAAGTTTCTTCTCCCCCTGCTCCCTCCGCTTCCCCTGCTCCCCCTGCCTGTCCTCACCCGGCAATTTTGGCTTATTCGAGTACTAGAGTTTCCGTTGGGTTACTTAAATCGTTACAGTACAGATGTGAAATCGGAAATTATCGGGGATATTATGGCACGCAAGCGATTTATTATAGAAATGGGAATGGGTATAGATCAGCACGGGCAGGAACCAACCGTGGCAGCTAAAAGAGCGGTGAGAAACGCGATCGCGAATAATGCTTTAATCGGAGTGTTTGAAGTTGCTGGTTTAAGCGATCCCAATGAAATGATTGTAGAAGTGCAGATTGCTGTACCATATCCAGAACAAGTAAGGGAAGAAGAAGTTTTAGCTGTATTGCCTTTTGGGCGCAAAAGCCTTACCCTCCAATCTGGGGGAATGATGGTTGAAGGAAAAGCAATTGAAGTATTGCAAGATAAAAATGACGAAATGTTGATTGCTGTCGCTGCGGTTACAGTTTTGATTGACAATGACTAAACAGTTGCCTCTAACAACTAACAACTAACAACTAACAACTAACAACTAACAATTAACATAGTCCAATGTCACCAGAACAAATCGAATCTATTGTTAACTCTTATCTAGAAAATATGTCAGCTATGAATGCCCAAGGTTGGGTAGACAATTTTGCTGAAGATGCTTTGAGTTACGATCCAGTTGGGGAGCCACCAACTGTAATTCATGAAGGATTTCAAGAATTTATTGGACAGTTACAAGCTGTATTTGCAAAACTCGAAGTAACAAAAGAACATCTTTTTATAGCCGGAAATGAAGCTGCTGTAAAATGGACAATGCAAGGAGTTAGTAAAACACAGAAGACTGTCAGCGTTGAAGGTATTACAGTTTTGGAAATCAACGATGCTGGCAAGATTCAAACTACTCGCGCTTACTGGAATCCGAAAACGATAATAGCTCAATTACGTTCTTAACGTCCGCGCTGTAAATCGTAAATCACCTTTTCTAAATACCAGCGTTCCGATTTTCCGGGATGTTGACGCTTTGCTGAATTAATTAATCTATCCGCTGTATCGCGATGTACGAGATTTAATAATTTACGTCGAAGAGCTTTACATCCCCTATCGGATTTACGATAATAATATCTATTAGTCCCGCCATTACGTTTTTTGTGGACTAATAAAGTTAGTATTATCGCGATAATTATAAATATTAATGCAATTGGCATAGACTCACCCCATACAAACAGCCAGTTTCAATACAAGATATATATATAATTCCCCCGAGTTCGCGTTATTATATCAGTTGATTAAATATTATTTTTCTAAGGTAAAATATAAATATTAGAGTAGGGAAAACCTCTGGCAGTAAGTTCTACAAAACGATAAATATGCACTGCTGGGAACTGCTATGTCTAAAAATAATAGAGAAGCACTTAGTATTGAAGAACTTTACAAATTAAAGCCAGTACACTTCGCTGACTTAATAAGAGCTGCACAACTAGTTTACGATCCTGGTAAAGGAGTTAGTGGTATTGAAAGAGAAATTGATTGGAATGAATTTGGTATTCCCGATGGCGTTGCCGCCAACCTGCAATTACTCGGTAAGGAATTTCAATACTCGTCTCCTCATGCACCTGTAGACGAAATTTGGAAAAAATTAACCCCTGAAACTCGTATCTGGTTTATCGAGAATAAAGAAAGATTATGGATTATTGAGGAATCTTTCCCCGCTTTGGATGAAGATTGAAGAGGTAGACAGGTTCAAGGTTAAAGGTTCAAGGTTAAAGGTATTACATTCATAGCTACAGATGAAACAAATACCTTCATCAAAAAAGCTAGTTTTTTCTAGGGTTTCGACTTGTATTTTTTTGAGAGTTAGGAGTTATATATTGGTAACTGCTAACTGTTAACTGAAAAGACAAAAAGCGTTCGGGAGTGTTGCCGTGTTTCCACCCCAAACGCTTTTTGCTTATCACTTGCTCCTCACACACAATAATAGGTTATCACCACTTGTGTCAATGCACAAGTATGTGGAGTGACAGTTTGCACACCGAACAGTATTAGTTACCAGTAAAAAAGGGGGAATTATTGAGGTACAGTAGGGATTTTGGAATTATTTGTGGAAATTCAAAAACCCGGTTTTTTCAAAAAACCGGGTTTCTTTATTTCTAAAATTATGATGATTTCTGATTTGAATGCAGTTATTACAATGCTGGCTCAAAATATTTAACAACTAACCACTAACCACTAACCACTAACCACTAACCACTAACCACTAACCACTAACCACTAACCACTAACTACTAACCACTAACCACTAACCACTAACTACTAACCACTAACCACTAACCACTAACTACTAACCACTAACTACTAACTACTAGAAAGCAAAAAGCACTCGGGAGTGTTGCCGTGTTTCCACCCCAAGTGCTTTTTACTTTGCTCCTCACACACACAACTATAGATTAGCACTAGTTTTATGAAATGAAAAGCATCTTAGACAACATTTTTTAAAATTCAGTAATTTTTATGGTATAATGCTGTATAATTTTAGTGCAAGAAATGCCTATTACCGGTTAGAATCATTGATAAGCCTAGTTCGTTTGCAGCCTTTATAGAATCTTGATCCCGCACGCTGCCTCCCGGTTGAATAATCCCAGTAATTCCCGCAGATGCTGCGGTTCTAACTGAATCATCGAATGGGAAAAATCCGTCGCTAGCGAGAAATCCGCCTTTAGTTTTCTCTCCCGCTTGTTCTAAAGCAATTTTTGCTGCGCCGACTCGGTTCATTTGTCCCGCTCCTACTCCTAGGGTAGTAAGTTCTTTGCTAACTACAATTGCGTTGGACTTCACATGCTTGCAAACTTTCCAAGCAAACAGTAATTCTTCTATTTCTTTCTGGCTGGGTTTTTTATCGGTGACTATTTGCCATTTATTGCTGTCGGCTACAATATCATCCGCTGCTTGCATGAGGAAACCACCAGCAATTACTTTAATGGTTTCTTTAGCCCCGCTTTGTAAATCTGGCAGTATTAATACCCGCAACTTGGATTTAGCGGCAATAATTTCCTTGGCATCATCTTCACAGCCCGGTGCAACTACGCATTCTAAAAATGTCTTGGTTAATTCCGTAGCAGTAGCAGCATCAATTGGTTGATTTAAAGCCACAATGCCCCCAAAAGCAGAAATTGAATCGGCATTGAAGGCTTTTTGATAAGCTTCTACCAAAGTATTACCCAAAGCTACGCCGCAGGGATTGGTATGCTTGAGAACTACAGCTGCGGGAGTATCGCTAAACTCGGTGATGATGCGTCTGGCTGCTTCTAAATCAACTAAGTTGTTGTAACTCAGTTCCTTTCCTTGTAATTTAGTCGCAGCAGCCCATCCTCTGGGAGTTGTTCCGGTTTGATACCAAGCAGCAGTTTGATGGGGATTCTCACCGTAACGCAAGGATTGTACTTGTTTACCTGTAATGGACAATTGTTGAGGAGTTTCTTGATTGTCAGAAATTTGATTGCTTAAATAAGACGAAATTGCTTGGTCGTATTCAGAAGTATGCAAAAATCCTTTTAAAGCCGCTCTTTGACGAAATTCTAAAGACGCTTCGCCTTTATTTTGTCGTAAATCTTGTAAATATTCTTCATACTGTGCCGGGTCGCATAGTACTGTAAGATGAGCAAAGTTTTTTGCAGATGCTCTTAACATTGCTGGACCACCGATATCAATTTGTTCGATAGCTTCGGGTAAAGTAACTCCAGCCTTAGCTATAGTTTCCTCAAAAGGGTAGAGATTTACAACTACCAAATCAATCGGACGGATTTGATTGTCTTGTAAATCCGCCACATCTTGAGAATTATCTCTTCGCGCTAAAATACCGCCATGAATTCGCGGATGTAAAGTCTTGACTCGTCCACCCAAAATTTCCGGCGAACCCGTATAATCCGCAACTTTAGTAACAGTTAATCCGGCAGCTTTTAAAACTTTAGCGGTGCCTCCACTGCTGATAAATTCAAAGTTAAACTCTTCTTGCAAGCTTCGAGCAAGTTCGACTAAGCCTGTTTTGTTAGATACACTCAGCAGTGCTAGACGCGCCATAATCAATAACTTTCCTGGAATCTTAATTTATTAGCAGAGCAAAGAATATTTTAAAACTAAGGTGGCATTAAAAAATAGTAATTTTTTTTATTGTTTGGGTAATTACCCATTACCCATTACCCATTACCCATTACCCATTACCCATTCCTATCCTTTTTTTGCTATGAATACTTGAGAACAACTCTAAAGAGTGAGTAATTAATAACTGATGGCTAAGGCTTTGGATTTTATTGACGTACCACCAGATACTGGGGAAACTGGGACTAAAGGATTAATCGTCATCTTACACGGTTGGGGTGCAAATGCAGAAGATGTGGCATCGATAGTACCTTTTTTACAATTATCGGGATATCATTTTGTATTTCCTAATGCACCTTTTCCCCATCCTCACTCACCCATAGGCAGAGCATGGTATGACCTAAGTCAAGATAATATGTATGAAGGGTTAACTGAAAGCCGGGAATTGCTAATTGATTGCTTGCAATCTTTAGAAAATAGTACGGGTATACCTTTGAATCAAACAATTTTGAGTGGTTTTTCTCAGGGAGGGGCAATGACTTTAGATGTAGGATTAAAGCTGCCCTTTTGTGGTTTAATTTCTATGAGTGGGTATTTACATTCAGATATTCAAAATACTGCAATCCCTGCTACAAATATTCTACCGTCAGTGTTAATTATGCACGGGAAACAAGATGCAGTTGTGCCTTTACAAGCTGCACAAAAATCCCGAGATGTAATAGAATCCCTGGCAGTTCCTTTAGAATATTATGAATTTGAGGGAGGACATCAAATTAGTTCTCAAATGCTGGATGTCGCACGTACTTTCATTCTCAGCAACCTTACTTAGTTAAGGTCACAAAAGCTTTACAAAGTACGGTGAATTCCCGCAATAAAATTCACGTAATTCGCGTCTACTAATGAGTAAGATAGATTGGGTGGATGCGTTAAGCGCAGATAAACCCATGCTGGATGGTGTTGCTACTTATGGGAGGGGCTAACAGATGAAGACTTTGACCATTTCTAAAACCAATATCGCCACTATGACTTCACAGGAAGTGGATAAATTGGCTACACGCTTGGAACAAGACGATTACAGTAATGCTTTTGAAGGTTTGGAAGATTGGCATTTACTGCGTGCGATCGCGTTTCAACGTCCCGAGTTAGTAGAATCCTACATCCACCTCTTGGATTTGGAAGCCTACGACGAGGCGTAATCAGTTAACAGTTAACAGTTAGCAGTTGTTCACCCGCATGGTGTGGATCATCAGCTACTTTGAGACTTTGGTGTATATAAGTTTTACAATATTAGTTGATAAACTGTTCGCTGTTCGCTGTTAACTGATAAATGTCTAAACGGGTGTTGATTGGTGTTGGTGGCGGTATCGCTGCTTATAAGATTTGTGAAGTTGTTTCTACTCTATTTAAATCTGGAGTAGAAATACGCACAATTCTGACTAATTCCGCACAGCATTTTATTACACCTTTAACTTTCTCTACTCTTTCTCGTCAGCCTGCTTATACTGACGAGAATTTTTGGCATTCGGGTAATTCTCGCCCTTTACATATCGAGTTGGGAGAATGGGCAGATATTTTATTAATTGCTCCCCTAACGGCAAATACTTTAGCGAAGTTAGCTTATGGAATGGCTGACAATCTTTTATTAAATACGGTTTTAGCTTCAACTTGTCCCATTTTATTGGCTCCAGCGATGAATACTGATATGTGGGAACAGGAAATGGTGCAAGAGAATTGGCACAAGGTTGTAAATTTGAATCGCTTTCATGGTTTAGACACTGCATCGGGTTTATTAGCTTGCGACAGGGTTGGTGCGGGAAGAATGGCTGAAGCTTGGGAGATTGTTGCTTACGTACAGTCGTTGTTGCAAACTAGGGGAAATCTTGATTTTTCCGGTAAGAAAGTTTTAATTAGCGCTGGAGGTACGCGAGAATATTTAGATCCGGTGCGGTTTATCGGCAATCCGGCTACGGGAAAAATGGGGTTGGCTTTGGCACAGGCGGCTCTACATCGCGGTGCAGATGTGACTTTGGTACGCGGTGCGGCAAGTTGGGATATTCCTTTGGGAGTGAAGGGTATAACTGTAGATACTGCCGAAGAAATGCGTTTTCAGATGTTGCAGTGCTTGCCGGATGCAGATGTAATTATTATGTCGGCTGCAGTTGCGGATGTGAAGCCGAGGGAATATAGTTCGCAGAAATTACCGAAAAAGGCGCTTCCGGAATCTTTAGCTTTGGAGAATGTGGGAGATATTATTGCCCAATTGGCAAGTTGCAAGGGTGAAAATCAGAAATTAATTGGTTTCGCGGCGCAAACAGGAGATATTGTCACCCCAGCTAGGGAGAAATTGCAAAGGAAGAATTTAGATGCAATTGTTGCTAATCCCATAGATGAAATTAACAGCGGATTTGGTAGCGATACTAATAAGGCTATATATATAGATAGGAAAGGGAAAGAAGTTGAAATTCCCATGTGTTCTAAGTTGGAAATGGCGCATCGGATATTGGAGTTAGGAGTTATGAGTTCGTAGTTTTATGAGTTCGTAGTTGCGGGTCAGCCGGACCCGGAAGAAGGGCGGAAGAGCCACAAACAAACATATAAAAATGTTTTTTTTACGT
>JBCBPQ010000188.1:0-14382 GCA_039820645.1 Cyanobacteria bacterium J06633_8 | reverse complement strand
CAGCAGATTCGTTTTATTTTCTAGCGGATTCGGCATTTAGAGAAATTAATAACGCTAACAATCAAATCAGAGAATTAAAAAATGCTGGTTATAACCAAACAGGAAAATTTTGGTTGCCGGATTATCCGAATTTATCTAATAATTCATACCATCAAGTTTATGTGGCAAAGTTTAGCAGTAGAACAAATTGCATCGAGTCACTAAAAAATTACGTTAGTCGCAATCAAAATGCTTATTGTGCCTTAGCAAGTGAAAATGCAAATAAATCTCCAAATTATTTTTACGGCTCTCAAATAAAAATTCCCAAAACAGATTCTCAGCCATCACCTTCTCAAGCAGTAAGAGATTACTATCAAACTATTAATAGTCGTAACTATACAGCTAGTTGGAATCAACTTACTCCAAAATTTCAAAGAGAAAAATCGAATAATAGATACTCCGAATATACAAACTGGTGGAACAAAGTTCAAAGAGTAGAAGTTGAGCAAGCCAAGACTTTATCAAATACTTCTGATAGTGCAATTGTAGAAACGCGAATGAAATATTATCTAAAATCTGGCAGAGTCATTTCCGACGCACAACGCTTCCAATTAGTGTGGAATTCGACGCAGCAGAACTGGAACTTCGATGACTCGGGCAAGTTAAATTAAAGTTTTTATAAAAATAAAATTCATCATATTTAAGTAAATATATAGAGGGTAATTGTATTTTTTCGTAGCTATAGTTTAAAAAAATAACATAAAAAATATCGGGTGCGAACCCATGATGACATCAACATTATTAAACAATCGCTATAAAGTAATTCAAGTTTTGGCTGCGGGTGGATTTGGCGAAACATTTTTGGCTGAAGATACCCAGATGCCATCAAAAAGAAAATGCGTAATTAAACAGCTTAAACCAGTAGAACATAACGAACAAATATATAAATTAGTACAAGAAAGATTTCAGCGAGAAGCCGCACTTTTAGAAGAGCTAAGCGACAGTAAAAACCAAATTCCTCAACTCTATGCTTATTTTAACCTCGACGACCAATTTTACTTAGTTCAAGAATATATCAAAGGAGAAACCCTTGCAAAAAAGAGAAAAAAAGAGGGAATATTAAGTGAAAACTCGGTAAAAGAAATTTTAATTAATATTTTACCTGTTCTAGAATACATTCACAGTAAACGTATCGTTCACCGAGATATTAAACCCGACAATATTATTATCCGCTCATCAGATAAACAACCTGTTTTAATAGATTTTGGTGCAGTCAAGGAAACGATGCAAACCCTAGTAGCAATGCCCGAAAATTTGACTAAGTCAATTGTAATTGGGACACCAGGGTTTATGCCCAGCGAACAATCAGCAGGAAGACCAGTATACTCTAGTGATTTGTATAGTTTAGGACTGACTGCGATATACTTACTTACGGGTAAAATTCCCCAAGAGCTTCCTACAAATACATCTACAGGTGAAATTATCTGGCAAGAATACGCAACAAATATTACTTCAAATTTTGCAGCAGTTTTAGATAAAGCGATTCAGTCTCACCCGCGCGATCGCTTTACAACTGCGACAGAAATGTTACAAGCATTACTGGATGATGCAAATACGGTTCCTCCCACAGTTCCTTATATTCATATACCAAGGGAAAGCGTGCAGCCACCGACGTTAATTTCAATACCAGCACCACAAGTACAAACTCAGCCACAGGCACCAGCAATTGTAGATAATCCAGGAATGAAAAACTGGCAAAAAGCTACTATCATAGGCAGTGTAATTGGTGTATGTATTATTGGCGGTATTTCAATAATTAGCAAACAACCATCTGCCAATGTTCAAGCTACAACAGCTTTAACTGGAAATCAAAATAATTCTCTGTTGCAGACTCCCAGCCAAAGTAAATCGTCATCTACAGCATCATCAATAACAAGAGAAGCCGCTATTTCTGTTTTGAATAAATGGCAAGAAGCAAAACGAGAATTATTTGCGCCTCCTTTTAATCGGAGTCTAGCAGAGGAATTAACTACTGGTGAAGCATATAGAAAAAATTTTGGTGCGAATAGTTCCTTAGAGTGGTTAGCAAATAATAATTCCTATTATCGATATGGCGTACAGAAAATTGATTCGATAGAAAATTTTGTTGCGAGTAATGATAGAGCAATAATTGAAATCTCTCTTACTGAAGAGAGAAAATTTTATCAAAATGGGAAAATAGTTTTTGGCGATAATACTTCATTTGATACTAGATTAGTTAGGTATTCATTGCGATTACAAAATGGTAAATTAAAAATATCTGATTACGAAACTATCAAAGTCATCAGCAGTCGTTAGTTATTTAAGCTTATTTCATTCTATTTTAATTAATTTGATTTGATTTTTTAATGTTAAATGCGAGGGATAAATACAAAATTTAATCTAACAATATAACATGAGAATAAGCGATAAAAAGCGCTCGATTAAATTATTTAGTTTACAGCTTTTGAGTATAGTAACTGGAGTTGTAGTAACTATAACTTCAATCGGTTACATTATATTTAAACAAAATGCTAGTAATACCGAAAAAGTTGCTAAAGCAGTAAATCAATCTCCTTTAAGAAGACTATCATCTCCGATAGCATCAGCTTCAACCGTTAAATTATCTCAGATATCTGAGGAGACAAAGGGTTCCAAATTAGCATACAACATTACAAGCTCTCCAAATTTGAGTAAAAGCGATAAATTGCAGAGCATTGTCAACGAAGCTATTGATTATATTAAAGATAAAAAACTTCCTACCAAGCCACTGTCAATTACATTAATTGATATAAAAGCTAAGGAGTACGCAGGATATCAGCAAGAAAAACTCAGGTATCCAGCCAGTGTAGCCAAGTTATTCTGGATGGTTTATCTTTATGCTCAAATCGAAAAAGGTATTTTATCAGAAGCAGAATTTTCTCAATATCTAGATTCTATGATTAAAAAATCTGATAACGAAGCAGCGAGCTATATTGTTGATAGATTTTCTAAAACCGAATATAGAGTCAGTATTACAGGAGATGAGTATAAAAATTGGCGAAACAAAAGATTGCAAGTCAACAAGTATTTTGAAGATGCAGGATATGAAGATATAAACGTCAGTCAGAAAACATTTCCAATTCCATCTTTAAAGCTTTCTAAAGCAAAAGGTTCTGATTTTAAATTACGAGAAAATCTTCAAAAACCGATTCGCAATCAAGTTTCAACGCAACAAGTTGCTAGACTGCTATATGAAATTTATGAGAATCAATCTGTATCCGCAATTTATAGTCCAAAAATGGCAGAATGTTTAACCATTAATTCTCAAACAAGGAACATCAAAAAAAACGATAAAAATCCTCATGAATTCAACCCCGTAAGAGGATTTTTGAGTGCATCTTTACCAAATTATGTTCAGTTTATGGGAAAAGCAGGTTGGACTTATGGTAGTAGAAATGATGCGGCAATTATTGCTACACCGGATGGAAAAGTAGCTTATATTTTAGTAATTTTTGGCGAAGACAAAGCCTATGCCTATGATTGGCAAATATTTCCTCAGATTTCAAAATTTGTTTTTAACCGTATGACTAGTACCGTTTCGCGGAAGTAATAAGTAAGAAGTAAGAAGTAAGAAGTAAGAAGTAAGAAGTAAGAAGTTTGATTTTATAGGGTTTTTAGCCATTTTTAATGGTTGCCTTATTTCCGCCTACTTATACTAGTTAGCAATATTTTTATAATCATCTCTGATGGTACTTATGGCTGTTCAAATATTCAACTTTGTGCCAAAGTTATTTTAACCCGTAACGCACCCTACAAATAAAATTTAATTGAATTTAATTTTTGAAGAATATGATATTTTGTGTTTGTTATTAGATATTCATCGGCAAATGCTTAATTCTTCATTTAAAATGTTAGCGACTGATTATGATGGGACAATCGCCACAAAAGGTAGAATAAAAAATAATGTTGAGAAAGCGTTATTAGAAGCAAAGCAAGCAGGTTTTTTTATCGGTATAGTCACCGGAAGAGGATTCGATGATTTATTCAGAATATGTCCTCAAATTAAAATATTTGATTTGATAATTGCAGAAAATGGAACTATATTATATTTTCCATTTGAAGACAAAGTAGAGTATTTAGCAAGCAATCTACCAATAGAATTTATTGCACAATTAATGCACCATCGTATACCATTTTATCAAAATATAATTATGGCGACAGTTCGCCGTAAATTTATAGACAAAGTTAATGCTTTAATTGATAAATTTCAATTTCCCCTACATATAATTCCCCATCAAGATTATGGTTTAATCTTACCTGCCGGAATAAATAAAGCCAAAGGATTAGAAAAAGCATTGTTAAATTTTGATATTCAAAGTAATCAAGTCATTGTTGTTGGTGATGCATCAAATGATTTGGATTTTTTAGATTACTGCGGGTTTAAAGTCGCTGTCGGAAATGCTGAAGATGCAGTCAAAGCAAAAGCTGATTGGATAGCTACTAAAGAAGAAGGTGAAGGCGTGGTTGAATTTATTCGAGAATATTTACTGGTTTGAGAGGGATATATGATTCTAAATAATAACCGTGAATAAACAGCTTCACTTCTTGAGTTGGTGTTTTAAGCAAACGCTCCCATTCTTTTTCACCGTAATCATCGAAGAAATTCGCAATCCATTGGGGACTATATTCATGCATAATTTACTTACAAGCAATTTTCATTTGAATGATAAATAATAATTGTTCACTGATAACTGTTCACTGATAACTGTTCACTGATAACTGAAATGACTAGCTTTTTCCGTGCTGAAATTGATGCAATGACTGGCTATATCCCAGGGGAGCAGCCAAAATCGGATAGCAAAATAATCAAACTTAACAGTAACGAAAATCCTTATCCTCCTTCCCCAAAGGTGAAAGATGTATTGCAAAACTTTGATTGGGAATGGTTACGACGATATCCAGATTCATCTGCTACCGATTTTCGGAATGCTGTTAGTGAAGTTTTAGGTGTTCCTGCTGACTGGATTATTGTTGGTAACGGTAGCGATGAAGTACTGAATTTAGTAATTCGAGCTTGTACTGATGCTGATAGAAAAGTTGTTTATCCGATGCCTACTTATGTGCTTTACCGCACCTTGGTAGAAATGCAGCCAGCCCAGACAGTAGAAATTGATTATCCCGAAGACTATAAATTACCTATAGAAGAGTTAGTAAAAGTGAATGGTGCTGTAACATTTATCGCTACTCCTAATAGCCCATCTGGACATGTTGTACCAGTAGAAGATTTGCGAGAATTAGCAACAAGATTATCTGGTGTATTGGTAATTGACGAAGCTTATTGTGATTTTGCTTCTAGTGATGCCCTATCTGTAGTTAAAGAGTTTGATAATGTCATTTCTATTCGTACTTTATCGAAGGGATATTCCCTTGCAGGAATAAGATTGGGTTTCGGAATTGCCAATCCAAAATTACTACAGGGTTTATATAAAATTAAAGATAGCTACAATATTGATGCTATAGCCTGCGCTATCGGTACTGCTGTCATGCGCGACCAAAATTATAAAAATAGTTGTGCCGAAAAAGTTAAAATATCGAGGAGACAGCTATCGGTAGATTTGGAAAAATTAGGTTTTAAAGTCTGGGATTCTCAAACTAATTTTTTATTAGTCCAGCCTAGTCAAGGAAATGCCGAACATTTATATTTAAAATTGAAAGAACAAGGTATTTTGATTAGATATTTTAAACAGGAAGGATTAGAAGATAAGTTGCGAATTGCTGTAGGTACCGATGAAGAGAATAAAGTTTTAGTTGAGACTTTGAGTGGGTTGATAAAATAAAATTCCAATAAAATTTGACAAATAAATCACACTACTATTCATGTTAGTCGTCTGTTAGTAAGTTACTAGGTAAAATTAAATATGAAACCTCACCCTCAATCCCTCTCCTTATTAAGGGAGAGGGAAGCCCGAGCTTATTTTATATTTAATTAGGCTGACCGACTTAAATCAACAAATAGATTCAGAAGCTTGGATAATTTAAAAGTCAAATGTGAATTAATTTTGAATTTTTTCGTTAATTTTACATACTAGGTATCATGAACCTAAATAATTTATATAGCAGTTTTCCGTTGAATCCAATCCACTCGAAACCTCACCCCCTTCCCCTCTCCTTAGTAAGGAGAAGGGTGCCCGTAGGGCGGGGTGAGGTATAAAACTGTATTCCTAAATAATTTATATTTATGAGCTAAAACTGCGCTCATTTTAGTCTGAGGAGGGTTTTCCTAATTTGTCCCATTTACGATATCAAAATAAAAAGTAGGATTTTATCGTTGCTTTAATCTAAAGAGGCTTGATAAGCTGAAACACTAATAAGGTAAGCGTTTTGGCGTTTACAAAATAATCGTAACCTTCTTGACATTAGCCTCTAAATTACAAAGGGGAGTATTTTCGTGAACGCATCTGAGATGGCAACAAATCTGGAATTTGCTAGCAAAATTGCTGCGGTGGTTAATTTGTTTAAATTTGAGTTTCCCGATGCAAAGTCCGATCTTAAACCTTGGAGAAGTGACGAACAAACAATGGAATTAGTCGATCCAGATTCCATTGATATTGGTTTCCACTTTCCCGGTGTCAGTAAATCCTGGCAAAGTCGCAGTATCTTGACTCAAATACGTTTTTATGAAGATCCCATTAACGGTTTACGTCGTGCAATTGGTGTAGAAGTCGCTGGATTCGATCATCGCGGCGAACAATGGCGACTTTCTACGGTAGACAACTGGCGTATTGTCGGTAATCTTGAACCTTCTGAAGACAAACAAGACAAGCTAAAAGACTTTTGTCGGCAAATTTTGGAAGTTTTTAACAGCAATGCGGAAATTAAAAACGATTAATTAGTTTTGCTGGTTAGTTTTACAATTACCGTCGCTACAATAAGCTGATTTATAGGTACTGTCGCGCTTGCCAAAAATTGTGTAACGGTTGTCGCGGATTTGTTCGTAGAATCTATCCCCAGCCCATTTTAATCCTGGTAGAGCGCGATAGGCATCAACAAAAATACTGCCAGCTGGCAATAACCGCCCAATCTCTTCTGCTGCTGCACTACCCTGCCAGCGTTTTTTTGGTTCATCTGCATCTATTAAAATCATCCCCAATTCACAATCAGTTGATGTGATATCCCACTTTTGCAGTGTTTCCTCATCTTGCATGGGGATATAGCTAAACATTTTACCTTTATCTAAATTTTCTAAAATTTGTACTAGGGTGACACAAAGATTGCAGTTGCCGTCGTAGATAACTTGATAGTTCATGGGAATTGGTTATTGGTTATTGGTTATTGGCAATGGAGAGCTTTATTAGTATAAAGAATTATTTATCTAAGAGGATATTTGGAAAGTATAGTTTTTATCCCCAAACTGGGATGATCCCCCCTTCCACCCTTAAAAAGGGGGGTTAAAGTCTCCCAATTTAGCGGTGGATTTAGGGGGATATCAAAAGTATTGACTATCATTTCTAGCTTTCAAAACATCCTCTCAGAGGATGAGACTAAAAGTATATTTTTTAGCTCTTGTAAGGGTTAAAGTCTCCTTTTTTAGCAGGTAATTTAGGGGGATATCCAGATTTACAAGTTTTATTTATAACCCATCCTTACATCCTCTAAGGTAGTGCGCGATCGCCCTTCAAAAATCAAAAAAGATTCCTATATTTTCTCAGATATAACCTTCATAAGCATTTATTCCCTCTATCGATAGAAAGTTTTGTTTTTTGAATAACTAAGTCGATAGAGAGTTATTGAAAAAAAATTCTACTTGTAAACTACAAATATGCCTGTCAGAAGAAAAATAAATTTATCATGAGTGACGCAAACGGAAACCTAACATCACGTCTTTACCCATCTCATATTGATATTCCTGCTAATGTTAGAAGCCAAGTTGTAACACTTCTAAATCAAACCTTGGCAGCTACAGCAGATCTCAAAAGCCAAGTCAAACAAGCACATTGGAATGTAAAAGGAACTGATTTTTATCAGCTTCATGAAATGTTTGACGAAATTGCAGGTGAAGTAGAAGAGTATATTGATATGGTAGCCGAGCGTATCACCGCTTTAGCTGGATATGCTTGTGGTACAGTTCGTATGGCTGCTGCTAATTCCATTTTGCCCGAATATCCTACCGATATTTTGGATGGAAAGGAACATGTAACAGCTTTAGTTGAGCGTTTTGCAGCATATGCGAAGCATTTGAGAGAAGCTATTGCTAAAGCTGACGAATTAAACGATCAAGATACCAACGACCTTTACGTTGAAATTTCTCGTACCATTGATAAGAGACTTTGGTTCTTAGAAGCTCATATTCAAGTTTCTGAAGTTAAAACAGATGGTATGACCAAAGAAAAAGTTAGCGTTAACTAATTTTTTTAATTACAATCTGTAGGTTAGGTATAATGCAGTAAAATACAATAATGTTTGTTAATTTTTTGGGTTTGACCTCGATCGTAGCTCCAGCTATCGGTGTAAGCTCAGCCTAACCTATTTTTATTAACCAATTTAAAAATCAACTAATTTTCTTGGAAAAGATAAAATAACTAATTAGGCATCAAATGAGAGAATTGCCTCGAAGAGATATGTTATCGGCACTTATCGAAAAACTAAAGGAGGAATCTGAAATAGATTTGTACCGCATAACAGAACAAATATTATGGGAAATGTTTGAAAATGGCTGTAGTCATTTTGTTGTTAGAAATAATGAAATTGTAGGCAGTGTTGTTACTTGGCATGACTTAAAAAAATCAGCCAAAGAGACAGCTTATGTAGAGTTAGGAACTGTCTGGGCTCAAAAACAAGACAGAGCATCTATAGTTACAGAATTAACGGATAACATACCTAGAATAGCAAAGGGAAAAAAGATAATGGGTTTCTGTAAAGAACTGAAACTAGCAAGGTTCTTTAGGCAGAATCCTCTGTTTCCAGTCAATCAAATTGCTAATGAGAAAATGTTTCCTACAGAATTGCGTAAATCAATCTCTCAATTTAAAGGGTGGACAGATGATGATACTACACACAAAAAGTATCAGCGCGTTTTGTATCATCAAGACGATGGAGAAATTATCCCTTGGTATTTAGTTTATGAAGAATAAGACTTGAGGTTGTTATTTTATCGTAACTGTTACCGTTAAAGTTTTAAGAAAGCAAAAACATGAAATTTACCTTTTGTTTGAAAGGTTATAATTAAAATTAAAAATTGTTCAATAGCCTCTATTTAAATCAACTAAATTTACCAATGGCTGACCACTTTTAAAATTATTAATAATATTAATAATTTGGTCTGCAAACTCACTAGGTATACCAGCAGCAGAAATATGAGGAGTAACTATAATTTTGGGATGAAACCAAAAAGGATGATCTCTTGGCAATGGCTCAATGGAGAATACATCTAGAAAAGCTCCAGCAACCTTACCAGAATCTAATGCACTCAATAAATCTGCTTCTACTAAATGCTTTCCTCTAGCAACATTAACTAAGTAAGCTCCTTGAGGCAATGCAGAAAATGTATCTGTATTAAGAATATTTTCAGTTTCTGATGTTATCGGTAACAAGCACACAAGTACGCGACAAGCACTTAAAAAAAGTCTCAGTTGCTCTCTTCCATAAAAGCACTCAATTCCTTCAATCTCTTTGGGGGTTCGACTCCATCCTCTAACAGATAAGCCATTATCTTGAAGTCTTTTAGCGACAGTTAAGCCATAAGCACCCAAACCCATAATTCCCACGGTAAATGATTTCGCATTGCATATGGGCAAATATTCCCATTGTTGCACTTTCTGTAATTGTTGATAATCAAGTAATCTCCTCTGAAAAAATACAACAGCTAAGTTGACATATTCAGCCATTTGTAATGTTTGAGCAGGAGAAATAAGACGAACAATTGGGATATTCTGAGGTAAATTTGGATCTCTTAAAATATGATCAACACCAGTTGCTAAGGAAATAATCAATTTCAGATTAGAAAATTTTTGCAATGCTCCTAGTGGAGGTTTCCATGCTAAGGCAATCTCTACATCTTCAAACTTTCCACAGTCAGGGAAAACTCGCAAATCCATATTAGGCATAGATTTGTTTAATTCCGCAATGAATTGTAGAAACCAAGTATCTGTAGGATCTATTTCTCCAATTAGTAGCACTGCCATTGTTTATATTTTATCTAATTAATTAGTTTCTATTTTGTACAGCTTCTTCTACTTCTTTTTGACTTAATAAAGCACTCAAACGTAAATAACCCTCTCCACTTTTACCAAACAAATAACCAGGAATACCAACAATACCTTTTTCCTGCAATAGTATCTCAAACAATTGCCAAGATGTCATTGTTCCTGGTGCTTTGAGCCAGATATAAGGATTATCTGTGCCGCCAAAACAATTGAAACCTTGGTTTGATAAGGCTTTTCGGAGAAGATAAGCATTAGTTAAATAATAGTCAATATTTTGCTGACATTCTTTTTGCCCTTCTTCGGATAATACCGCAATGCCAGCTTGTTGGGCTAAATTAGAAGCTCCCCAGAACTTAATTGAATTTCTAATGCTCCACATTTGATTTAGTTCTCCAAATGCAGTATTTTCAATTGTTAGACTATGGGGAACTACAGTAAAACCTAACCTCAAACCAGTAAAGTTAGCAATTTTGGAAAAACTATTAATCTCTATGCAACATTCTTTTGCACCTTCGATTTCATAAATACTTCTGGGAATGTTCGGGTTATCAACAAACCAGCTATAAACTGCATCAAAAATAATTACAGCTTGATGGTTTCTAGCATAGTCAACAAAGACTTTAAGTTGTTCTTTTGTGGCAACTGCTCCCGTAGGATTATTAGGAAAACACAAATAAATTAAATCTACTTTTTGTTTGGGAGGTTCTGGTACAAAATTATTTTGTTCGTTACAATGTAGCTGAATAAATTGACTTCTTCCTGCTAATAAATTTCCCTCAATAAAAGAAGGATAGGTAGGGTTTTGCAGGGCAACAGAATTATCTAAACCAAAAAGTTCTTGGAGATTCGCTGAAGATGATTGTGCTCCGTCACTAATGAAAATTTCTGAAGTATCAAGCTTAATATTGAGCTTTTTTTGGTAATAATTATGGCAAATAGCCTTTTTCAGTTCTGGATTACCATTAATATTTTCATAACCTGTATAAGTGTTGAAATTTCCTAACTTTGTTGAGCCATCAATTAAAGCTCTAACTACTTTTGGCGGTAATGGCTGACTGGTGTCACCCCACGCCATCATATAGATTTTTTTTTGTGGATAGGAGGCTTGAAAAGTTTTTACTCTGCCAATAATCTCTCTATTAAAAAGTTCGTTGTAGGTAGAGCCAATAGTTAACTGACTCAAAACTGGATTTTTGCTTGCCATCTAACTAAGCTGTTGCGTATTTCATTTGTATATGAGACGCGGGCAGGATGCCCGCACTAGAATAAGAAGAATGTTTTTGTGTTATTCAACCTAGCTGCACATCAGCTTTCTTACTTGCTAGCTGTCAATCATTTGATTTTTCTACTTTCTTATTCTTATGAAAATCTTTTGTAATCTCTAAATTCTAGTTTTTTTCTTATATGTTCGGAGAACCTATAGTTATCGATAATATCTGGAGACAAGTGTGCGGCTCCTTGAATTTTCTTCAGACAGTTTTCACTTCCACAAAAACAATCAAATCCTTGTGCCATAGACCATTCTGTTGATGGATAAAAGAATGTCATTGCCTCACCAACCTCAATTGTTTTTAAACAGGTAACTACCATGTTTGTAGTGTCAAAAAAAACATTTGGGTCACAACTATGATTGATATATTGTAAAAACTCTGGTTCGAGTAAAATATGTTCTGTATCATCTATTTGGACTGTTAAATAATTTGGCTTTTCCAAATGAGCTTTAATACCAAAATCAGCAATAGTATCCCCTGGCATAAATTGGACAGAGCTATGGAGGAATTTTTCTCCAGTTTCACTACATTCCCAAATTTCTGCAAAAGAAGCTACCTTGCTTTTATTCTTAAACTTTTGCGACTTAATGGCGATGGAAAATGTATTTTGATTTGATATGTTTTATTCATTTTTTTCTTGACCGCATAATAATAACATATGTTGGAGATTGCAAATAAAGTAAGGTAAATCAATGACTCAAAGCACAATGACTCATCTTATTCATGACAAAAACGCTCAAACTTTATTTGAAGGCTAAAAACTATACTTAGTCGAATCTCTCAAATTGATCAAAAATATAGATATCATAAATATGTTAATATTACAACCATCCTAAGATGGTATTTATGTATAATCGTTTACTATAGAAATATTGTTCAAAATTTAAACAAAATAAGAATATTTTCTGCAACAATAAAAAAAGACATCTGTAAAAGTTTATTGTAGACTTTTAATACTATTCACCTTTGGATAGAGTAAGCATTTAAGATTTAGAGTGTATATTGGATTGAGATATATAAAAATACGCATAAGTGTTCAGACTAATTGTAAGTTAGGTGATTTATGCTCTTATCTTTATGAAATCACTCATTAATATAATTTGTTTTAAATCCGATCGACGCGATCCTCAAGGGGAAGGTAAAAAATCTGTAAAGTAGTAAATATTCTTTTCGTTTCAAAAATAAAGTCAAGAATGTAACTATGAAGAATATATTTAAAGCTTCATTTACGGATTGATTTCTTTGTGTAATTCCGTAGTAAATCATGACATCTCTACCACCAGAAATTCTAATTGCAGAAGACGAAAATCAACTAGAAAAACCTCCCGAACCACCTCGTGAAAAACGATGGTGGTTTTGGTTATTGCTTGCACTACTTCTGTTAGGAGGTGGTGGTTTTGTGGCGTTGCGTATGATGTCTGGAGGAGAGCAAAAGCCAGCCGGACAAAATCCTCAAGCTAGAAAAGTACCGGTAAAATTAGCCACAGTAGCAGAAGGGATAATTGAAGACAGAGATGAATACATTGCCAGATTGGAATCGCGACGTTCGGTAACTCTCCAGCCTCAAACACAAGGTAGGATTGACAAGATTTTTGTGAATTCTGGGGATAGAGTGCAAGCTGGCAAGGCGATTATGCAAATTGATTCGAGGCAACAACAAGCAGCAGTTAACAGTGTAGATGCAGCAGCACAAGCCGCTCGCTCTGAATTACAAAACGCGATCGCGACTTTGAAATCTTTGCAAGCCCAGAGATTGTCTAATATTGCTGATGTAAATTTGAATCAGCAGGAGTACGAAAGATATAAGAGGTTGGCAACCCAAGGGGCGGTATCGCAACAAACTAGGCAGCAGTATGGGAACAGGCTTGCTACAGCAAAAGCGAGGTTAAATGCAATTGATGCTCAAATTCAAGCGCAACAAGCTTCAATTAGTCGATCTGAAAAAGCATTACAACAAGCTCAAGCAAATACCAGACAGCAACAAGTCCAGCTTCAATATTATACAGTTTCCGCTCCCATTGCCGGACAAGTTGGCGACTTGCGAATCAAGCTTGGTGATGTCGTGAATACATCTTCCCAGCTAACTACTATTACTCAAAATAATCCTTTACAAGTTGAAATATCGGTACCTCAAGAGCGTGCGTCAGAATTACGTAAAGGAATGCCTATAGAGTTAGTTGATAACCAAGGGACAATTTTAGGCAGGAGTCAGGTATTTTTCATCTCCCCTAATGTCAATCAAAATACTCAATCAATACTGATTAAAGCATTATTTGAGAACGAAAAGAATCAATTAAGGGCAGACGAATACATTCGTGCGAGAGTAATTTGGCAGCGCCGCCCTGGTGTATTAATACCAGCAACGGCAGTAGTGCGTTTAGCTGGAGAAACTTTTGTATATGTTGCCAAAAAGCCGGATTCATCGCTAGAAAATCCAGATTTCATAGCTAAACAGAAGCGCGTTAAATTAGGTAATATTCGGGGTAATAATTATCAAGTTTTGGAAGGGTTAATGCAGGGAGAAAGAATTATTGTTTCCGGCATTCTCAACTTAAGAGATGGAGCGCCGATAATTCCAGATTCTAAATAAAAGTTAGTTGTTAGTTGTTAGTGGTTAGTTGTTAGTGGTTAGTTGTTAGTGGTTAGTTGTTAGTGGTTAGTTGTTAGTGGTTAGTGGTTAGTGGTTAGTGGTTAGTGGTTAATGGTTAGTAGATAATTATGAATTTATAATTGCTATCTTCGCAGTTAGAAAATTATAATTTATTAGTCCTAAATTCTAATTATTAATCCCTCACACTTAACAACCAGCAACTTTCACCCGTTCACCGTAAGTTGTTCTCTGAAGCGAAGTGTGGTCGATCAACTATCAACTATCAACCATCAACCATCAACTAACAACTATCAACTATCAACTAACAACTATCATTGAT
>JBCBPQ010000187.1:0-14483 GCA_039820645.1 Cyanobacteria bacterium J06633_8 | reverse complement strand
GTTTTTTTCATTTTTTTTTTTCTTTTTCAATTTTTAAACCCTTTCGTTCTTTGGGCCTCAGCCCAAATTTTTTGGGCCCTCCCCCGCAACTACGAACTTTACCTCTTATTATTTGGTGGAATACGAACTGTCATGCTACTGCTCGTTGATTTTCATTGCTTCACTCATGGTTGCTTCGGGGTTATCTTGTTTAGCACGTTGAAGGTAATTAAGCTTTAATTCTTCTAATAAGTCGGAAATCAACGGCTGCAATTCTTGTTGAAGCTGCTTATCTTGAAGTTGTTTGCGTAAAGCTACTCGAAAATTATCGGTTAAATTATCAAAGAGTAAGCGCCCTTGGGTATCGGCATAGGAAGAAGCTAAAATTTCATAAGCAGTGTCAGCAATATAATCTGCTAACTGTTCGCTAATTTCTGCCGGAATCAGATTAATTCCGGGTATATTCTTCAATACTCGATAAAAAGTTGATTCTTTCAAAGATTTTTTCAGACTGTGTTGTAAAAATACTTCTACATCTGCCTGAATTTCTGGTAAAACTCTGTAGATAACTAATTTTAGTACGCGGTCGGTAATTGCATCAAAATTATCAACCTCACCAACTTTTAAGTATTCTTTTGGTTTGAATAAAGAACGTACTGCGTCTCCAGATTCGACTGCTTCTTGAGTTTGATTGATTAAACGCACCATGATAAACATTGATACGCGATTCGCTAAATAAACAACAGGTTCGTAGGTAACTTGTTCTAAAATTCGTTCGGTATTTATATAGCTCGATCTATGCAATTTTACCGCAACAGGAGCAACTCTCAACCATTGCCATTTCGGTAATAAATATAATCCATCGTACCAGTTTCTTAAAATAGCATCCCACCAACTTATATTATCCTGCTGTCGAGACACCCAGAAAGTTCTAGCTAAAAGCTCAAGAATAAAAAAGACAACAAATCCAATATCAATTAACCAAAATTTATCGATAAATAGACCGTTTTCATCAATAACGCGGTAATAGTTAAATTCTAATAGCGGACGAATTTTACTATCAAAGAAAGATAATGCCTCTTCAATTCCAATTTGATTAAAATAATCTTCAGTCCAAAACTCAGTAAAAGATTTTCTCGCCGATAAAGTATCCATTTGATACTCCATTCGTCGGTTTAATTTAGCAAATGTATTCAATTTATTCGCTGATGCAAAAGGATTTTCCGTAAGTATATTGATACTTTGTTGTCGTAAGCTAGTAAATATTGAAGCGGTTGAATTAGCTTGTAAACTATTTTGCTGAAGATGGGTTTCTAATAAATCAACCGTATTTAGATAACGTTGAGTAACCGGATGGGGTTCTATATTTTTAACCGAATCATAAACAGTAATAGCAGGAATATGCTTTAAATAAAAATCCCTAAAAGGAATATAGCTAAAATCAAATAACACTAATATAAGATTAACAACTGCAACCACAGCAATAAAATTTTTCCACCAATTGCTTTTCGGCTGTTGATATTGCTCGAAAGTCATCTGCGGCATTTTAAAAGATTTTTAACAACTTTCTGAGTTTACCAATTACCAATTACCAATTACTAATCCCCAATTCCCCATCAGTTACTGCTTGCTCTGCATTCGGGGAATCTATACTCCCAGAGCCACTATTAATGTTGCCATACAAAATACCAGCGATAACCACAGCAGATGATTGTTTTGCCAATACCAACCCATCGCTGCTACAGGAGCAAATCCCAATCCCAAGGCAATCAAAGCAGAATTACGCAGTCTTCCTACCAAATTTTTGATCGGGGTTGCTTCCGATTACGCTGTTTTAAGTAATAATCGTTTTTTTAGACAACACATCAAACCTATGTAGAGACGTAACACTGTTACGTCTCCCTAAATTGGGGTTTTTTACCACAATTCAAGCAAGAGTCAAAATTTCTACACCATCATCTGTCACGGCAACGGTATGCTCAAACTGAGCCGAAAGTTTTCTATCTTGGGTAATTACAGTCCAACCATCTTTAAGAAACTTTAGTTTATAAGTACCTTCATTCAACATCGGTTCAATAGTAAACACCATTCCCTTCCGCAACTTCATTCCGGTATTTCGCTTACCATAATGAGGAACTTGGGGTTCTGTATGAAACACTCTGCCAACACCATGCCCAACCATGTCTCTTACCACCGAGTAACCGTTTGCTTCAGCATATTCCTGAATTGCTGCACCAATATCGCCTATTCTGCCACCGGGTTTGACTTGGGCAATCCCCCGCATCATCGATTCTTTCGTAACTTCAACTAGCTTTTTAGCTTTATCCGATACATTCCCCACCAAAAAGGTTCTAGAAGTATCTCCGTGATAACCATCTAAAATTGGCGTAACATCAATATTGATGATATCCCCTTCCTTAAGAACTTGCTTTGAATTGGGAATTCCGTGACAAACAACTTCATTAACACTAGTACAAACGTGACCTGGATAAGGTGGATGATTGGGAGGAGCATAACCGATAGTGGCGCTAATTGAACCATTTGCTTTCATAAAACGAGCCGCTTCATCATCCAATTCCTTCGTAGTCACTCCCGGTTGCACCATCGGTTCGAGATGATTAAGAAGATTTGCTGCCAGCTTCCCGACAACGCGCATTTTATCCAACTCCCTAGACGAAAGTAAGACAAGTCCTTTCTTATTTTGTGTTTTATTTCCACCTATAGAAAGCAAATTTTGATTGTTCATATTTATGTTTGTTTAAATCAAATTCTGTTTAGAGATGCTATGCTATGCTAGCACAGCGTGGACTAGCTTATTGCTTGTATCCTAAAATTAAAAAACAGCGGATATAAACTTGCTATGGGTGGTAAAACAAATTTAGATAGAGTAGTTGCTTATATTCCTCCCGAGTGGAAAAAAGAACTAGAAGAATGGGGAGAAGAAGACGAGCGTTCGGTTTCTTGGTTGGTTGCAAAATTGATTGATAAAGCTTTGCAAGAACGACGAGAACAGAAAAATTCGGCAAAAGTAGTTAATATGCGCTAATTAAGACTTACGTTATGATGTCACATTTTTTGAGACGTAGCAGTGCTACGTCGAGACATCGGTTTCGCTTAGAAAAATTCCTGCTTGTACAAATCTAGTTTATTAGTTTCAAATAACAGCTTTAACTGGCAACTCAATCAAAAATTCCATACCTTGTTCTAGTTGGGAAGAAAATTGAATTGTACCGTGATGTTTTTCCACTATAATTTGATAGCAAATAGGTAATCCCAATCCCGTACCTTTACCTACGTCTTTTGTAGTAAAGAAAGGGTCAAAAATATTATTTTGAATTTCTTCTGGTATCCCACAACCGTTATCGGCAATTTTGACTATCACTTTATCATTAACTACTTCGGTACTAATTTCAATATTCAAAGCTAATTTAGAAGACTTTGTAGATGATGCAGCAAATTTTTTTTCTAGTGCATCAATGCTATTACTCAAAATATTCATAAACACTTGATTTAGCTGAGCCGGAAAGCATTCTACTAACGGTAATTCATTATATTTTTTGGTTACCGTAATTCCTGGAGATTCGTCATCCGAACTTAATCGATGACCTAAGATAAGTAAAGTGCTGTCTAATCCTTCATGAATATTTGCTGGTTTGAAATCTGATTCATCTTTACGTGAAAAATTCCGCAGTGACAAGACAATTTCACTAATCCGCTCTGCTCCTACTTGCATTGATTGAAGTGTTTTCGGTAAATCGGAAATAATAAAATCTAAATCTATTTCATTAATATGATTTTGAATATCTGCTGGTAAAATTGAAATATTTTGGTGACAAAGAATGACTGTTTTTAATAAATCTTCAACGTATTGATTAACATAATTTAGATTACCATAAATAAAGCTGATAGGATTATTTATTTCGTGGGCAACTCCAGCTATTAATTGTCCCAAACCAGCCATTTTTTCACCTTGAATCAACTGGGCTTGAGCTTGCTGTAATTCTTCTAAAGTTTGAGCGAGTTTTGTGGCTTGAATTTTAGTTTTTTCGAGTAATTCAGCTTGCTGAATTGCGATTCCTAATTGAGTACCAACTTGTGCAAGTAAGTTGACTTCTTCATCTTTCCAGTAGCGGGGTTGCGAGTTTTGATAAGCAACTAATAGCCCCCACAATTTCTCACCTTGGGATATAGGAACAAAGGTTTCGTTACGGGGTAAATTATCATCGTCATCATCAAATGTAGGTTGAACAATTGGTTTTGTATTAATAACGGGTTTCCAATCATCTTTAAATGAATCTGCAACAAATTTACCTCTCCAATCAGAATTAAAGCGATAGATTGCAACTCGTTCAACTTCTAGCAATTCTCGTACTGCTTGAGTAGTAGTTTTAAAAATTGTTTTAATATCAAGTGACTGGCGAATTTTATCAACCGTTTCAGCCAGAAGTTTTTGCCGCTCCATAGCTTTTTCTCTTTCGGTGGCTTCTGCTAGCTGTACCGCTTGCGTCTGAACTTGTTCTAAATACAAATCTTGTTTTAAAGCAATACTAAGCTGCTCGGCAATTTGGCTGATAAATTCAACTTCTGAAGATTGCCAGTTACGAGGATTTTTACATTGATGTATGCAGAGCAATCCCCATAATTCACCTTCTTGTAGTAAGGGAGCAACAACATTAGCACGAACCTGGAATTTTTCTAAAATCTGTAGGTAGCAGTGCTTAAATTCCTCTTGACGAATATCACCTATCGCGTTGACTCTACCTTGTTGATAAAGTGGAGCAAATTTTTCGCTAAAGCAGCGATCGTAAACTTTATTTGCAATAGCTGAAGTCCAACCATCGGCTACATCTTCGTAAATAAATTCTCCTTCCCAATCAGTTGTTGTATCAAAACGAAAAATACCGACTCTATCAACTTTAAGCAATTGGCGTACTTGAGTAACGGTAGTTGTGAAAATTGTTTCTAAATTTAATGATTCGCGAATTCTGGTGATTATACTAGTTAATACTTTTTGCTGTTCTGCTTGATATTGAGCTTCTAATAAAGTTTGATTGTGCTGTAAAGCAACTCCTAAATTATCCGCAATTTGACGGATGAATTCAATTTCTTCTTGTTCCCAATTACGAGGATTACCGCATTGATGCACGCACAATAAACCCCATAAATTCTCTCCTTTAAGTAAAGGAACAACCAAATTAGCACGAACTTGAAATTGATCTAATATTTGCTGGTGACAATCGCTCAATTCTGCTGCGTAAATATCAGCAACTGCTTGTATTCTGCCTTGTTGATAGTGAAGCGCAAACTTGTCTTCAAAAATATGGTCGTAAACTTTCGCACAAACAACAGAATCCCATTCGGGAGCTACGCTTTCCCAAACGAATTCCCCTTGCCTTTTACTTGAAATTGTTTTAAAAGAGCAACATGAGATTCATCTAATCCAGCTTTATCAATATCATCAACAGTAAATGCTTGATTGCGAGCATACCGTTCAGCGTGAGTCTCTTGTAAATATGTATCGTTAATTGCAGGTTGAATACCAACTAAAGGAGTCCATCCTTCTGCAAAAGATTCAGCAACAAAATTACCGCTCCAATCCGAATTAAAACGAAAAATAGCAACGCGCTCTGCTTGGATTAATTCTCGAAGTTCTTGAGTTGTTGTTTGAAAGATACTGTCAATATCGAGTTTTCTACGAATTTTATTAACAATTTGAGTAATTACTTTGTCACGTTGAGCCGCTTGAGTCAGCTTCATCCTCTTGACTTCTAATCTTTTAAGATAATCAGCTTGTTGAATAGCAACAGTAAAATGCTCGGCAATTAACCGAATAAATTCAATCTCCGATTCTTTCCAATTACGAGTATCGCTGCATTGATGTACGCAAAGCAAACCCCACAAAACATTTTCTTGCAGTAGTGGAATAACAAGGTTTGCACGAACTTGAAACTGAGCCAAAATCTCAGCATGACAATCACTCAAACCAGCTGCATAAATATCAGCAACTGCTTGCACCCTACCTTCTTGGTAATGAATCGCAAACTGTTCCCCAAAGCAACAATCGTGGACTTTCTTTGTAATAACCGAATCCCAACCTGGTGAAACATCTTCTGAAACAAACTCCCCTTCCCAATCATTTTCAATATCAAATTTAAATACAGCGACTCTGTCAGCTTTTAGTAACTGACGTATTTGAGTTGCAGTAGTTTGAAAAATAGTTTGTAAATCTAAGGTTTGTTGAATTAATTTAATTACACAAAAGAGTACTTTTTGCTGCTCTAATTGCTCTTGAATTTGAGCATCTAAAATATTTGAGTCAGTTATCATACTTTTCAAGATTAATAAATTTATAGATATAATTACTGAAAACCAAACTTCGTAAAATATAATTTACAATATATTTATGTTCCATATATAACATATGTCAATATAGCAATTAGTAAAGCTTAAAATTTTTCATTGTAAAAAAACCGTGTTTTTACTTAGAAATGTTATTTATCAAGATTATTTAGTGCGACAAAAAGCTGATAGATAAATATATTATTAGATAGATAGATATCTAATAACAATAGAAAAAATACTTAATGATTTTAGATAAGAACAGCCATCTATTTTTCGTACTATCTCTCAAATAAATAGTATTTGTGCAACTTTTGTTCATGTTCTAGGATTACCGAAATGTTGGGTTTAAAGCCCCGTCCTTGTAGGAGGGCTTTTCTGGTATAATAATTGTAGTGGCAAGGTAATCAACCACTTAAAAAACCTAGCCGTCGAAAGACAAAGCGCTGAACCTTGAAAATTAAATCTATGCGGTTCTACTGCATTTTTCTAGTTCCATCCTAGCAGTGGGTAAAAGATTTATAGGGGCTAGACAACCAGCATTTTGAAACCCATCAGTTTCAAGCTCAACAGGACTCGCAATAATGCGAATAGGGTAGGGCATACCCTAATTAACGCTTGAGGAGAATCCCACCTCTGGGCTAGATGACGCAAGGAATCTAGTTTAAGTGGTTTCGTTGAACCAAGAATCCTCGTACCTTGATAGTCGAGGAGTGTCAAAGAAGTACTTACACGCAACTAAATGAACAATTCTTCTACCGAACAAACTTGGCAAATACCACCGCAACCCATCAACCAAATCCTGGAAGCAGCACCCCCACCGCAAATTCGTATTTCTCCTGACAGAAAATATATGGTGGAGTTGGAGCAGTCGCAGCTAGTCCCCATTGCTTTACTTGCGGAAGAAGAAGTTGCTGTCGCCGGTTTTCGCTTAAATCCCCAAACTAATGGCCCCGCTCGTCACAATACTTACTACAGTATGAGGATTAAGGCGGTAGATTCTCCCGAAAATGTTAAAACAATAGAACTACCGGAAAACTCCCGTATTGGTTTCGTTAAATGGTCAACAGATAGTCAAAAAGTTGCATTTACCCTTACTCAAGAAACAGGCTTAGAACTTTGGGTTTTGCAAATTGCCGATGGAACTACCCACCGTTTAACGGAAGCAGTGCTTAATGCTGCATATGGAACCCCGTACCGTTGGCTTGATGACGAAACATTAATTTGTAAATTTATCTCTCAAACTCGCGGTGAAGCACCAGTCAAATCTAATATTCCTTGTGGTCCTTCAATTCAAGAAAACTTGGGTAGCAAAAAACCGACTCGCACCTATACAAATTTACTTAAAAATGCTCACGACGAGGCATTATTTGAATATTATTTAACTTCAACTTTAGAAAAAATCACTATAGAAGGAAATCGGACTCAATTAGTTTTACCTTGTTTAATTAGCGAAGCAATACCTTCTCCAGATAGTAATTTTATTTTAATTTCTACCATACATAAACCGTTTTCTTATCAAGTTCCCGCAGCACGTTTTCCCAAGCAAATATATGTAATTGATAGTAGCGGCAAACAAGTTTATCAAGTTGCAAATTTACCCCTTGATGAAGAACGTTCCATCAAATTCGATGCAGTACGTAAAGGCAGAAGACGCACATCATGGCGCAGCGATGCTAAAGCTACATTAACTTGGGTAGAAGCACTAGATGAAGGCGATCCTACTATAGAAGTTAGCGATCGCGATGCTTTATTTATGCTTGAAGCACCGTTTACGGCAACGCCAACGGAATTATGGAAATGCAAATATCGGTTTAATTCCGTACTTTGGGGTAAAGCAGATGCAGCCTTAGTTTATGAAAAATGGTACGACACCCGTCGTTACAGAGCTTGGCGAATTTGCCCTAATAATCCAGAAACGCCACCAAAATTAATATTTGACCGCAGTTTTGAAGACAAATACAATTCCCCAGGAACACCACTAACGAAATTAGGAGATTATCGTTATAAAGTTTTACGCTTCGCACCAGATGGTCAAAGTATATACTTCAGCGGACGCGGTGCCTCCCCCGATGGTGTATATCCATTTTTAGATAAATTAAATTTGGAAACTCACGAAACCGAGCGATTGTGGCAGTGCCAAGACCCTTACTATGAGGAAATATTCGCCGTTTTAGATGATGAAGCACAAAACTTAATTACCGTGCGTCAGTCGAAAACAGAACCAGCTAATTTAATACGGTTTTCTCGTAATGGTAATGATGAAAAGATACTTACAGATTACCAAGACCCCGCACCGGAGTTAGCAGGAATTCATAAAGAATTAGTACAGTATCAACGTGCGGATGGAGTCCAGCTATCAGCAAAACTATACCTACCTCCCAACTATAACGTTGAAACCGATGGTCCCTTACCGACGATATTATGGGTGTATCCCGAAGAATTTAAAGACAAAAAATTTGCCGGACAAATAACCACACCCGAAAATACCTTTAGTCGCCCCACACGTGCTTCTGTATTATTCTTGTTAACTCAAGGATACGCAGTACTTTCCGGTGCAACCTTACCAATAATTGGTGAAGGAGATAACGAACCCAATGATACCTATGTAGAACAATTAATTGCCGGAGCGCAAGCCGCAGTTGATTATATAGTAAAACGTGGAATTGCCGATAGTAAACATATCGGTATCGGCGGACACTCCTACGGTGCATTTACAGCAGCAAATTTACTAGCTCATACAGATTTATTTTGTATGGGAATTGCTAGAAGTGGAGCTTATAACCGCACCCTGACACCATTTGGTTTTCAAGGAGAACAGCGTAACTTTTGGGAAGCACAAGATACATACATAAACATGTCACCCTTTACCCATGCATCCAAAATCAAAGCCCCATTATTATTAATTCACGGTGAAAACGACAGTAATGCAGGAACATACCCCCTGCAAACCAAACGTTTATACCAAGCACTCAAAGGATTGGGTGCAACCGTGCGATGGGTAGAATTACCAACAGAAGCCCACGGTTATCGTTCCTCCGAAGCAGTAGGACACGTACTTTGGGAAATGGTTAATTGGTGCGACAAGTATTTACAGTGAACAGTTAACAGTTAACAGTTAACAGTGAGCAGTGAGCGTTCACTGATAACTGTTAAGTATTTTCATACATACTATGGTAATAATTAAAAAAAAATATAAGGGACTTGCAAATAATAAATTATCCGAGCTACGCTGCCAGCCCGTCTAGATTTTGTTCGGAATTAAAGTAAAACGGTAGGATAATTTATTAAATGGATATTTTTATTATATTTATCTTATTTTACGACCAAATAATATTTGAACTTAGTGCAATTCATTTCTATAGTCGATAAATAATGCTATAATAGAAAGTGAGAATCCAAAGATTAACGATTAAGTTGGTATTCAGTATCAAAGGTATTTCCATAAAGTATTGAGCTATTTCTTTTCCAATAATCTTGTCTCTTGAAACACAATATTAATTGAGAAGACAATTAAAATATGTCGATTTACGTTGGTAATTTATCCTACGAGGTTCGTGACGAGCATTTAAATGAAGTCTTTGCCGAGTATGGAACTGTTAAACGGGTTCAGATTCCCACCGACCGCGAAACAGGTCGCGTCCGAGGGTTTGCTTTTGTAGAAATGGAATCCGAAGCCGAGGAAGAAAAAGCAATTGAGGCTTTAGACGGAGCAGAATGGATGGAACGAACTCTAAAGGTTAACAAAGCTAAGCCTCGTGAAGACAGAGGTTCATTCCGTGGTGGTCGTCGAAACAGTCGTTTCTAAAATTTAAAGTTAAACAATAAAAAACAACGCTTCTGGGAATAAAGTAGATTAGTTCTGTATCGCTTTCCTGGAGGCGTTTTTTTGTTTAAACGAGAAATAATAGAGTGTTGCAAGTTGGCAAAATTTATTAAATAAATAATCATTACGAATCCAAAATCAAAAATATTATAGTTCACAGTTCCTAAGCCTTAACTTACTACTCGTTACTCACTACCCGCTAATTATTACTCAATAACTTGTAATTCCTAACTCCTAACTCCTAATTCCTGACTCCATTACAGGTTCTCCATCAAGAAATGTGATTAATTCTCCCGGCTGAATTTGCGTCCAAACTTCGTTATCCGTGAGGGGAGTAGTAGCAATGACGGCTACTCTATCTTTAGGACGAGTTAATTCGTTAAAGTCCACCGTTACATCTTCATCAATTAAATGAGCAGCAGCAAAAGGCGCTTTCCGAACTATATAGCAAAGCTTAGTTGAACTATGAGCAAAAAAATGCTCGCCGTCAGTTAATAGATAATTAAATGTACCGTGTTTGGCAATTCTATGAGTAATTTTTTTTAGAACTGCTAGCAACGGTTCTAAAGGTGGTTTTACCATTGGAAACTGTTGTCTCAAACTTTCTAAAATTAAACAGCAAGCTTTTTCACTATCGGTGGTACCTACAGGTTCGTAAAAATCCATAAAAGGCAAATCAAAATCTTTCAAATCCCCATTATGAGCAAAAACCCAATATCTCCCCCATAATTCTCTACGGAAAGGGTGACAATTTTCGAGAATAATTTCACCTTGAGTTGCTTTACGAATATGGGCTATTACATGAGTCGAATGAATCGGATAGCGTCGCACAAGATCCGCAATTTGGGAATTAACCGAAGACTGAGCATCCATAAATATACGACAACCCTTTCCCTCAAAAAAAGCAATACCCCAACCATCTTTATGATCGTCAGTTTTACCTCCCCGAGCCGAAAAGCCTTCAAAAGAAAAACAAATATCAGTCGGTACGTTGCAATTCATTCCCAGAAGTTGACACATTTATCCATTATTCGCTTAACAACTATCAATCTACAGTTAACAGTTATCAGTTAACAGTTAACAGTTAACAGTTAACATTTAACACTCATCTTAAAATTAATATATTTAGGCAAGCACAAGCATATAACTCCTAACTCCTAACTCCTAACTCCTAACTCCTAACTCCTAACTCCTAACTCCTTAATGCATGTGTCGTGCTGCTACCATGTAGCGGAAAATATACTCAAGTATTTCAAGATAGTTACGTGCTTCTTCCGTGGATTTGCCCCAAACGGTTACACCGTGATTGCGAATTAATAAAGCTGATATTTTAGGAGGATTAGTTTTAAAACGTTTTGTAATTTCATCTGCGATACGTTCAACTTTGAGATAGTTCTGAAAAACAGGCATCAAACAACAAGGATTTTCTTGCCAAATTCCCAATCCTTTCAGCATTTCTAATGATGGTAAAGGCAATTTACCCGCTTCAGCCAAGTTAGAAACTAAATTTGCTTCTACTGAATGAACGTGATAACAAGCTCGGGCTTCTGGAAACAAGGTATAAATACATTGATGGATTGATGTTTCCGCCGATGGCTTTACATTAGCTGAACATTCTACCCTTCCATCTGGGTAAATACGAACAAAATCAGTAAGCGTTAATTCTCCCTTAGAGCATCCACTGGCTGTGATCCAAAAGCTACCGTCGGATAAACGAGTTGAAAGATTTCCCGCAGTTCCCACCATCCAACCTTGTTGGTAAAAGTTAGATGCAGCATTAATTAACTTAAAACGTGAGTCAGCTAAAGTTGTACTTTGCATTTCTGGTAAAACTTACTTCCACTTTTCTGCTAGGTAATCGCGTATATCGATAAAGTCATTCCAGAGAATATACGGTTTAGAATGTTCCTCTAGATACTTTGCTAAACGGTCGCGAGCAAATACCATTGGTACTTGTAACGACATATTTAAATCGGTTAACGAATCACCTATAGCAATCTTCTCATCAGCTGGATACTTTTCTATCACTTGAACTTTGGCAACTAATTCATCACCTTGTTCAAATTTAGAATTTACCCGTAAGTATTCGCCACTTCTATCCACATCAACAGCATGACAACCATCAATTTGTTCGAGTAAATCCCCCAAAACAACTTCTACAATATTTCGCAGCCCCGCGGAAACGATAACTATAGGAACATGATGAAGTCGTAAAAAGCTGAGAAATTCCAAGAATCCCGGACGTATCGGCTTATAGCGAACATAATTCATCATTTCTTGGTAACGAGAAGACGGAATAGATGCCAAAATCTGCTTCACCCCTTGCCGCAAGGTTATTTGTTTTGCATACATTTGAGGAATCAACTTTTGGGAAACCTCCGGAGCAAAATGTTTCAACACCGCAACAAAGGTTTCTTCCGCAGTAATAGTTCCATCAAAATCACAAAAGACAATTCGCTTCATGAATTAGTTGTTGGTTATTAGTTGTTAGTTGTTAGTTGTTAGTTGTTAGTTGTTAGTTGTTGAAAGCTAGGAGTTTAAAGTAGCTATGCCCTATGCCCTATGCCCTATGCCCTATGCCCAATCCCCAATTACCCATTACCTTCTCCCTCCCCGTATATTCAGGAACCCAACCTTCCTTACCAATGAAATAACGCACTGCTTTAATCCGACGTGCAGGTGTCAAATAAAACCAATGTTCGCAACCGGCAGGAACGTTAATGTATTCTTGTGGCTGTATTGTCAATTCTACTTGGCTGTCATCGGGACGCACAAAACCGAAAATTCCTTCTCCATCAACGATGTAGCGTACTTCATCATCTGCATGAGTGTGTATGCTATCAAATTTTTTCACCATATCATCTAGATTTGGTATTTCCGGATGCAAAACTATCAAGTCCCTTTCTTGATAGCCTGCTTCTTGCTTTAGCTGCTGAAAATATTTGTCCAAGCCTTGTAATACTTCTTCTTTTTCACTATCATCCAAACTTGCTTTTGACAGCTTTTGATTTATCTGCTGATTTTCTCCAATCGCCCAATAATCCAGTTTAATGTTTAACGGGGCTAACTCTCCGCTAATAGATTGTAAATCTGTATAAACTGTACCATCTTCTAATTTCAGAATTGCCATAAATAAACTCTTTTAATTGTTGATTGTGAATAAGTTAAAAGTATTTTGAATCACATAAATAAACATATCACTCAACAACATTTTCCGGACGGCAATAAGGTTTATAAAATCGAATGGTCAAAACCATTAAAAGTTCATATTGTCAAGTATTGAATTAATGCCCACATATTAGCTGTATTCCTTCAAAAATAGTTGTAGCAAGGGTTTAAAGGATATCAACTTCTATTGAAAAAGTAGTTTAACATAGCAAGAAAGAGCATTCATATTTCTTAATAGATAACACCAATGCTTGATCCAGCTTTATGTCATCGTCCTGTTAGTCAATGGCTCCAATTCAAATCAGCGATCGCCGATTGGCTAATGACTCCAATTTTAGTAGTATTGCCACTATTATTGTTAATTTTCTTACCTTGGATTGCTCCCCGGTTTCGTTGGAAACGTTTGTGGAGTGGTTTCGGGATTTTATTGTTAGTAACTTATTTTAGCGCTCAATTTCCTTTAACAACCGCTGTTGCCAACAAAGGTTTAGTTGCATTTGTTCCACCAGACAAAGGTGAAACCGCAGATGCGATTGTAATTTTAGGACGTGGGGAAGCTTTTAGAGATTCGAGAGTTAAAGTTGCAGCCAATCTTTGGGAATCTCAAAGAGCGCCTGTAATATTCGCTAGCGGCTCTGGTGACGGAACCCAACTAGTTAACAAATTAAAACGTCAAGGTGTACCACCAGAAGCTCTTAACGAAGAACACTGTTCGAGAACTACCAAAGAAAACGCTTTGTTTACAGCTTCTGTGTTAATGCCTCAAGGAATTAAAAAAATTATCTTGGTTACAGATCCCCCGCACATGCTGCGTTCTTTACTAACATTCCGCAATGTCGGATTTGAAGTGATTCCGCACCAAAGTCCAGTACCTCATCTCACTCAAAGCAGAAAAGCAATGATGATGATTTATGAGTATATGGGCTTAGTGAAATATGGATTGGGAGGAAAATTAGCCCCTCAAAACATGGCTCAACAAGAACAAACACAGTTTGTGAGTCAAAACTTAGAGGTTAAAGGTTAGTAGTTGCGCTTCAGCGCCAAAAATCTTGGCGCTGAAGCGCAACTACGAACATATTTTTATTCATAAGCGATTAAGTTTTGACTCACAAACTGTGTTTGTTCTTGTTGAGCCATGTTTTGAGGGGCTAATTTTCCTCCCAATCCATAT